>DASQHF010000227.1:0-16759 GCA_035632215.1 Micropepsaceae bacterium | reverse complement strand
AGCTGAAGCGACTCCGGCTGCCCGCCGGTCGGAATCTCGCCCACCTTGTTGCCATCCAAGTCCAGAACCGCGACCGCCCCGTCCTTCAGACCTGCCCCGCCTTGGACCCTGCCATTGATAAATTTCTCTCCACCGTAGTCGATGAGAACATGGCGGCGGCGCGCGTCGTAGCGGATGTTGTCGGCATCGGAGGAGAGCTGCACCGTTTTCTGAAGCGCGAAGGTAGTGCCGTCAAAAATCTTCACCGTCCCGTCGCCCTGGTTGGAAACAAACACGCGATTGACGGAAGGGACGTAATACGTGTTCTGCGGTTTGTTGAGGGCCTTGATCTCCTTGGTAACCTTGTTCGTTTTGAGATCGATGACCTCGACAGTGTTACTGCCGAAGCCAGCCGAAAACAGGCGCTGACCCATCAAATCGATGCTGGTGTGATCGATCCGGCCGTCGATCTGGAGAGGGATCCTGCCAAGAAATGTCAACACAGGCGCTTTTTGAGGCTGCGGAGCCGTTTGCGCAAAAGCCAAACCCGGCAAAACGAGCAGTTGCAGCGCAGCGGCATATGCGAGACCGGTTTTCATGTTTTCCTCCCGCCGAGTTTTTCGGCAATGTTCACTGTTTCATTCCTTACCGCGCGATCACTCGCGTTCTATTTCGTGTCGTAGACGAGAATCTCGCCGCCCGCTCCGCCCTGCTGCTTGCGCGTCGCGACGAAGAGCTTCTGCAAGGGGGCCGAGAAGAACCCCGTCTGCGCGCCGAAGCCGGTCGGCTGCGTGCCGAGCTTCTCGTAATGATCGGCGTCCTTCTGCTGGATGATCTCGAGCATGCCGGGTCCAGGCGCCCGCTGATCGTTTCCGGCCGCGGTCCTCGCGACGACATAGATCCGGCTCTTGGCCGCATCATAGAAGATGTCATCAGAGAACAGGCCCCGGTCGACGGGAACCTGGGTCACTTGCTTGCCGGATGTCGTGTCGAACACCGCCAATGCCGAAGGCTCGCGGCAGGCGACGATCAGCCGGTGATGGGGCTCATCGAGCGCCATGGGGAAATTGTCGGTGCAGGCGACCGGCCAGTGGGCGACCGTCTTGCCGGTGGCAAGATCGGCGACCTGAATTTCCTTCTTGTCCGGGACGTTGATGAAGATACGGGTTCCCATCTGCTCGAGCTGGAAGGATTCGGGGTGCGCGTCCGTCGGGATCTCGCTCACCTTCTTGCCCTGCAAATCCATGATCCCCATCGCACCGTCGCCTTGTGAGCGCGCGGGCGCGCCGTAGATGAACTTCTCCCCGCCATAGCCGACGATGACGTGCTTGTTCTTGGCGTCGTAGCGTAAGTTGTCGGAATCCGCCGAATATTTGATCGTCTGCAACAGCTGAAAGGTCTTGCCGTCGAACATCTTCACCGAGCCGTCGCCGCCGGCGGAGACAAAGAGGTGATTGGTGGCGGCATCGTAATAAGCGCCCTGCGGCTCATCGAGATTGGGAATGATCGAAAGCTGCTTTCCCGCTTTCAAGTCGATCACGGAGAGCGTGTGATTGTCGAAGGCGGTGGCAAACAGGCGCTGGCCGGCGACGTCGATGCCCATGTGATCCATGCGACCGTCGACATTGGGAAGCGCGATGCGCTGCGAGAGCGGCAACGCGTTCGAGCCCTGGCCATGAACCAGACTCGGGAAGACAAGCAACGCCAGACTCAGTGCGATTCCATTTCTCATTTTCATCCTCCTTGCGGCTCGAAAACCAGGATCGCCGCGTCGTTGTTTCCGCTCTTGGGCGCCGAGACGAACAGGCGATCGAGCGTTGGTGCCCAGAGCGAGGTCGCTGCACCCGGCGCGCTCTCGACCTTCCTCATCGGCGTGTAGTGATCGGGATCGGTCTGATCGTAGACGGCGATGCCGTCGATGCCGGTGGCGTAAATGCGCTGGCGCCGTGCGTCGTACCAGAGATCGTCGATCCCCGAGACGCAATCGAGCGCGGCAATCTGTTTGCCCGATTCGGTGTCGAAGACGAAGAGCTTCGCCGGAACGCGTCCGCCCGCGAAAACCCGGTGATGGGCTTCATCCAGCGCCAAGGACTGGACGAGCTGCGTGAGGGGCCAAGTCGCGATCTGTTCGCGTCTGTTGCGGTCGACGACGCCGAGCTTGTTCACGCCTTGCAGCGTGACAAAGATCCGCGGGCCTTGGCTCTCGAACTTGATGCCGCCCGGGAGCGCGTCGGTCTTGATGTCGCCGACGCGATTGCCGCTCTGCGTATCGACGATCGCAAGATGTCCGGCGTTCGCGTCACGGAAGGCGACGTAGAGATATTTCGCTATCCCGTCGTAGCCGACATGGTTCGGGTTGATACCAAGGGGCACGCTCGTGACCGGTGTCAAATCCTCGCGGAAAACGCTGTATGTCCCGCCGTCGCCATTCGCCACGAACAGCCGCTTGAACTCGCCCGAGTAGAACACGCCCTGGGGCTTACTCTGGCCTTTGATGCTGGCGATGCGCTTGCCAGCCTTGTAATCGACGACTTCCACGGTGTTCTGATTGTCGCCGAGCGCGGCGGCAAACACCCGATTGCCGGCAAGGTCGATGCCCAAGTGATCCATCCGCCCCGTCACGCCGGGCATGGGGATGCGCTGCACGAGTCTCAGCGGCGCACTCGCAGGTGCTGATTGATCGGCTGCAAGCGCATTGATCGGCAGCGTGACGACAATCGCCGCGATGAGTGAAGCCGTGAGCTTGCTCAGGTGCAGCGACATGCGGCCTCCGAACGGCGGCGAAATTCCCCGCGCCTCGCGGCCGGGCAACCTGACTGGCAAAGCAAATATATCATCCTTGCTTCGCTTTGAAACATCTGTATCGTCCCACGATCCCGGGGGGCTTGTTGAGGGGGATTCTATTGGCGCGAAGCACCGTCGTACTGGCGGGCGCAGGCTATCTGTTGCTGAGCACCAGCTTGGCCGCTCAACCCGCAGTAACGCCCCCGCCGGCACCGACCCACATCGCGCATGCGGTCAAGATCGATCCCTCCGAAGCGCCCGTCATCGACGGCGACTTGTCGGACCCGGTGTGGGCGAAGGCGGAGATCCTCGACGATTTTCGCCAAGTCGAGCCGAACCAGGGCGCCCCCGCGACCGAGCGCACGGTCGTTCGGATTCTCTATGACGAGAACAATCTCTATTTCGCCATCTATTGCTACGACGACGAGCCCGACAAGATCATCGTGCGGGGCATGACCCGCGATGGCCCTGTCTTTGCCGAGGACGAGTTCCGCATCGCGCTCGATCCCAACTACACGCGGAAGAACGGGTACGAGTTCGAGGTGGGCGCGGCCGGCGCGCACGAAGACGGATTGATCCAGTACAATACCGGCGATCTCACCCGCTGGAACACGATCTGGGAGATGCGGACGCGCATCGTCTCGGATGGCTGGGTTGCCGAGGTCGCCATCCCCTTCCGCGATCTTTCGTATGATCCGTCGCGCGCGGAATGGGGCTTCGACTTCCTCCGCCAGATCCGGCGCAAAGCGGAACGCGTCCGCTGGGCAACGCAGAATCCGGCGATCCCAACCGACGACATCTCGCAAGAGGGCGTGCTCACCGGCATCGAGGGCACCAATGTCGGCATCGGGCTCGACGTCAAAGTCTATGGCCGCCTCGCTTACAAGCACGATTGGCAGCCGGTGACGAGGGACGCCTTCAGCGGCACGGCGGGCGTGGTCGCGAATTACAAGCTCGCGCAGGCGCTGACGCTTACCGGAACCTTGAACCCGGATTTTTCCGACAGCCCCTTGGACGACCGGCAGGTCAACACCACGCGCTTTTCGCTCTTCATCCCCGAAAGCCGCGACTTCTTCTTGCAGGATGCGCCGAGCTACGAGTTCGGCGGCCTTGCCTTCATCGCGCCCTTCGACAATGCGCCGAATGGCCAGCCGTTTTTTTCGCGCAATGTCGGTCTCATCAACGGCACGCCGGTGACGATCTTCGGCGGCGCAAAGCTGTCGGGCGAGTACGACGATATCGGCGTCGGGGGTTTGTTCGCCCATACCAACCATAAGCTCGGCACCCCGGCGCAGGACTTGTCGGTGTTGCGCATGACAGAGCCCGTCCTTGGCGAGTCGAAGGTCGGCTTCATCGTCACCAATGGCGATCCGACCGGCCTCACCCGCAACACGCTAGCGGGCGCCGATTTCCAGTATCTCGATTCACATTTCATCGGCGACGACATCCTCCAGGGCTCACTCTATTACCAGCGCAGTTTCTCGAACGTGCAGGGGCAGGATGACTCTTTCGGCGGCGTGTTGAATTTCCCCAACGAGCCTTGGGCGGGCGAGCTCATCTACCGCCAAGTGGGACAGGATTTCGCGCCGGCCTTGGGTTATCTCAATCGTCCCGGTATCCGCGACTACGAGGCCATGGTCTCGGAGAAAACCCGCTATCGCGATCCGTTCCTGCGCTGGCTCTTGTTCGGCGCGCAGGGGCTCCTCATCACCGGCCTCGACGACAGGATCCAATCGAGCCAGTTGAGGCTCTGGGGTGAAGTCGAATCCCAGCAGGCGGACGCCTATGATCTCAACGTCTACAATTATCACGAGAACGTCCCGGCGGCGTTCTGCCTGGCGACGGGCGATCCTACGTCTCTCTGCGCGCCGCGCGGCGTGCCCGTGCTCCAGGGAAGTTACGACTGGACCAATGTCGCGCCTCACATCGTGACGACGCGGGCGCGGTTCTGGGCCGTCGATTGGCAGGTCGAATGCTGCAGCTTCTATAATGGCAGCTACTTGAAGTCGGACGCGACCATCACCTTCCGTCCGAACCAGTATTTCGAGTTCATTCCGCGCTATATCGCGACCTACATTCGCCTCCCGACCGGTCACGTCGCGATCCACATCTTGCAGATCGGCGGCGGCATCAATTTCACGCCCGACATGCAAATCATCGCCCAGGCGCAATACGACAACATCAGCCAGGCCATGGGCGTCTCGCTGCGCTATCGCTGGGAATACGAGCCGGGACAGGAGCTCTTCATCTCGCTCGGCCAGAACGCGCTCATTCCGGGAACGACATTCGAGCCGCAAACGGCGCAGTTCTCAATCCGCCTAGGCCACACGTTCCGCTACTGACCGCAAGGAGCCGCGCTGCCGCAGGATCAGGCCGCAGATCGCCGGCAAGACGAACAGCGTCAGCGCCGTCGAGGTGATCAACCCGCCGATGACGACGGTCGCGAGCGGCCGTTGCACCTCGGCACCCGTGCCTGTCGCGATCGCCATCGGCACGAAGCCGAGCGAGGCCACGAGCGCCGTCATCAGCACGGGGCGCACGCGCTCGAGCGCGCCGTTGAAGATCGCGCTGCTCACGTCCTCGCCCATCTCCAATCTTCGCCGGATCGAGGCCATGAGTACGAGCCCGTTCAAGACCGCCACGCCCGAGACCGCGATGAAGCCCACCGCCGCCGAGACCGAGAACGGAATCCCGCGCAAGGCGATCGCGAAGACGCCGCCCGCGACTGCCAAAGGCACACCGGTGAAGACGGCGAGCGACAGCACCATATTGCCGAGCGACATATAGAGTGTCGCGAAGATCAGGATCATGCAGACCGGGATCACGATCTCCAGCCGCTGCACCGCCTCTTGGAGATTCTGATATTGCCCGCCCCATTCGGTCCATGAGCCCGGCGGCAATTTCACGTCGCGCGCGATGTTCGCTTGGGCTTCATCGACGAAGGAACCGATGTCGCGGCCGCGCACATTGGCCTCAACGAAAATGCGGCGCTTGCCGTTGTCGCGGCTGATCTCGTTCAAGCCTTCGGAGAATCCGAAGCTCGCGAGCTGACGCAGCGGCACCGATCGCCTCAAGCCTTCCTTCTCCGCCGGCAACATGATGGGGAGCGAGCCCAGCGCTTCCAGATCGTTCCTCTGCGCGTTGGCGACGCGTACTACGATCTGGTAGCGCCGGTCGCCGTCGAACAGGAGCCCGGCGGGACGCCCGCCAAGCGCGGCCGAGACCGAGTCGGCGACGTCCTCCATGGTGAGTCCGTAACGCCCGATGGCGTCGCGGTTGAACTTGACGTCGAAGGTCGGGAAGCCTTGCGTCTGGGCGACGCGCAAATCGGCGACGCCTCTGACTTTCGCAAGCGCGCTCGCGATGCGGTTCGCCGACGCGCTCATCTGATCGAGATCGTCGCCGTAGATCGCAACCGCGACGTCGCTCCTGACCCCGCCGATCAACTCGTTGAAGCGCATCTGGATCGGTTGGGTGATCTCGTACCAGTTGCCGACGACGGGCGCGGTGACCTGCTCGATCCTTTTCAGCACGTCGTCCTTGGTTTTGACTCCCGCCGGCCACTCGCTCTTGGGCTTCAGCATCACGTAATTATCGGACGCGTTGGGCGGCATTGGATCGGCCGCGAGACTTGCGGTACCTGCCTTGGAAAAGGCGAGGCTTACTTCGGGCAAGGTAAGCATCGCGCGTTCGAGCGGGAGATCGAGCTTCACCGATTGCTCGATCGAGGTCGAGGGAATGCGCACGGAAGAGAGATTGAAATTGGTCTCGTCCAGCGTCGGCATGAAGACCCGGCCCACGAACACGAACGTCGCCAGCGCAGCCGAGAACACCGCGATTCCCGCCGCGATGAAGGGTAGCGGATGGATCAGCGTCTGGCCCAAGATCGGCTGATAGAGCCGCTTGGCGCCGCGGATAAACGCGACCTCCCGCTCGGCGACGCGGCCGCGCACGAGAAGCGCGACCATCGCGGGCACGAAGGTCAGCGACAGGACAAAGGCTGAGGCGAGCGCCAGCATGAGCGTGATGACCATGGGCGAGAACATCTTGCCCTCGACGCCCTGGAAGGTGAGGCACGGCACGAAGACGAGGAAGATCACGATCTGGCCGTAAACTGTTGGCCGCACCATCTCCTGCGAGGAGTGCACGGCTTCGGAGAGCCGCTCCTCTTTGCTGAGCACGCGTCTTTCGCGCTTCTGCCGCTCGGCGATGCGGCGCAGCGTGTTCTCAACGATGATGACGGCGCCATCGATGATGAGGCCGAAATCGAGCGCGCCCAGACTCATCAGATTGCCGGAGATGTTCATCGCGTTCATGCCCGTCGCGCTCATCAGGATCGAGAGCGGAATGACGAGCGTGGCGATCGTCGCGGCGCGGACGTTGCCTAGGATCAGAAACAGGGTGGCGATGACGAGCAGCGCGCCGATAGCGAGGTTCTCCACCACCGTCGTGATGGTCGCATTGACAAGCTGCGAGCGGTCGAGCGCGACATTGGCGACGATGCCTGGTGGGAGATTGTTACGGATCTCCATGAGCTTGTTGCGCACCGCGCTCGCGACGATGCGGCTGTTTTCGCCCGCGAGCATGAGCGTCGTGCCGATCACGACCTCGTACCCGTTCTTGCTCGCCGCCCCGCGCCTAAGCTCGCCGCCGATGCGCACATCGGCGACGTCCTTGACCATGACGGGAATGCCGTTGCGGGTGAGGATCACCGCGCGGGCAACCTCGTCGATCGAGCGGATGCGGGCATCGGCGCGGACGAGATAGGCTTCGCCCGCGCGCTGGAGGTAATTCGCGCCCACCGAAAGATTGGCGGCTTCGAGCGCCCGCGCGATCTCGGAATAGGAGATTCCATAAGAAGCGAGCTTCGTCGGATCGGGCTCGACGACATATTCTTTTTCGTAGCCGCCGAGCGAGTCGATGTCGGCGACTCCCGGCACGACGCGAAGCTGCGGCCGCAAGATCCAGTCCTGCACGGTGCGCAAATAGGCGAGCCGCGCCACTTCGTCGGTCAGCCGCTCGCCCTCGGCGGTCAGATAAGAACCATCGCTTTGCCAGCCCGGCTGGCTGTCACGAACAGTCGCGCCTTTGCCGTCGGGATTGGCGTACTCAACCGTGTACATGAAGATCTCGCCCAAGCCGGTGGAAACCGGCCCCATTTGCGGCTCGATACCGGGCGGGAGATTGGGCTTGGCCTGCGCTAAGCGCTCGGCCACCTGCTGGCGCATGAAGTAGAGATTCATGTCCTCGCGGAAGATCGCCGTCACCTGGCCGTAGCCATTGCGTGAGAAGGAGCGCGTGCTCTCGACGCCGGCGAGACCTGAGAGCGCGGTCTCGATCGGAAACGTGACGCGCTTCTCGACCTCTTCGGGCCCCAGTGCCGGCGCCAGCGTGTTGATCTGCACCTGCTTGTTGGTGATGTCGGGAAGCGCATCGATCGGCAGCCGGTTCACTTCATAGAAGCCGTAGGCCGCGACGATGGCGGTCAAGAACACCACGAACCAGCGCGCCTGGACCGAAAGCGAGAGAATCCGCGAAATCATTCCTCTTCTCCCGCGCCTTTGCCGAGCTCGGCTTTCAAGAAGAAGGCATTGGTGGTCGCGATCGTCGTGCCGGGATCAAGTCCGGACACGATCGCGACGCGGCCGGCGCTGCGGATTCCGACGACCACGGGCTGGACCTTGAATCCGGTCGCCGTGCGCACGAACACGGAGGTGCGGCCTTCGATGTTCTGCACAGCGTCTTCCGGCACGACGACGCCTGCCATCGCCGCGCGTTTGGGCACAATGTCGGCCTGGACGATCTCGCCGGGCGAGAGCGGCTCATGATTGGCGGAAGGGGCAAGCACGACCGTCGTCGTGCGCGTCTGCTCGTTTACCGTGGGTGTGATCGAGCGCACGGTGGCGCCAAGCGTGGCGCCGGACGGCGTCGACAGCTTCGCCGGATCGCCGGCCTCGATCCGCTGCGCATCCATGACCGGAACGGCAGCCTCGATCTGGATGAAATTGGGATCTACAATGCGGAACAATTCGGTCTCGGCTTGGACAAAGGTGCCGAGGGCGGCATAAGCCGACGTGATTCTGCCGGTCAGCGGGCTCGTCACCGCGATCTGGCCATCGGCGGTGAGATGAGCCGCGGCCGCGGCGTCGCGCGCGCGGCGCACTTCCGCTTCCGCGGCCGCGAGCTCGGCTTGCGCGCGCTCGAGGTCCTGACGCGGCGTGACCCGCTGATTGTAGAGTTCCTGTTCGCGCGCGAGCGTCGAACGTGCGAGCGCAGCCTTGGACTCGGCGACCGTGCGGTCGGCGACCATCGCCGCCGCGTCGCGGCTTTCGACGATCGCCAACATTTCGCCGGCCTTGACTGGATCGCCCAATCGCTTGGTGAGGCGCACAATGGAACCTGCGGCATGCGCGGTGACGACGGCCATCCCTTCGGGCGCGGCGGTGACGGTCGCGGGCGCAAGTACGTCGGCGCTCAAGTCGCCGGCCGCTACGCTTTCCGTCTTGATGCCGACGACGGCGAGATAGGAGGCATCGACTTTGACTTCATTTGCGGCCGCGGGCGCGGCAGCGGCCGGCGGGGGCGGCGGCGCGTCGGGCCCCGTCAATCGCGCGATGGTGTAGCCGCCCGCACCCGCGATGATGAACCCGCTCGCGATCAGGATTGTGCGCGTGACCGTGCTCATGGCGTTTCTCCGAACGGAATTTTGCCCAAGAGACGCGCCAGCGCCGCTTCGGCGTTGATGCGCGCAAGACGTGCTTCGAGCTCCAAAGCCTGCGCAGACGTCAAATTCCTCCGCGCGAGCAGCAATTCGATCAGCGGAGTGCGGCCCGCATCATAGCCAACGCGCGCGAGCCGGTAGGCTTCTTCAGCCGCCAATTCTGCCTGGGTTCCCGCGGCAAGCCGCGCGTTCGCGGCGAGCGCTTGCGCCGCCGCGGAGCGATAGCCGTTCTCGGCTTCCAATCGCGCCTGACTGAGGCGGGCTTCTGCCGCATCGCGTTGACCGAGAGCCGCGGCGATATTGCCGCGATTTCTGTCGAACAAGGGCAGCGGCACGGACAACGCTCCAACGAATGCCGTCGCATTGTCTCCGGCCAAGCGCCGGACGCCCAACGATGCCATAACGTCGGGCACCGCGCGGGTCTGCTCGACGGCGATGCGCCGCATCGCGGCGTCGCGCTCGGCCGTCGCCGCGGCCACCGCGGGTGTGATGAGCGGGGGCTGCGCGGGAGGAAGCGGCAGGTTGTTCGCAAGCGGCAGGAGCGAGGAATCCACGCCGCTGTAAGGCTGCGGAACGCCGGCGAGGCTTGCGAGAAGCGAGAAGGCGCTTTGGGCGCTTGCCCGTGCGGCCTCGAGGTCGGCCTGCGCGGCGGCGACCGCGGCTTCGGCTTGCACGGCACGGACATCGGCCTCTCGGCCCGCGTTCACCAGAGCGCGTGCGGCCCGCAGGTCCTCCTGCGCGGCCATCAGCGCGTCGTCAAAGAGCACGACGCGTCCTTGCGCGACTTCGGCCGCAGCATAGCCGAGCGCGAGATCGTAGCCGAAGTCGATGACGACCTCGCGGTTCCGGAGCTGGGCCGCGTTGACGCCGGCTTCGCCGGCCAAGATTCGTGCTTCGTGCTTTCCCCCGAGCTCGATCAGCTGACCGACGCTCAGCGTTTGTTGCTGCGCGTCCGCCACGCTATTGGAGCCTCCAAATCGCCCAAAGTTCTCCGCTTCGAATTCAAGAGCAGGATTGGGCCGCGCCGTCGCTTGCAGGGAAAGCCCTTCCGAAACACGAACAGTCGCGGCGCTCTCGGCGAGCCTCGGGGCGGCCATCTGCGCCTGAAGCAAAAGCTGACGATAAGGCGGTGCGGGTTCGGCTTTGGCCGCCGGTAATTGGGCAACGCCGATCAGCGCGGCGACCGAAAAGATCGCCAGGCGCGAACACGTGCCCGTGGAAGTGTGCGTTTCCATGGGTACCTCGAATCAAATCGCGACAGCGCACGTGCGTCATGCGCACGCGCGCAGGTCTTCAAACGCGAGCTTCGAGGTCAGCTTTGGGAGGATGATCCGGGCCGCGCGGGTGGAAGCTTGCGAGCGTCGGCGGTTCGAGCTCGCAGCGCGGCGATGGAACCGGGCAGAGGCTCAAGACGAAGCTCTGCGCCGCCAAGAACATGATCGCGGCATCACCGTGCTGATGCTCGGTCGTGCCGGATGTGCCCCCGTGCGAATGATGGTGCGCGTCATCTGCTCCGCCGTGGTGGTGATGACCACAGGCGTCGTGGTCGCCCAGACAGAACGCGACCTCGCCTGCCAGCGGATTGGCAAAATGCGCGTGGTGATGCGCGTGCTCGATGCGGTCCATCAACGAGATATAGGACTGGCCGGAAAGCATGACGGCGAGCGCCATGCACAGCACGGCGACCGATTTTCTCAAATTATCCAATCCCCGCCAACGCAACGAAATCGTTCTCCAGCCGAGGGTTTTGGAGGCTATCACACCGGAAAGAAGGCGCAAACTTGAGGGCAAATCCGCGCCGGGGCGGCGATTCACTCCGCCGGGGTAGCGGTCGCGCGGCGGCGCGGGCGGAAGCCGATCCGGCCGCCGATCCGGTCAAGATAAATATAGAGAACGGGCGTGATGTAGAGCGTCAGCAGCTGCGAGAACAGAAGACCGCCCGCGACGCAAAGCCCCAAAGGCCGGCGCGAGGCAGCACCCACGCCCGTGCCGAGCGCAATGGGGAGCGTTCCCATCATCGCCGACATGGTCGTCATCATGATCGGCCGGAAGCGGATCATCGCCGCCTCGAAGATCGCCTGCTCGGGCCGCACCAGCGCGTCGCCGCGCTGCCGCTGGAGCGCGAAGTCGATCATCATGATGGCATTCTTCTTCACGATGCCGACGAGCATCATCATTCCGACGAAGGCGTAGATCGTGAGCGGGATGCCGGCGATATAGAGGGTCGCCAGCGCGCCGAGCGCCGCCGAGGGCAGCCCCGAAAGGATCGTCAGCGGATGGACGAAGCTTTCGTAGAGGACGCCCAAGATGATGTAGACGGTGAGGATCGCCATCAACAGCAGAAGGCCCATATTGCTGTTCGAGCTCTGGAAGGCCGCAGCCGTTCCGGAAAAGCTTCCCTGGATCGTCGAGGGCAGCCCGATCTCTCCGATCGCGCGGTCCATTCCCGCGAGCGCATCGCTGAGCGCCTTCCCTTGCGCGAGATCAAACGAGATGGTGATCGAGGGAATCTGGCCGGAGTGATTGATCGTCTGCGGCATGAGTCCGCGCCTGATCTTCGTCACCGCATCCAAGGGAATCATCGAGCCGTCCTTGCCGGAGAGATAGAGCTGCGACAAGGCCGATGCGTCCCGCTGATATTGCGGCAGCAATTCGAGGATGACGAGGTACTGATCGATCGAGGTGTAGATCTGGGACACCTGCTCGCCGCCGAACGCCGCTCCTAGCGCGCCTTCGATCTGGTCGGGCGTGATCCCCAGGGACGCCGCGCGGTCGCGATCGATATCGACTTGCACCGATTGCGTCGCGAAATCGTGGTCGCTGTTGACCCCGACAAAGGTCGGGTCCTGCTGGAGCGCGCGCAACAGCTTGACAGACGTATCCTCGAGCACTTTCAGATCGAGGCCTTTGAGCGTGTACTGGTAGTTGGAGCGCGAGCCCCGCGCGCCCACCCGAATGATCGGCTGATTGATGATGGTGATCGCGGTGCCCGGAATGCCGCGCAGCTTGGCCCTGAGCTCCACCGCGATCTGATCGGCGGAAAGCTTCCGTTCGGCTTGCGGCTTGAGCGCGATGTTGAGCTCGCCCTCTTCGTTCGACTGGACGCTCGCGACGTTCTCGTCCTTCTCGACGATGCGCGAGGCTTCGGCGGTATAGGCGATATATTGGTCGAACGATGTCCCCGGCAGCGTCTGGACGCTGCCGTGCAGGAGCCCGTAATCGTCGCTCGGCATGAAATCCTGCTGCATAATCCGAAAGAGGCCATAGCTGCCGACGAAGCTCGCGACGAAGAGCAGAAAAATGATCGGGCGGTGCGCGAGGCTCCAGCGCAGGCTCCTTTCGTAGCCGCGATGGACGAGATTGAAGCCGGCCTCGCTCAAGCGATAGAGCGCGTTGTGGCGCTTTCCGTGCTCGCTCCTCAAGATGCGGGCGCAGAGCATCGGCGTGAGCGTGATCGAAACGAGGCCCGAGATGAGGATGGCGACGATGATCGTCAGTGCGAATTCGTGCAAAAGCCGCCCGACAATGCTGCCCATGAAGACGACGGGAATGAAGACCGCGGCCAGCGAGACCGTCATGGAGAGGATCGTGAATCCGATCTCGCGCGAGCCTTTGAGCGCCGCTTCATAGGGGTTCTCGCCCGCCTCCACGTGGCGGACGATGTTCTCGAGCATCACGATGGCATCGTCGACGACGAAGCCGACGGAGAGCGTCAACGCCATCAGCGAGAGATTGTCGAGATTGAAGCCCAAAAGCGACATGCCGGCAAAGGTGCCGATGACCGCGATGGGAAGCGCGACCGAGGGGATGAATGTTGCGGAAACGCGCCGCAGGAAGATGAAGATGACGAGAACGACGAGGAGGCCCGCGATCACCAACGTCTTCTGGACATCGTTGATTGCGGCCCGGATCGTCTGGCTGCGGTCGTAGAAAAGCGCGAGCTGGATCGCGGCGGGAAGTTGCGCCTGGAATTGCGGCAGGATCCTTTTGATCTCGTCGACGACCGTGATCGTGTTCGAGCCGGGCTGGCGCTGGATCATGAGGTTGACCGAGAGATCCTTGTTCAGCCAATCCGCGGTACGCGTGTTCTCGACGGTGTCGACGACATTGGCCACGTCGCCAAAGGTCACCGGCGCGCCGTTGCGAAACCCGATGATCTGCTTGCGAAAAGCATCCGCATTCATCAGTTGGCCTTCGGCGTGAATGACCGCCGCCTTGGACGGGCCGTTCACGGTTCCGGTCGGCTGATTGGTGTTCAAGAGATTGGCGGCGTCGACGAGCTCGTTGATGCCCATATGGCGCGCGGCGAGCGCGCTCGGATCGGCCTGGATGCGGACGGCGTATTTCGTTCCGCCGAAGATCGTAACCTGCGCGACGCCGTCCAGGATCGACAATTGCGGAGCGAGAACGCTGCGCGCGTATTGGTCGACCTTGTAGACGGGAACGGTCTTTGAATAGAGCGAGAGTATAAAAACGGGCGCCGAGGACGGGTCGACTTTGCGGTAGGTGGGCGGGGTCGGCATCGCCTTGGGCATCCGCCGTGCGGTGGCGGAGATCGCGGCCTGCACGTCCTGCGCCGCGGCATCGATGTTGCGGTCGAGTCGGAACTGGAGCGTGATGCTGGTGCGCCCGAGCTGGTTCGACGACGTCATGCTGTCGATGGAAGGGATGGTCGCAAACGCATTCTCGAGCGGCGTTGCGACCGCCGAAGCCATCGTCTCGGGGTCTGCACCGGGAAGACTCGCCGAGACCTGGATGGTCGGGAAATCGACGTTCGGGAGTTCGCTGACGGGAAGCGTGAGGTACCCGAACACGCCGAAAATCACCAGCGCGGCCATCAGCAGCGTCGTCATCACGGGGCGTTCGATGAACTTCCGCGACATGTTCATCGGAGGTTACCCTCCGCCTTTATTCCGCCGGCGATGCGCTCGCGCGCCGGCGGGCACCAAAGTCGAACCGGCTGCCGAGGCGATCGAGATAGGTGTAGAGCACTGGGGTAATGTAGAGCGTCAGAAGCTGCGAGAACAGAAGGCCGCCGGCGACGCAAAGGCCCAAGGGCCGGCGCGAGGCGGCGCCCACGCCGGTGCCGAGCGCAATGGGGAGCGTTCCCATCATCGCCGACATGGTCGTCATCATGATCGGCCGGAAGCGGATCATGGCCGCTTCGAAGATCGCCTGCTCCGGCGGGATGAGCCTGTCGGCGCGCTGACGGTTGAGCGCGAAGTCGATCATCATGATCGCGTTCTTCTTCACAATCCCGACCAGCATCATCATGCCGACGAAGGCGTAGACGGTAAGCGGCATGCCGGCGATGCGAAGCGTGATGAGCGCGCCCAAGGCGGCGGAAGGCAATCCCGACAAGATCGTGAAGGGATGGACGAAGCTCTCATAGAGGACGCCGAGCACGATATAGACGGTGATGATCGCGATCAGGAGCAGAAGGCCCATATTGCCGTTGGAGCTCTGGAAGGCCGCCGCCGTGCCGGCGAAGGCGCCCTGCACGGTCGAGGGCAGCCCGATCTCACCAATCGCCCGGTCCATTCCGGCGACGGCGTCGCTCAAGGCTTTACCGGGCGCGAGGTCGAAGGAGATGGTGATCGAAGGGATCTGACCCGAGTGGTTGACGGTCAACGGCATGAGGCCGCGCTTGATCTTGGTCACCGCATCCAAGGGCACCATCGCGCCGTCTTTGCCGGTCAGATAGAGCCGCGACAAGGCCGCCGCGTCCTCCTGATATTGCGGCAAGAGCTCCAGCACCACCTGGTACTGGTCGATCGAGGTGTAGATCTGCGACACCTGTTCGCCGCCGAAAGCGGCGCCTAACGCGCCTTCGATCTGATCGGGCGTGATGCCGAGCGAGGCGGCGCGGTCGCGGTCGATGTCGACCTGCACCGATTGGGAGGCGAAATCGTGGTCGCTGTTCACCCCGATGAAGGTCGGGTCCCGCTGGAGCGCGCGCAACAGCTTGACCGACGTGTCCTCGAGCACTTTCAGGTCGAGGCCTTTGAGCGTGTATTGATAATTGGCGCGCGAACCCCGCGCGCCCACACGCAGGATCGGCTGATTGACGATCGTGACGGCCGTCCCGGGAATCCCGCGCAGCTTTGCCCGCAACTCGTTTGCGATCTCGTCGGCATTGAGCTTGCGCTGATCGAAGGGCTTGAGAGCGATGTTGATCTCGCCTTCCTCGTCCCATTGAACGCCGGAGACGTTGTCGTCCTTCTGCACGATATCCGCGACTTGGCGGGTATACTCGACATATTGATCGAATGACGTCCCGGGGAGCGTCTGCACGCTTCCGTGGAGCTGGCCGTAATCGTCGCTCGGCAGGAAATCCTGCTGCATGATCGAGTAGAGCCCGTAGGTGCCGGCGAAGCTCAAGAGGAAAATCGTGAAGATGACGGGGCGGTGGGCGAGGCTCCAGCGCAAGGATCTGTCGTAGCCGCGATGCATCGCGTTGAAGACCCCTTCGCTCGCGCGATAGAAAACATTGTGCTTGCGCCCGTGCTCGCTCTTTAGGATGCGTGCGCAGAGCATCGGTGTGAGTGTGATCGACACGAGCCCCGAGATCAGAATCGCGACGATGATCGTGAGCGCAAATTCATGCAGCAGGCGCCCGACGATGCTGCCCATGAAGACGACGGGAATGAACACGGCCGCAAGCGAAAGCGTCATGGACAGAATCGTGAAGCCAATCTCGCCGGAAGCTGTGAGCGCCGCGTCGTAAGCGTCTTCGCCCGCCTCCACATGGCGGACGATGTTCTCGAGCATGACGATGGCATCGTCGACCACGAAGCCGACCGAAAGGGTCAGCGCCATCAGCGAAAGATTGTCGAGATTGAAACCCAAAAGCGACATGCCGGCAAAAGTGCCGATGACAGCGATGGGAAGCGCGACGGACGGGATGAAGGTCGCCGAGACGCGGCGCAGGAAGACGAAGATCACCATCACCACGAGCGCGCCGGCGATGAGAAGGGTCCGCTGCACGTCGTTGACCGCCGCGCGGATGGACTGGCTGCGGTCGTAGAAGACCTCCATCTGGATCGCGGCGGGAAGCTGGGCCTGGAACTGCGGCAAGATGCGCTTGATCTCGTCGACAACCGCGATCGTGTTCGATCCCGGCTGACGCTGCACGGTCACCGTCACCGCGCGATCGTGATTCAAGAGATCGATCGAGCGGATGCTTTCCACCGAATCGATGACGTTGCCCACGTCCGCAAAAGTCACCGGCGCGCCGTTGCGAAAGCCGATGATCTGCTTGCGGAAGGCTTCGGC
>DASQHF010000226.1:0-5270 GCA_035632215.1 Micropepsaceae bacterium | reverse complement strand
CGGGCGTCAACAAGGATCCGAAGAAGAACAGCGGGAATACCGAGGGTTCGAAATGCGCCCTCGTTTATGGCCAGATGAATGAGCCGCCGGGCGCCCGCGCGCGCGTCGGCTTGTCGGGCTTGACCGTCGCCGAATATTTCCGCGACCAGGGCCAGGACGTGCTCTTTTTCGTGGACAACATCTTCCGCTTCACGCAGGCGGGATCGGAAGTATCGGCGCTCTTGGGACGCATTCCTTCGGCGGTGGGCTATCAGCCGACCTTGGCCACCGACATGGGTGCGCTCCAGGAACGCATCACCTCGACCAACAAGGGCTCGATCACGAGCGTCCAGGCGATCTACGTGCCTGCCGACGACCTGACCGACCCCGCACCCGCGACCTCGTTCGCACATCTGGACGCGACGACCGTGCTGTCGCGCCAGATCGCCGAACTGGGGATTTACCCGGCCGTCGATCCGCTCGACTCGACCTCGCGCATCCTGGATCCGCGCGTCGTCGGCGAAGAGCATTACCGCGTCGCGCGCGAGGTTCAGGCGATCCTGCAGCGCTACAAGTCGCTCCAGGACATCATCGCAATTCTGGGCATGGACGAGCTCTCGGAAGAAGACAAACTGATCGTGGCGCGCGCGCGCAAGATCCAGCGTTTCTTGTCTCAGCCTTTCCACGTCGCGGAAGTGTTCACCGGTTTCCCGGGCCTCTTCGTCGACTTGGCCGACACCGTGAAAGGCTTCGCCGCAGTGGTAAAAGGCGACTACGACCATCTGCCCGAATCGTCGTTCTACATGGTCGGCACGATCGAGGACGCGGTGAAGAAGGCGCAAAAGATGGCCGCGGAAGCCGCCTGATGACCGACAAGATACACTTCGATCTCGTCTCTCCGGAACGGCTGCTTCTGTCCGAAGACGTGGACATGGTCACGCTTCCGGGGGCCGAAGGCTATTTCGGCGTGCTCGCGGGCCACGCGCCCGTGCTCTCGGCGCTCCGCCCTGGCGTCATCGAAGTGAAGGGCGGCGAGACGCCAGACCGCCGCCTCTTCATCCGCGGCGGCTTTGCCGAAGTGGAATCCCAGAAGGTCATCGTGCTCGCCGAGGAGGCGATCCCGATGGCGGATTTCGATGTCGCGGCCCTGGATCAGCGCATCAAGGACGCGGAGGAAGACCTGGTCGCGGCTAAGACCGATGCCGAGCGCGCCCGGGTCTCCGAAGCCCTGGACGATTTAAAACAATTGCGGGCTGTGTTTTAGCCACGGTTCTTTGACCCGATAAGCTCCTGCTTCTTGAGTTGGCGAGACCGCAGCCTTTGGGCTAGGCTTGCCCATGCTCGTAAAGCATCGGCCGATACGGGGTGTGGGATGACCGATGGGACCGTCTACAGCGCGGGGTGGACGCTCGACGACATCGACTGGTCTGGCTTCGAGCCTGACAAGGTCGACCGCGGGCTTCTGGCCGCGGTGAAAGCCGCCTCCCTCGTCGAATACAACGCACCCGATTACGTCGATTACTTGAAGCGCGTTTTCCGCGGCGCGCCCGAAGCGACGATTGAAACGATCGAGCACTGGGGCATGGAGGAGATTCAGCACGGTCTCGCACTGGCACGCTGGGCCAATCTCGCCGACCCAAGCTTCGATTTCGAAGGCGCCTTCGCCCGCTTCAAGGCGCTGTATCGGCCGGCCCATTTCGAGAGCGGCGACAAGTCGATCCGCGGCTCGAAGCGCGGCGAGATGATCGCCCGGTGCGTGGTGGAGTCCGGTACCTCGTCCTACTACAGCGCCATGCGGGACTCGACGGCGGAGCCCGTGTTGAAAGAGGTCGCGGGCAGGATTGCCGCGGATGAATTCCGCCATTACCGGCTGTTCTACGAGATCCTCGTCAAGGAGAGCGAGCCCGACCTGCCCATCTGGCGCAAGCTCTGGGTCGCCGCAACGCGGTTGGGCGAGTCCGAAGACGACGAGCTCGCTTGCGCCTATTACTGCGCGAATGTCCCGGCCAATCTCGCCGACACCACGCCTTACGAACGGAAAGTCTACGCCTTGGCCTATACCCGGGCCGCGATGACGCTCTATCAGCGGCATCACATCGAGAAGCTGGTGAAGATGGTGGTCAAGCCCGCGGGCCTCAATCCGGCCGGGAGGGTAACGCAGCTCGCGAGCGCCGCGTTGTGGAAGGTCATGAGCTACCGCGGCCGGGCCCAGGACGAACGCGCTAAAGCCGCGTGAAATCACCTCCTGTTTGACTGGAATAGGCACGGATTCTCGGTCAAATTGCCTCCATGTCGGAGGAGTTGCTGCAACAAGCCCAGGACCTGATGCAGGCCGGCCGTGTGCCGGAAGCGGCCGGGCTCTATCATCAGGTCCTGAAGACCGATCCGCGCCATTTCGAGGCGCTGAACGCGCTCGGCACGATTTATTTCCACAACGGGCAGTTCGAGCAGGCCCAGTATCTCCTGGGCGAAGCGCTCAAGCTCGATCCGCTCCATGTCGAGGGACTCTGCCTGCGCGGGATCGCGCTTATCCGGATGAGCAGGCTAAAGGACGCGATTGCGGCGTTCGACCGCGCGCTCTCGATCAGGCCGGATTTTCCCGAAGCGATCATCAACCGCGCGACCGCGATGATGGAACTGCGCCGCTTCGACGATGCGCTTGCGGGTTTCGACGCGGCGCTCGCGCTGAACCCGAATGACGTTGTCGGCTGGAACAATCGCGGCAACGTCTTTTTGGTCACAGACCGCTTCGACGAGGCAATCGAGAACTACGACCGCGCGCTCGCGCTCAATCCCGGTTTCTTCGAAGCGCGCGACAACCGGCGCAAGGCGATGAGCGAGGCGGCGCGGCAGAACAAGGGTGCGGGCGTCGCACGCAACCTGTGCGCGCGGGGTGTCGCCTATCTCCAAGGCAAGCGCTACTCGGAAGCGCTCGCCTGTTTCGACGAGGCCTTGAGCGTGCAGCCCGATTCCGTAGAGGCGTACAGCAATCGCGGGGCGGCGCTTGCAAGCATGGGGCGCGCGGAAGAAGCGCTTGCCTCTTTCGATGTCGCCCTCTCGATCGATCCCAACCATGCGATCAGCTGGAACAATCGCGGCAATGCGCTGGCTTCGCTGAAGCGGTTGGACGAAGCGCTGGAGCATTACGACAAGGCGCTCGCGCTCGCGCCGGACTCGCGCGAGGCGGCGGACAACAGGATGAACGCGCTGTTCGAGCTCAAGCGCGGCACCCGCTGCCCGCCTGCCTATATGCGCGGTCTGTTCGACGAATTCTCGTCGCATTACGACGAGACGATGCTCGAGAAGCTCGAATATCGCGCTCATCTGCATCTGCGGGAGCTTGCTAACCGCGTTCTCCCGGGCGACGCAAAGGCGTTGAAGATCCTCGATCTCGGCAGCGGCACGGGACTGGTCGGAGCCGCATTCAAGGAATTGAGCGCCGGCGGCCGTCTCGATGCGATCGACATCAGCCCGAAGATGATCGCGGTCGCGCGCTCCAGAGGCATCTACGACAATCTTACTCTCGGCGATCTCGAGACGATGCTCGCGCAGCCGGGCATCCTTTACGACCTCGTGCTTGCCGCCGACACGATGATTTATCTCGGCGATCTTGGAACCGCATTCCACGGCGTCGCCGGCCGGCTGAACCCAGGCGGCTTCTATCTCTTTGCCGTCGAAGCGAAGGACGGCGAGGGCTGGGAGCAGACGCCGATGAATCGCTTCCGCCATAGCGAAGCCTATTTGCGCAGCGAGGCAGCGCACGCGGGGCTCGCCTTTGTCGAGATCTGCAACTGCGACCTTCGCACCGAGGCGGGTGTGCCGGTGAACGGATTTGCCGTGGCCCTGCGCAAAGAGCCCACATGAACGAGGCGCTGATGAGGCAGGCGGCGAACCTGCACCAGGCGGGGCGCATTCACGAAGCCGCGGACATTTACCTTCAGGTGCTGCGGGGAAATCCCCGCCACTTCGAGGCGCTTTATTCGCTCGGCATGACACAGCTTCAATCAGGAGCCCTCGATGAGGCGCAAGCGACGCTGGGGAACGCCGCGAAGCTGATCCCTAGGATGCCCGAGCCTTGGTTTACGCGCGGCCTTGCGCTTCTCCAGCTGCGGCGGCGCGAGGAAGCGCTCGCTTGCTTCGATCAAGCACTTGCCCTTCGCCCGAATTTCGTCGAGGCACTGTCAAGCCGCGCGACCGCGCTCCTCGAGATGAACCGCCTGGATGAGGCGCTGGCGGGCTTCGACAAAGTGCTCGCGCTCAAGCCCGATCATGCGATTAGCTGGAACAACCGGGCGAATACCTTCGTCGCCATGCGGCGGCTCGAGGATGCAGTCGCGAGCTTCGACAAAGCGCTCGAGTTCCAGCCCGATCTCGCGATTGCGCAGAACAACCGCATGCTGGCGCTCCTCGAACTTCGCAAGGTGAGCCGGATTCCGGCGGTCGCCGTGCGCACGCTGTTCGACGACTATGCGTCCTATTACGACACGGCGATGTTGGGCTCGCTTAGCTACCAGGCGCCGGCGCATTTGAGGGCGCTGGCCGAGAGCGTTATCCCTGAGCCGCATTCCGGCTTGCGCATTCTCGACCTCGGCTGCGGGACCGGACTAGGGGGCGAAGCGTTCAAGGATTGGGCGGAAGGCGGGGCGCTCGACGGCATCGATCTCTCCGAGCCGATGATCGAGAAGGCGCGAGCGCGAGGGATTTACTCCGATCTCGTTGTCGGCGATTTTGAATCCGCTCCTGCGGTTCCCAATTCCTACGATCTCGTGATCGCGGCCGATTCGCTGATCTATTCGGGCGATCTGCATTGGGGGCTTTCCCGCGCGGCCAGCGAGTTGAGACCCGGCGGCCATCTCCTCTTCACCGTCGAAAAGAAGAATGGCGAGCGCTGGGAGCAGACGCCGGCTAACCGTTTCCGCCATAGCGAATCCTATTTGCGTCAAGCCGCAGAGAAAGCGGGTTTCGAATTCGTCGAGCTCAAGGAATGCACGCTGCGCAACGAATCGCGCGAAGGCGTGGCGGGGTTCGCGGTGGCGCTTAGGAAATCAACCGCCTAAAGCGTCCGTTTCACCATCATCTGCTTGATCTCGGCGATGGCCTGCGAGGGGTTCAAGCCCTTCGGGCAGACAGTCGCGCAGTTCATGATGGTGTGGCAGCGGTAAAGACGGAACGGATCCTCGAGGTGATCGAGGCGATCGCCCTTGGCCTCATCGCGCGAATCCGCAAGCCAGCGATAGGCTTGCAGAAGCGCGGCAGGGCCCAAGAACCGTTCCGGATTCCACCAATAGGAC
>DASQHF010000225.1:0-27255 GCA_035632215.1 Micropepsaceae bacterium | reverse complement strand
GTCGAAAAATGCTGCAGTCACTCCGCAAAGCAACGAAATCCTGGGTCGCATCCGTGCTTGCCGGAGTTCTCGTTTTGGCCTTCGCCTTGTGGGGCGTCCAGGACGTTTTCCGCGGCAGCGCGGACACGGTGGTCGCCGACGTCGGGAAAGGGCAGATCTCCTCGTCCGACTACGACCGAGCGATGAAGAACCAGATCCGCGCCTTCTCGGCCCAGACTCAGACCGAGATCACCATGGATCAGGCCAAGGCGATCGGGCTCGACAGGAATGTGCTCGATACGGCGATCAGCCAGAAGGCGCTGGACGAGGAAGGGCGCTCGCTCGGGCTCACGGCCTCGCAGAACACCGTGAATAACCAGATCACCAGCGACAAGAATTTCGTCGGCGCAGGGGGAGCTTTCGATCAGAACGTGTTCCTGCGCGCGCTCCAGGACAACGGATTCTCCCCGCAAGGTTTCATGGACATCACGGCGGAGAACATCACCCGTGGGCAATTGATCGGGGCGACGGTCGATGGCGTCGCAGCGCCACCCGGACTCGTCCGGCTGCTTTTCGACTACACCAGCGAGCAGCGCACGATGGAGTACATCGTGATCACGCCCGAGGAGGCCGGCAAGGTTCCCGAGCCTTCGATGGCCGATCTCGAGGCCTACCATAAGGCTCATGCCGCCGAGTTCAGCGCGCCCGAATACCGCAGCTTCGATTATGTGCAGATCGGCCCCGACCAAGTTGCAAGCGATATCCAAATCTCGGAAGACGAGATCAAGACGCAATACGACAAGGCGAAAGCGACCTATGTGAAGCCCGAGGAACGCGACGTGCAGCAGATCGCATTTCCGGACAAGGCAGCGGCCGACGCTGCCGCCGCGCGGATCAAGACCGGCGCCGATTTTCTCGCCGTCGCACGCGAAAAGAACCTGAAGGATGAAGACATCAATCTCGGTACCAAAACAGAAGCACAGCTTGATCCCAAGCTCGCGGAAGCGGTGTTTGCCGTGCCGCAGGGTGGCGCAACCGCGCCGGTGCAGGGACCGTTCGGCTGGGTGATTTTGCGCGCCGCGAAAGTCACGCCGGCGGAAAACAAGACCTTGGACGACGTAAAGGGCCAGATCAAAGCGGACCTCGTAAAAATCCGCTCGATCGACAAGCTCAAGGAGCTGTCGGACAAGCTCGAGGACGCGCGGGGCGGCGGCGCGGGCCTCACCGATGCCGCGATGAAGCTTGGATTGACTGTCCACCACATCGCTGCCGCCGACCGCAAGGGCATGACGCCGGAGGACACCAAGGCCGACATTCCGCCCCAGGCACAGGTGCTCGATACGGTTTTCATGACCGAGTCGGGCGAGGAGAGCGACACCTTCCAGACAATGGATGGCCAGTATTTCGCGATCAAGGTGACGGCGATCACGCCGCCGGCCTTGAAGCCGCTTGACTCCGTGCGCGAACAGGTGCGCGAGGGATATTTGAAAGATGCGCGCGCTAAGCAGCTGCAGGAAAAGGTCAAGATGCTCGCCGATCAGGCGATGAAGGACATGAATCTTGCCGGCGTCGGAAAATCGCTGGGGCACGCGCCCGTCACCTCGAAACCGATGCGCCGGAACGAGACGGACGACGTGTTCTCGAATACTTTAATGGCGCAATTGTTCGCGGCCCAGCAAGGCGGCATCGTGACGGGGGCGGCCGGCAAAGGAGACGGCGTCGTGATCGCGCGGGTCACCGCCGTCAATCACCCCGAGCCGGACGTCAGCAGCGCGGAATACGCGAATTTCCGCCAAGTCGTGGGACAGCAGCTCGGCGAAAGCGCGCTCGATACTCTGGCCGCGGCAACACGCAAGCAAGTCGGCGTGAACATCCACCAAGCGACCGTGCAGCAGGTGCTCGGCGGGACCCAGCAATAGAGTAGACGAGCGGGCAAGATGGATATCGCGCCCGACTTTTCCGCTTTCGCGGCCGCTTACGATAGAGGGGAGCCGCAGGCGATCTACGTGCGCCTCATCGCCGATCTCGAAACACCCGTCTCCGCGTTCCTGAAGTTGGCTGACCGGCGTGCGAATTCGTTCTTGCTTGAATCGGTGCAGGGCGGAGAAGCGCGCGGACGGTATTCCGTGATCGGCTTGAAACCCGATCTCATTTGGCGTTGCCGCAACGGCAAGGCGGAGATCAATCGCGACGCAGCCCGCGATCCTGACCGCTTTGCACCGGACGATGACGCGAATGCGCCGCTTCAAGCGCTCAAGCGCCTGGTCGCAAGCGTGCAGATGAAGTTACCGCGCGAGCTCCCGCCGATGGCGGTCGGGCTTTTCGGCTATCTCGGCTACGACCTCGTGCGGCATATGGAGAAGCTCCCCTCACCGCCTGAGGATGTGTTGAAGCTTCCCGACGCGATCATGCTCCGTCCGACGGTGACCGCCATCTTCGACAATGTGAAGGACGAGATCACGATTGTGACGTCGGTCTGGCCCGATGCAAAGCTCGATGCCGAAGCGGCCTATCGTCTTGCTGAGAAGAGGTTGAAGGAAACCGTCGCCGATCTCGAAGAATTGCGCCTCCCGCCGTCTGGCGAGAACGAGCCCGGCATCGCGGGGGCTCCGGAATCGAACACCACTCACGCGGAATATCTCTCGATCGTCGAGCGGGCGAAGGAATACATCCGCGCCGGCGACATCTTCCAAGTGGTTCCCAGTCAGCGGTTTCGGCGCACCTTTACGCTTCCCCCCTTCTCGCTCTACCGCGCGCTGCGCCGGCTCAATCCCTCGCCCTTCCTCTACTTCCTGAATTTCCCCGACTTCGCGATCGTCGGATCAAGTCCTGAGATCCTCGTGCGCTTGCGCGAAGACAAAGTGACGATTCGTCCGATCGCTGGCACGCGCCCAAGGGGCAAGACAGCGGAAGAAGATCAGAAACTTGCCGAAGAACTCGCCGCGGACGAGAAGGAGCGCGCCGAGCATCTTATGCTCTTGGACTTGGGCCGCAACGATGTCGGACGCGTGGCCGAGATCGGCAGCGTGACCGTTACCGATCAGTTCTTCATCGAGCGCTACAGCCACGTGATGCATCTCGTCTCGAATGTGGAGGGGAAAATCCGTCCCGGATTCGACGCGGTGGATGCGCTGATCGCGGGCTTTCCGGCCGGGACTTTGTCGGGCGCGCCCAAGGTGCGCGCGATGGAGATCATTGACGAATTCGAGAAGGAGAAGCGCGGTGTTTACGCCGGCGCCGTCGGGTACTTCGCAGCCAACGGCTCGATGGACACCTGCATCGTGCTGCGCACGGCGGTGGTGAAAGACGGCACGATGTATGTCCAGGCGGGCGGCGGCGTCGTCGCGGACTCGAACCCTGAGGCCGAGTTCCAGGAAACGGTGAACAAGGCCAAAGCCCTGATGGCGGCAGCAGACGAAGCGGTTCGCTATGCGTCGACGGGCAAACGCGGACGATGATAAAATCGGTCCGCGGCTACGCTGCCTGCTGACATGTCTCGATCTGCTGCGATCGCTGTCTTCACATTCCTTCTCGCATCCCCCGTGTCGGCTTCGAGCCGGAGCGATCTTGCCGCGGGATACGCGTCCGTCCTTCACCGCGAATACGACAAAGCGATCGCGCTCCTCACCGATGCGATCGATTCGGGCGATCTCAATCAGCGCGACCTTGCGCTCGCCTATCATTGGCGAGGCGCGGAGCATCTGAAGAAGAACGAAGACGGGCTCGCGCTTGCCGACCTCGATCGCGCGCTCGGGCTCGATCCGAAGCTTGCCACCGCCTATAGCGACCGCGGGGTCGCCTATCGCCGGCTCGGGCGGTTCGAACTCGCCATCGCCGATTACACCGAAGCGATCCGATTGTGGCCGAACTGGCACGATTGGTACGTGAACCGCGGGCTCGCTTATGAAGCTCTCGGCCGGCACGACGAAGCGATCGCCGACTTCACCAAGGCCGTGTTCTACGATCCGCAGCTTGCGCGCGGGTATCTTTTTCGCGCCAGTGCCTATGTCGATCAGAATAGGCTGAACGAAGCTCAAAGCGACATTCGCCGCGCCAAAAGCATCAAAGAGAACGCGCTAAAGGATTTACCGATGCTCGCGGAGAAATTCCGGCGGCTTGGATTGATCGACTAACGCTGAGCCTTGGTGCCGGACGTCGCCGATGCGGTCTGGGTCGTGCGCTCGGACGCGCGCATCTCGAGCACGGTCTTCAAGGACTGAAGCTCGAAGCCGCGCGCCTGAACGTTGAACACCCAGTTTTTCAGGGCGGCGAGCGTCTCGGGATGCGGATGGCCGATCACGATCGCCGTCCCATGCGTGCGCGCGAAGTCCTCGGCGACCGCGAGCTGATGCTCGACACCCGATGCCGTCTGCTCGTCGTCGAGGAAGATGTCGCGCGAGCCGGTGAGCATGCCGGCCTCATGAGCAACTTTCTCGGCTTGCGTGTCCGGCGTCGTGCGCGAGTCGAGAAAGAGCAGCCCGCGAACGGAAAGCTGCTGCATTACCGGGATCAGCGCGGCGCGCGACGCGGTGAAGCGGCTCCCCATGTGATTGTTCGCGCCGTCATAGTCGGAGACGTGCGCCAGCGCCCAATCGAGGCGCCGTTCGGTTTCCGCAGCCGAGAGATTGGTCATGAGCGCGTTCGGTCCGGGATTCTCGGTACCCACCGGCTGCATCGGGAGGTGAACAATCACCTCGTGGCGGGCCTCTTTTGCCTCGTGCGACAGCACAAAGGACTTCTTGGGATAGGGAAGAAACGAGAGCGTCACCGCCGAAGGAAGCGCGATCGCTTCCTTGGTGTGGGCCTCATCCGCGCCCAAATCGTCGATCACGAGGGCAATCGTTGGCTTTCCCGATACGAAGGTGCCAGCCGCCTTGTATCTTGTTCCCTGATTGAGGCTCGGGAACCAATCGGGCCAGAGACTAAGCTGTACCGGGCCCAAGATGTTCCTCACCGGCTGGAGCGCGTGCTGCACGGGTTCCATCGCGTGCTGCACGGGACCAAGCATGTCCTTCATGGGCTGAAGCACTTCCGGCGGTGCCTTGAGATCGACGTTAGCGAGCCGCGTGGAGACTTTCAGCGCGATCTGCGCAAAGGGCGGAGGCGCGGAGCCTTCGCCGCCGACGCCGAAGCCGATGGCGAGACCGATACCGGAAACGAGCGCACAAACGACGACAACAAGAGTCCCAGGGCCGCGGCGTTTGCCGCTTTGCCCTTCCTCCTCGACACCTTTGATGTGGTGCAGCTTCGTCATGCGTCTATGTGCCCGTGCGAACCTGTTTCTGTCAATTTTTTCAATTTGTTGGAAATCCCCCTCGACAAATCGAGATTCTACTCAACTTCGCTAATTTCGGCTTAAGCGCACCATTGTCACACATTTTTCCCGGCCATCTCGCCGCGGACGGCGAGCATCTCTTAAGCGGGGATTAAGACGTACGGCCCGCGCTAACCAGCGCACGCATTTGTCACCAGCTCTGCTCGCGATAGCGAGCTTTGCCACGCGCTTGGTTTCAAGCAACCGTAACCGAGTGCTGCGTCCCGAGCTATGGCTCGGGAAGCGCGCTCGGGCGGAAATGAGGCATTGCCTCAAGAGCGTCCTATCGCGCAGAACTGTCGTCTCAAATCCCGATGCGGAGCCATCCGTGCCTGATCCCGTTCGCGAACCAAAGTGTCCTCCCTATCCACCGCCGCACGCGTTGCATCGGCGGCAACCCCTGCCCGAGCATCATCCGAAGTCGCCGCAAGACGACGCAGCCGCTCCCGAAGCGGTTAGAAAAATCCTCGCCTGCTGGAGTTATCGCGAGGCCGATAAGGATCTCGATTTCTTAAAAGAGCCCCAGACCCGTGGCGTTCGTCTTCAGCTCGACTATTCCAAGGCGGAGGGCCTACTCGCGAAACATCGGGTTGCGCACACGATTGTCGTCTTCGGCGGCACGCGGATCGTCGAAAGCAATGCGGCGATTCGCACGCTCAAGGAGATCGACCAAGCGATTGCGCGGGATCCTGAGAACGAAGAGCTGCGCCGCAAACGTTCGATCGCCGACCGTGTGCTCCAAAAGAGCAAATACTACGACATGGCGCGCGAATTCGGGCGCATCGTGGGCCGTGCCGAGCATCTTGGGCGCGGTGACCGCATTGTCGTGATGACGGGCGGGGGGCCGGGGATCATGGAAGCGGCCAATCGTGGCGCGTCGGATGTGGGAGCTCGCTCCGTGGGGCTGAACATCACCCTGCCCCACGAACAATTTCCCAATCCCTACGTCACGCCGGAGCTGTGTCTGCGCTTCCACTACTTCGCGATCCGGAAACTCCACTTCTTGCTGCGCGCGAGAGCCCTGGTGGCCTTTCCGGGCGGCTACGGCACGCTGGACGAGCTGTTCGAAATCCTTGCTCTCTCGCAGACGCGCAAGGCGGAGCCCGTTCCGATTGTTCTTGTGGGAGAGGATTACTGGCGGAAAGTGTTCGACGTCGACTTCCTTGTCGACGAAGGCGTGATAGACGCGGAGGACAAGGAATTGCTCTGGTACACCAATTCCGCGGAGGAGACCTGGGAAAGCATCCTGCGTTGGTACGATATGAAAGGCGAACCTCTCTTGAAGCGTGAAACGACATGAAACTGAGCTTTCACGGCGCGGCCAGCGACGTTACGGGCTCCTGCCATTTGGTCGAATGTGCCGGCAAGCGGATTCTGATCGACTGCGGCATGCACCAGGGAAGCCGCGAGCTTCATGAGGAAAACATCGCGCCGTTCGGATTCGACGCCACCGAGATCGACTTTCTTCTCCTCACGCACGCGCACCTGGATCACACCGGACGCGTTCCCCTGCTCTACAAGCGGGGCTTTCGCGGCGAGATCATTTCCACCGGCGCGACGTTCGATCTTGCCCGCTTGGTGATTCTGGACGTTGCCCATCTTCACGAAGAGTCGGCGGCCGGGAATGGGCCGATCGGCGCGAAGGCAAACGCGAATCCGGCGCAACCGCCCTTGTTCACCTTGGTCGATGCAACAAACAGCCTCGGCCTCTTCGGACGCGCGGCTACATACCGGCAACCCATCGATGTCGCGCCGGGGATTCGCGCAACCTTTTACGACGCAGGACATATACTCGGCTCCGCCAGCATCCTGCTCGAGATGAACGAGTCCGGCCGCAGGAGGACACTGCTGTTTTCCGGCGATATCGGCAATGCCGACCGTCCGCTCTTGCCGCCTCCCGAGACTCCGGAGAAAGCGGAGTTCGTGATTATGGAATCAACCTACGGAGATCGGCTCCATAAGCCGCTCGATCAATCGCTCGTCGAATTCAATGACGCCGTCGCGACGACGGTCGCGAGCGGAGGCAAAGTCCTGATCCCCACCTTTGCGCTCGATCGCGCGCAGGAAATTCTCTACTTCCTGCGCCAGGGAATAGAGGACAACAAGCTGCCGCCGGAGCTTCCGATCTTTGTCGACTCCCCGATGGCAGTCTCGGCTACCGAGATCTACCGCCATCATCCCGAAGCCTACAACGCCAACTGCGCCAGTCTGATGACAAAGGGCAAGGACCCGTTCCAGTCTCCCGGGTTAAAGCTCGTGCGGGATCGGATCGACTCGATCAAGCTCAACGACTTCAAGGGCGGCGCCGTGATCATGGCGGGTTCGGGCATGTGCACGGGCGGACGCATCCTCCATCATCTGCGGCACCATCTCGGCAAAGACAACACCAGCGTCATCTTCGTCGGCTATGCTGCCGCCGGCACGCTGGCGCGCCGCATCATCGACGGCGCTCGCCACGTGAATGTCCTGGGAGACGATATTAAGGTTCGCGCCCGCATCCACACCATTAACGGATTTTCCGCGCACGCCGACCAAAAAGAGCTGGTCGATTGGCAGCACGGCATCGGGACGAAAGAACGGACATTCGTCGTGCATGGAGAGCCGAAGATCATGACAGAGCTTGCGCCTCATCTCGATCAGCCGGTGACGATTCCCGCTCTGCACCAGAGCTTCGAGCTATAGGATCGAACGCGATAGCGAAGCATCCTTGAGGCAATTCGCATGGCTGACGAATGCTCCCATACCGGAACGATCCGAAAGGTCACGCCCAGTGCCTTGGGATGCGAGGAGTGCCTAAAGATTGGTTCGGAATGGGTCCACTTGAGGCTTTGCCGGACCTGCGGTCATGTGGGCTGCTGCGATAGCTCACCGCATCGGCACGCGACCAAGCACTTCCACAAGACAGGCCATCCGGTCATCGAGGGCTACGACCCGCCCGAAGGCTGGGGGTGGTGCTATGTGGATGAGATGGTCCTGGACCTTTCGGACCGCATGACCCCGCATAACGGGCCTATCCCGCGTTTTTACTGAGGATTCGCCCTCAGCTTCTTATGGTTGCAAACCCCGGCGGCCCACCGGCGATTGCCCACCGCATTCTCGCGTGCGCCCGCCATCTGGGGTAAAAGACCCTCGGTTTCCGGGCCGGTCCCCTATCATGAGCGGCTTGAGCGAAAACTCATAACGAAATCAGCTGGTTACAAGGCAATGCTGCTCCTGATCGATAATTACGACAGCTTCACCTACAACCTGTTCCACTTCTTGGGCGAGCTTGGTCAGGAGGTCGTCGTCAAACGGAATGACAAGATTTCGGTCGCGGAAGCCTTGCGCCTGAAGCCGGAGTCGATCGTGCTCTCGCCCGGTCCCTGCGATCCCGACAAGGCAGGTATCTGCCTCGATCTGATCAGATCCGCTGGCGGCGATGTACCGATCTTGGGAGTCTGCCTCGGCCATCAGGCTATCGGTCAAGCCTATGGCGGCAGGATCGTGCGGGCGCCAGTCCCGATGCACGGCAAGCTCTCGCGCATTCATCACACCGGCAAATCCGTCTTCCGTGGCCTCGAAGACGGATTTTCGGCGACGCGCTACCACTCTCTTGTAATCGATCGGCCCAGCTTGCCGGATTGTCTCGAGATCACGGCCGAAACCGATGACGGCGTGATCATGGGCGTGGCCCATAAGGGTCGTCCCGTACACGGCGTGCAATTCCATCCGGAGAGCATTGCCTCGCAGCACGGTCATGCGCTCCTTGAGAATTTCCTCAAATTGGCGCGCAAGGCGGCCCAACCCGCTCTGGCATGAGCAAACGGGAACCAGATTTCGCGATGCTGTTGAAGCGAGTGGCAGAAGGCAAGCAGCTTTCGGCGGGCGAATCCGCCGCCATGTTCGGCGCCATGATGGCGGGAGAGGTCAGCGAGATACGCATGGCCGCGCTCTTGAGCGTACTTGCGCTTCGGGGCCCGAGCGTCGCGGAAATCACCGGGGCTGCTCGGGCGATGAGGGATGCCATGACCAAAGTCCCGGCGCCGCCTGGCGCAATCGACGTGTGCGGCACCGGCGGCGACGGCGCAGGGACTCTCAATGTCTCCACGGCCGCGGCCTTCGTCGTTGCCGCGTGCGGAGTTCCTGTCGCGAAGCACGGCAATCGCGCCATGTCGTCCCGGACGGGTGCCGCCGATGTGCTCGAGGTACTCGGCGTTCCGATCGACAATGACGCAGAGACGGCGAGAAAGGCGCTCATCGCGCCGGGATTCACCTTTCTCTTTGCTCCCGCCTATCACCCGGCGATGAAGCATGTCGCTCCGGTGCGCAAGGAATTAGGTTTTCGAACGATCTTCAATCTGCTTGGGCCGATCTGCAATCCCGCCGAGGTAAAGCGCCAACTAATCGGTATCTTTGCCGAAGAATGGCTCGAGCCCGTCGCTCATGTGCTTGCCGATCTGGGGACCGAAAAAGCTTGGATCGTGCACGGCGCGGATGGCTTGGACGAGCTTACCACGACCGGGATCACGCGCGTGGCCATGTTGGAAGGCGGCCAGGTAACGATGAAGGACGTGACGCCGGAAGACGCCGGCTTGAATCGATCCACTCTTGCAAAGCTCAAAGGTGGTGGTGCCGAAGACAATGCTCGCGCCATCCGCGAAGTCCTCACAGGCGCGAAGAATCCGTTCCGTGACATCGTGCTGTTGAACGCGGGCGCGGCGCTTGTCGTGGCGGATAAGGCCGCATCGCTTGCGGAAGGCGTGAGACTTGCGGCTTCCGCGCTCGACGAAGGTACGGCCGCGCGCCTGCTGGCAAAATCCCAGGTCAAAGAACGTGCGCGTGCATGACGACGGTTCTCGAGAAGATCGCCGCCTATAAACGAGAAGAAGTCGCGACGGCCAAGCGAGCGCGACCGTTGCGGGCACTGATGGAAACGGCACGAAGTGCGGCCGCCCCGCGCGGATTTCGCGCGGCGCTCGAGAAAGCGAAGACGGAGGGGAAGCCCGGACTCATTGCCGAGATCAAGAAGGCAAGCCCCAGCGCCGGGCTGATCCGCGCCGACTTCGATCCGGAAAGACTTGCGCGCGAATACGAGAGAGGCGGCGCAACCTGTCTCTCGGTCCTCACCGACGCACCTTCCTTTCAGGGGGATCCCGAACACTTGAAGCTTGCACGCCAGGCGACACGGCTTCCCGTTCTGCGCAAGGATTTCATGCTCGACCCTTACCAGGTCGTCGAAGCCCGCGCGCTGGGTGCGGACTGCATCCTCATCATTCTTTCGATGGTCGACGACGAGGTCGCGGGCGTGCTGGTCGAAACGGCCGGCGAATGGCAGATGGACGTCCTTGTCGAAGTCCACGACGAAACGGAAGTGAGGCGCGCATTGGGCCTGGATGCGACGCTCATCGGGATCAACAATCGCGATTTGAAGACGTTCATCACCGATATCGGCACCGCGATCAGGCTCAAACCGCGCGTGCCTTCGGGCTGCCACGTCGTGGCGGAGAGCGGGCTTTCGAAACCTGAGGATCTCGAGAGACTGGCGGCGGCCGGAATTTCCAGTTACCTGATAGGAGAAAGCCTAATGCGCGCGGCCGATGTCGAGGCCGCTACTCGCGCGCTGTTGAAGAGCGTCCGCCTATGAGCAAGCTATCGCATCTGGACGAGCACGGCCGCGCTTCGATGGTCGATGTGTCTCCGAAAGATCCGACCGAACGGGTCGCTTCGGCCGAGGCCGTGATCGTTCTTTCCGAAGAGGCTTTCAAGCTCGCGTTGTCGGGCGAAGCCCCCAAAGGTGACGTGCTTGCCACGGCACGGATCGCCGGGATCATGGCGGCGAAGAAAACATCCGAGCTTATTCCGTTGTGCCATCCGCTTGCGCTCTCGCATGCGGGCATCGAATTCGCCCCGGATGATGAGCGCAGTGCGCTCAAGATCGTCGCGTCAGTCAAAACGGTCGGGCCTACGGGCGTCGAGATGGAGGCGCTGACCGCTGCGAGCGTCGCGGCGCTTACCGTCTACGATATGGTCAAGGCAGTGGACCGGAGCGCCGTCATTGAATCAGTCCGGCTGCTGTCGAAATCCGGCGGTAAGAGCGGAACCTATGAAGCCGAGCCCAAGTCCGCGCCGGCTCCCGAAGCCTCCGCGCCCGTGTTGCCGCGGCCGAAGGCAGCGCCCCGCGTTCTTGTGCACGAAGCGAGCGCGCCTAGAGCCCGCAATGCGCCCGAAGAACGCTCCGCGCTTCGGGCCTTCATGACCGAACGGCGTCTGCGCGCGACGGAATGGGCGAAGTCCGCTTCCGTGCCATTGAACGAGCTTTATGGATTCCTCTCCGGCCGCGCACGCGCCATTCCACCCGCGACCGCGGAGCGGCTAGCAGAAGCCGCAGGCGTCTCCGTCGACACCATGTTTGGCCGCAAGGGTTCACGATGATCTCCGTCGAGGAGGCCGTCGAACGGATCACGCGAGCATTTGTTCCTCTTCCATCCGAACGCGTTGCTCTCGAGCACGCCGCCGGCCGCGTGCTGGCGGCAAACGTCTCCGCCCGGCTTGATCATCCGCCTGCGCCGATGTCGGTGATGGACGGATATGCAGTCCGCGCGGGGGACGCGGTTTTGGGCGCGACGCTTTCTGTGATCGGCGAAGCCCCCGCAGGACGGCCGTTCGCGGGTCAGGTCGAAAAGGACCAAGCGGTGCGCATCTTCACCGGAGGTGTGGTGCCCGACGGGGCCGACGCGGTGGTCATTCAGGAGGACACGCAAGTCGTCGCGGGCGGAGTAGTCATCCGCGAAGCGCCGAGAGCCGGTGAGAACGTGCGCCGAAAGGGCCTGGACTTCCGCGTTGGCGAGGAGCTCCTGCCGCGCGGACGCCGTCTGACGGCCCGCGATCTGGCGCTCCTTGCGGCAACGGATTTCGCTGACGTCGAGGTTATCCGAAGACCGCGGGTTGCGTTGATCGCGACAGGCGATGAGCTCTCGCGCCCGGGCGCGGCACGCAAGACCGGCGGAATTGTCGCTTCGTCGATATACGCCCTCGCGGCGCTTGTTCGAAGTTGGGGCGGCGAAGCGCTCGATCTCGGCATTCTTCCAGATAAGCCTGAAGCGTTCGCGCGATTGCCCGAAGCGACCGAGGGTGCCGACCTCATCGTGACATTAGGTGGAGCTTCGGTGGGCGAACACGATCTCGTTCAGAGCGCGCTTGCCCCGCATGGCTTCGTACTCGACTTCTGGAAGATCGCGATGCGCCCGGGCAAGCCGCTCATCTTCGGCCGCCTGCACAAGACCCCGCTCATCGGGCTTCCGGGCAATCCAGTTTCGGCCATGGTTTGCGCGATCCTGTTCTTGGCGCCTGCCTTGAATGCGATGCAGGGCACTCCCTATCGGGCGCCATTGGCGAAAGCCCGCCTCATCTCTCCGTTGAAAGCGAACGGAAAGCGTCAGGACTACATCCGAGCGAAGCTTTCCAATCGCGACGGCGTGCTCAGCGCCGAACCATTCGCGCTTCAGGATTCCTCGATGCAAAAAATCTTCGCCGCGGCGGACGCGCTGATCATTCGTCACATCGACGCGCCAGCGGCGAATGCCGGCGATGTCGTCGACGTCTTGCTGCTCGAACGCTTCTAGTCAAGTCGCGCCACAGGCGAAATTCGCAGGCGCCGAGCGCTTATTTCAATCCCTTCTTGCCGGCTTCCGCCTTCTCCGAGGCGCGCGCTCCCGCGAGAATGCTCCTCATCGCGTAATTTCCCTCGTGGCAGGCGTACTCGTAGATAGGCTCCTCGCTTTTCAGCGTGGGAACCACGGCCTTCCAGGGTCTCGTCCACATCACGGGATCGTCGACCGTGAATTCGTAAAGAAGCGTGTCGGGGCCGGTACGCGTGAAACGTTCCACGAGGTGCGTATTGGCGCTCGTGCCCGCGACATTGGTCTCGCGCTTGAAGTTCGTCGTGTCGACAACAAGCGTATTCCCCTCCCAATGCCCGCGGGAGTCTCCCTTCCACTGGCGAATGCTCCCATGCGGCCGCCCATCCATCGGAACGATGCGCGCGCTGTGAACCATTTCGTTCAAGATGACGACATATCCCGGCGTCTGAACCAGCTGGAAATTGTTGTTGTAGGCGCCAGGCGTCATGGGCGGTCCGGCGTTCAAGCCCACAAGGCAGCGCTCCTGAAGCGGCCTATCCTCCCATGAATTGGCGTGCGGGTGTCCAAGCTGGTCATCTCTCGCGGAGACCGCACGGAGATCAGCGAATTTCTGCCCCTCGGGTGTCCAAGGCGGTAGACGCCCATCGGGAGGATCGACGATCAATGAGGTTCGCTGGGACCCGAGCTTGTCGCCTCGGTCGTACCAGAATTCGTTGTATGGGATGACGCCGCCCGGGGGATAGTTCAAACCACCAACCTCCGGGTCGATCAGATCGCGATTTTGGCGCTGGTTCTCATCGCTCTCGAACTTTTTCGCTTCATCGGCAGTGAAGAATTCCTTGGTTCCGAGCTCCGCCGGCCGCTCCAGCGGCGTGATCGTGCGATAATCCCACACGCCCTGGAGGTCGGGTTGACCATCCGCCGTTCGCGGAAGAGTCCAATTGTCCGGAGCCGACGTTGGTTTCGCTTTGGACTGCGCTTGCTCCGCCGCGCCAACCGGCATGAGGAAAACTGCCGCGATCACGAGGGCAGCGCCAGCCACCGAAACGACGATCCCATCTCTCATGTCGGCCTCCTGTTTCTACGGTTTTTTGCGCAGATCGCCGTAAAGAAGCGGCTCCACGAACTCGACGCACTGGTATTCCAGAACCTGGGCGTTCTTTTCGAGCCGGCGATGAAGCGGCATCCGCATCTTCCAGGGGCGAGAAAACACTTTCGGATCCTCGATCGTCACTTCGTAATCGAGCGCGTCGTGGCTGATGGGCGTGTAGCGCTCGACGACGTGGAGCGAGTCGCTGTGGAAGTTGCCGGCCCGATCGAACCAGGTCTGGTCGTTGAAGCTCGTGACATCGACGACGAGCGTGTCCCCATCCCAATGGCCAACCGACCATCCCATCCAGGTATCGCTCGGGCTCTTCTTGTCGCTGTTCATGTAGATGGTCCGCGTCGCGCCGGCGAACTCGTATGCGATGAGGATCGTGTCGCGCGTTTGGAAAATCTGGAACGGATAAGGCATGTACGTGGCGCGCGGCACGCCCGGCAGATAGCATTTGACTTCCGGATCGGAACTCAACCACTTCTCGGCGTTCTCTTTCTTTTTCGCCGCGGCCTCCGGCAGATAGGGAATCTCGTTCCCTACGACGACACCCTCCCCCGCGGGAACGCTGAACGCGGCACCGAGTTCGACAACCGGTCCCATCCGCGCCGGATGATCCTGGATATCCCAGTTGGCAGTGTTGACCGCCTGCCAAATCCCGTTCAGGTCGGGTTTGCCGTCGGCCGTACGCGGCGCGTGATAGGCTGTGGTCTGGCTTGTGCTCGATAACGAGCCCAGCAGGAAAGCAACGATCAAGGCAGCCGCGGCAGCCACGAACATCGCGCCTTTGAGCCAACCGTGCATCCCTGCATCTCCTCCAGGGGATTTCGAATTATACCCCTTTCAGCGGAGCGTTCGGACCATATCCCTCTAGCCATCGATTTACTGTCGCGCCCACGGCTTGCGCGCAGCCGTTGACGTGGGGAGAGAACCAAAGTAGAACGATTCGTGTTTCGGATTTGTTCGCTTAATTCCAAGGGGGTCTCATGCTGACCAAGAAGCAATACGAGCTTCTGATGTTCATTCACCAGCGGGTGCGCGAAACCGGCGTGCCGCCCTCCTTCGACGAGATGAAGGACGCGCTCGACCTGCGCTCGAAATCGGGCATCCATCGTCTCATCACGGCGCTCGAGGAGCGCGGCTACATCCGTCGTCTGGAGAAGCGGGCGCGCGCGCTCGAGATCATCCGGCTGCCCGAGAACTCGGCGGAGGGCGTACGTCCCGCAGCGACGCGGACGCAGGCGCAACGCCTATCGAGGCTGGAGCCAAACGCCCGAGGTCCTCGGGGGGAAAACCGGGACCATCGCATGGAAGGACGAATACCCGCGGACTCGCGCCAAGCCGCAGGTTATCTCCGACGCGGCGGGCATGACAGCGAAAATGTCATGAACGTGCCGATCCTAGGGCGCATTGCCGCGGGCACCCCGATCGAGGCCTTGCAGAATCGCTCGGCCGAGATTCCCGTTCCGGGAACGCTCCTTTCCGGTGGCGAACATTTCGCTTTGGAGGTCACCGGCGATTCGATGATAAACGCGGGTATTCTCGACGGCGACACCGTCATCATCCGCAAGGTGGACAGCGCGAACACCGGCGACATCGTGGTGGCATTGGTGGACGAGAACGAGGCGACATTGAAACGCCTACGCCGGCGAGGCGACTCGATCGCGCTTGAGGCCGCCAATCCGGCTTACGAGACACGACTCTATGGCGCGGATCGCGTGCGTATCCAGGGTACCTTGGTGGGTCTCATCCGCCGTTATTGAAACGCCGGGCGGGACTCTGGCATTGCTGCTCCGAGCGCTTCTCGCCTGCTGGCGTCATGCGAACATTCAAGGGCGTCTTCCCCGACCTGTGCGGTAGTCTTTGCCGTGTTTCGTCCATGGCCGCTCTCCGCGTTCCGCGGTCACCGTCTCAATTTTGATCTCGTCCTTGTCGAGGGTCAGTGCAGTGGCGCCGATCCGCAAGATATCAAAGCGATTGAGTACGAGCCCTGGCCCGTCACAGCGACGCACCACGACAGCGGCGACGAGAATGTTGGCCTTCGCGCAATCCTCGATCACCGCTTCCGGCTTCAAGGATAGTGCCACGACTCGCCCGTTCTTGGCGGTGGCCACGCAGCCCGTTGCGTCGCAGCGGGCGCCGAGACGAGCTTCTGCGACTTTGCGCTTATCTCCGTCGCGCTGAAGCCACTGCGAGGCCGTGTATTCGTCGGGATGCGGACCAAGGATCAGGAGCTTCCCGTCCCCTCCTCTGACGGCCATGGCCTTTGCGTCTCTCTCGATGAAGACGTCGGCCGGTACGCTCGCCAGGATGAGGACGAATCCGCTGGCGATCGGCATCAATCCTAGCCATCGCCACCTTGGCCGCCACAGCGCGATCCACAGCGCTCCGAAAACGATGACGATAAGGGCCGAGGCAGGCCATGCCCTTGCGAAATCCGCCGCCCCCGGCAAAGACGCGACCCAATGGGCGATACGCGTCATCATATGCACGCCCCATCCCATGAGTTTGAGCGGCTCGGCCTCAAGTCCGAGGGGCATGGCAACGACGGCAATTGCCGCGGCGGGCATGATCACGAAGGCAACCACGGGCTCCGCCAAGAGATTGGCAAGCAGCGAATAGAGCGCGGCACGGTCGAAATGGTAGATAGCGAATGGTGCGGTCGCGAGCGTCGCAACGATACTGGTCGCCAGCATCATCAGGATGTAGTGGCGGATGTGGCGGAAGAGACGCCAGCCGCGACCGAAGGCACCGGCGTCCTTATGCCGGCGGCTCGAGATCCATTCGGCGAGGGCGATCAGCCCGACGACCGCCGCAAACGACATCTGAAAGCTCGGATTGACGATATCCTCTGGCTCGTAGGCGAGGATCGCAAGCGCCGCGATCGCGACGGCGCGCATCGAGAGCGCCGGACGGTCCGCGACCACGCCCAAGAGCATGGCCGACAGCATGATGTAGGAGCGCACCGCGGGTGAGCCGCCTCCGCTGATGACGAGATAGAATGTCGAACTCAAGAAAGCCGCGATCGCAGCCCATTTCTTGATTGGTTGCGTCAGGGCAAGTCGCGGCCAGAGAGCAAGGAGTGCGCGCAGCGTCCAGAAGATCCCGAGGCCCGCAAGCGCCAAATGCACGCCCGAGATGGAGAGCACATGCGCAAGGCCTGAGTCGCGATAAGCATTGTTGTCGTTCTCGGTGATTCCGCCCCGTTCTCCCGTGATCAGCGCTGCCGCGATCTCGCCGTCCGGGCCTGGAATGGCGCGCTCGATGCGCGCCGTCATGGATAGCCGCAGCTTCTCGACGCTCGCGTTGAAGCGGTCGATCAAGCTGGGGGGACTCGGCGGCTCCGTGATCTTGGGGGCGCCGTACGTAAATCCGACGCCACCGATACCCTGGAAATAGGCCCAACGCGCGAAATCATACCCATGCGGCAAGGCTGGCTCCGGCGGCGGCCGTATCACGGCGTATGCCGAGACAAGAGCACCAGGTACTGCTGTTTCGACGGACTTGGTCCCAACCAAAGTGAGCCGCACGCGGTCCGGGATGTTCGCGCTCTCACGCCCGAAACGCGTCAACTTGAGCACCAATCGCGCCTTGGTTGGGGCAAGAATACTCACGTCCTCGACGCGCCCGGCGATCGAAATGGGTCCGATATCCTTCGTAACCGCCGGCGCGTCTACCCGTTCGGTCCGCAATTTCGCTGCGGCAAATCCGAACGTTCCGGCCGCCATGAGGGCGCAGACGAAACGCAGCACGGTGTCGGGACTCCTCGTCGCGCCGAAACCGCAAATCAACCCGACCACGACCGCGGCAAGCGCTAAGCTGCGCGCGGGCTCCCATCCCATATCGAAGTAGAGAAGGATGCCGGCGCCGAAGGCGACGACGCACCAGGGAAACCAGCGGTCTTCCTCCGCTGTGAGCTCATGCGCGACGTACCGCCTGAAAGATCGGGCAGGCGTAAAGAGGCGCGGCTGATCCCCCGTCTCCGGACGTGGAGCCTCGCCCGCTGCCACAGCCTCAAGCTTCAAGCCGAAGCCGCGGAGGCGCGATAGAAGCCCTATCCGCACGGTCTCCCCTTTTGCTAGACCTCAATGCGGGAAGAACTTGTTCTTACGATGACGGAATTGGGCACAACCAAGGACATCAGGCCGGTATTGCGTTTCGCGCCCTCGCCAACGGGGTATCTCCATATCGGCGGCGCCCGGACCGCGCTGTTTAATTGGCTCTATGCACGCCATACCGGGGGCGTCTTCCGGCTTCGTATCGAAGACACCGATCGCGAGCGCTCGACGCCGGAAGCGGTGGCCGCAATCTTCAACGGGCTCACTTGGATGGGCCTCGATTGGGATGGGGGACCGGTCTTCCAGTTCCAGCGTGCCGCCCGCCACCGCGAGATCGCCGAACAGCTCTTATCCCAAGGGCGCGCCTATCGTTGCTACGCCATGGCAGAAGAGCTCGAGGCGATGCGCGCGGAGCAGCGCGCCAAAGGCCTGTCGGTGCGGTATGACGGCCGCTGGCGCGACCGGCAACCTACCCCTGCGGAAGCTGCGCACCCCTCCGTCGTCAGACTGAAAGCCCCGCAGACGGGCGAAACCATGGTCCACGACGTCGTCCAGGGTACAGTCAAATGGTCGAACGAGCAGCTTGACGACATGGTGCTCTTAAGGAGCGACGGCACGCCGACCTACATGCTGGCCGTCGTTGTCGATGACCACGACATGGGCGTTACCCATGTCGTACGCGGCGCCGATCATCTCAACAACACACCGCGCCAGATGCAGATCATCGAGGCCATGGGGTGGCCGGTGCCGGTGTATGGGCATGTGCCGCTCATCCACGGCGCCGACGGCGCAAAGCTTTCCAAGCGGCACGGCGCGCTCGCCGTCGAAGCCTATCGCGACATGGGTTACCTCCCCGAAGCCATGCGCAACTACCTGTTGCGACTAGGCTGGAGCCATGGCGACGACGAGATCATCCCGACCAACATGGCGATCCAGTGGTTCAACCTCGAGGGTATCGGCCGCTCGCCGGCACGCTTCGATACAAAAAAGCTGGATAGCTTGAATGGAAATTACATCCGCGAAATGGACGATGCGGCCCTCACGGCCGAACTCGTGGCCTTCATCGATCGCCGGCATCCTGAGCAGCGGCTAAACGAATCCGCCCGTTTTCGGATCCGCACCGCAATGCCGGTGCTGAAATCCCGCGGGAAGACCTTGATCGAGGTAGCCGAGAAAGCGCAATTCCTCTTCTCCGAAGGACCGCGGACGCCGGATTCCGCCGGGCTGGCACTCCTGACGACAGAAGCCCGATCCCGGCTGGGGCGGATCGCGGCGCATCTGAGCAACAGCGCCTGGAATGCGTCCTCGCTCGAGGAGAGCGTACGCGCCTTTGCCGAGCGTGAGGGTGTGAAGCTCGGCGACGTCGCCCAGCCCTTAAGAGTCGTGCTCACGGGCTCCGCCGCATCGCCGCCTCTGTTCGACGTTTTGACCGTTCTTGGTCGCGAAGAAGCATTGACTCGCATTCGCGCCCATGTCGATTAAGCTGTGACTGCGGGAGAAAGCCCCGCCAAGGGCCGTGTTTAAGGCTATGTCTTTGAGAGAGATAAGACTGCCGGGAGGCCGCCCCATAACCGTTACGGAGTGTGGACATGGAAAGGAAAACGAGCGGGATCAAGCCAAACGGCACTGCCGCGCTCACCTACAAGAACAAGCGGATTGAGCTCCCGGTCTACAGCGCGACCGAAGGCCCCGACGTCGTCGACATCCGCAAGCTCTACGGCGAGGCGGATCTGTTCACCTATGATCCCGGATTCACGTCGACTGCATCCTGCGAAAGCGACATCACCTTCATCGACGGCGACAAGGGAATCCTTCTCTATCGCGGCTACCCGATCGACCAGTTGGCCAAACATTCGACCTTCCTCGAGGTCTGCTATCTGCTCGTCTACGGTGAGCTCCCCACCCCTCGGCAGATGAAGGAATTCGACCACACCATCACCTACCACACGATGGTGCACGAGCAGATCATCTCGTTCTTCCGCGGATTCAGGCGCGATGCGCATCCGATGGCGGTGATGGTTGGCGTGGTTGGCGCACTGTCCGCCTTCTATCACGACTCCACCGACATCACGGACAAGCACCAGCGCGAAGTCGCGATGCATCGTCTGATCGCCAAGATGCCGACCATCGCCGCGATGGCTTACAAATATTCGCTCGGGCAGCCCTTCGTGTATCCGCTTAATCATTTGGGCTACACCGAAAACTTCATGCGGATGTGCTTCGCGGTTCCTTGCGAAGAGTACAAAGTAAATCCGGTCTTGGCCAAAGCGCTGGATACGATCTTCATCCTCCATGCCGATCACGAGCAGAATGCTTCCACCTCGACGGTGAGGCTCGCGGGTTCTTCCGGTGCCAACCCGTTCGCCTGCATTGCGGCGGGAATCGCTTGTCTGTGGGGACCGGCACATGGCGGCGCGAACGAAGCGGCGCTGAAGATGCTTCAGGACATCGGCACGATCGACCGCGTGCCAGAATACGTGAAGCGCGCCAAGGACAAGAACGATTCGTTCCGGCTGATGGGATTCGGCCATCGCGTCTATAAGAACTACGATCCGCGCGCCAAGGTGATGCGCGAGCAGTGCTACGCGGTGCTGGACGAACTTGGCAACCACGCCGCTCCGCTATTGAAGACGGCGCTAGAACTCGAGCGTATCGCGCTTCAGGACGATTACTTCATCGAGAAGAAGCTCTATCCCAACATCGACTTCTACTCCGGCATCACGTTGAAAGCATTGGGCTTTCCGACGGACATGTTCACGGCTCTGTTCGCGCTCGCGCGCACGGTCGGCTGGGTCGCGCAGTGGCAGGAGATGATCGAAGACCCGCAGCAGAAGATCGGACGCCCGCGCCAGATCTATACGGGCAGCCACCCCCGGGATTATGTTCTTCCCGAGAAGCGCACCGGCTAGGAGCTTCATGCCTTCGGAGATCGTCCGTCGCGAGTCTGCGCCTCTAGGGCACGGATGGACCTCGGTCACGACGAGAGAAACTGCGGCCGCGAACGACAACGTGCCGACTCATGCCCTCTGGCGCAAAATCGTGGCGGCGGCGATCGGCGCAGTTTTCGCTATTGCGCTCGTTCTTGTCGGGCTCGTTTGCACCGGACATGCCGCGGAGCTCGGCGAGCATTCCGTCCAGTCTTCAGGACAATTTTGAGAGGATCAAAAACATGCATGCTGTAACGCGCGCTGTCGTTACGAGTCTTGCGCTTTGGGCCCTCACGAGCCTCTCGGCCGCGGGCGCCGCCGACATCAAGGGTGTCGAGATGACATTGCCCGCGAGCGAGCACCCGGTGAAGGTGGAGTTCTATCGCGCGCCGGGGAACGGCAAGCGGCCGACGGTCCTCATGCTGCATGGCGGCCAAGGTTGGGGCGGCGCAGAAGGCCGGACTGAGAATTTCCAGCACTATGCGAGCGAGCTCGCCAATCGTGGCTTCGACGCCTACATGGTCTCCTATTACAGCGATCAGGATGTCATGGATCGCAAGGCAAACGCACCCGGGATCAGCGTCAAGCGATTCCCTGCCTGGGCCAAGGAAGTAAGCGAGCTTACCGCCGACGTGAAGAAGATGAAGGACTCGAACGGCAAGGTTGCCCTCGTCGGTTTCTCGAACGGCGGAAACCTCTCGGCGCACGCGACGCCTTTGGACAAGAACATCGATGCTGCCGTCGTTTACTATGGCGGCGTCTCGCGCGTGCCGGGCTACGAGGCCAAGCGCTTCCCGCCGATGACGATCTTTCATGGCGAAGCAGATACGCGCGAGCCGATCGAGCGCGGCAAGAAATTGTATGAAGTCGTCAAGGCGCTAGGTGGCCCGGTGGAGTTTCACTCCTATCCCGGAATCAATCACGGCTTCGGCCAAAACCTCGGCACTCCGGCCGCCGACGATGCGTTCCAGCGCACGCTTGCGTTCCTCGACAAAAATCTGAAAGGCGAATAGCCGCATCTTTAACGTAAAGAAGGAAGCAACCGACATGAAGCGCCTTATTGCAAGCGCCGCCGCGGCGCTTCTTCTCCTCATCACCGCTCCTGCCGGTAACACGGCCGAAATCCAAGGCCAGAAGATCACACTCCCCGCGAAGGAACGAGCGGTGCACGTCACCTATTTCAAGGCTCCGGGCGATCAACCCCGCCCGGCCGCGCTCCTTCTGCACGGTGCCGGCGGTTTCGACAGGCAGATTGCCAACTACAACACATACGCCTCCGCGCTCGCCAATCAGGGCATCGATGCATATCTCGTCTATTACTACAGCGACCTCGACGCGAAGGAGATGTCGCTGGGCGTCGACGTGTTCGAGGACCGCTATGAAGCGTGGGCGAAGATGGTCGGCGAACTCGCCGAGTATCTGGAAAAGCAGAAGATCTCGAACGGCAAAGTCGGCTTGGTCGGTTTTTCGAACGGGGGAATTCTCGCGACCGGCGCAAGCACGCTCGATCCAAAGATCACAGCGGCCGTCATCTATTACGGCACCGAGCCTTGGCCATTGAACGACGAGCCGAAGCGCTTTCCGCCCCTTCTGATCCTGCACGGCGATGCCGATCAGGTAATCTCGGTGGAACACGGCAGGCATCTCGCGCTCATCGCCAAGCAGCTCGGCGCGCCGGTCGATCTCGTGATCTACCCGGGGGAGAGGCACGGTTTCGGCTCCGACACCAACACGAAGAATGGCGGCGATGCGCTCAATCGCACGATTGCGTTCTTAAAGAAGAACCTCGGGGTCAAGTAGCAGGCGCCGTCGTTTCAGCCAATTCCAGCACCGCACGCGCGGCGCGGATGGACGGCGTGTCGCCGCCGCCCTGCATCGTTCCGACGGCCTCTTGCAAGTCGCGGATCTGACGCTCGCGCGCTTCGCCCTTCGTCAGAAGCGGCACGAGCGCGTTCACCAAAGCCGCCGGCGTGCACTTCGCTTGAAGGAATTCGGGGACCGCTTCGCGCCCGAGAATGAGGTTAACCAGGACCATATAGGGCACACGCATTAGATGAATGCCGAGCGAGTAACTGAGCCAACCGGTGCGATATCCCACCACCATCGGCGTTCCGGCAATCGCAAGCTCCATCGTGACCGTGCCTGAAGCTGCGAGCGCCGCATCGGCAGCATCGAAGGCGGCAAATTTCTCTTGTTCGTCTTCAATGATGGCGAGCGGCGTGGGCCAGTCGGTCACGGCCGCCTTGACCAGGTGCACGACCTGGGAGACGGTCGGTAGCACACACTTTAGGCGGGGCATCCGCGTGCTCAAGATTCGCACCGCTTCCTTGAACGTCGGGAGGATGAAGCGAATTTCGTTGGCGCGGCTCCCGGGAAGCACCACCAAGAACGGATCATCAGGCGCAATCCCGCGGCGAGCCCGAAAGGATTCGCCTCCTTTCACGTGCTCCGCGCGCTCGATCACGGGAAAGCCAACCGTATAGGCGCGAATACCGTGGCTGGCGAAGAACTTCGCCTCGAACGGAAAAAGCGTCATCACCGCGTCCATGTAGCGCGCCATCAGCCTCGCGCGGTACGAACGCGACGCCCACACCTGCGGCGGCGCGTAATTTGCCGTCTTGATCTTGGGATCGGCGCGCTTCAGGGCGCGCGCGATCCGATGCGTGAAGTCGGGACTATCGATGAACACGACGAGATCGGGCCGTGTCCGCAGAGCAAAGTCTTTCGCAATGCGCACGCGACGGAGAATCTCCGGAATGCGCGGAACAACCTCGCGCAAACCCATCACCGAGGTCGCATCGAGTGGAAAAAGACTCCGAAGACCTTCGGCCGTCATCGCCGCGCCGCCCACGCCGGTCACACGGACGCGACCGGGCGCAAGCCGCTTCAATCCCGCCATCAGCTGCGCGCCCAAACGATCGCCGGAGGGTTCTCCGGCGATGAGCATGATCGTCAGTGGCTGCGCGGAGGATGCGGTCTCATTCACGATTGAGCTCCGGACTTGAAGCCATGGACAAAGACGCCGAGGCGATCTGCCGCCTCCGACATCTTTTGACGATCCACCAAGAGTACGCCGCCCGCCTGAATTGCGAGGCCCGAGAGTCCAGCCGCCGCGACAAGCTCTACGGTGCGCGCGGCAACTACCGGAAGATCCACGCGCCTTTCCTGATGCGGCTTCACGGTCTTCACCATGACGCCCTTGCGCCGCGCGGGCGTCCCGCGCAGCGTTTCGGGAAGCGAGGCGACGCGAGTCAACATCGCATCAGTTCCTTCCGCAGCCTCAACCGCGAGCACCAATCCGCGACAGACGACAGCGGCCTGGCCGATATCGAGCGCGCCCATTGCCTCGACCACGCGCAAGCCGTGTTCGATGTCGGCCTGATCATCTGCGCCCGGCTTCAGCTTTCCCAGGGCTCCTGTCGGGGCAAGGAGACCGCGTGCAACCTCTGCCGAGCCCACGACTTTCAGTCCCTCCCGCTCGAACATCGCAAGGAGCGCGCGCAGGAGAGCATCGTCGCCCTTTATCGCGGCCGCGAGAATGCGCGGCAGCGCCAACGCGCCCTTTGCATCGAGCTTCAGCTTACTGAATTCGACGCGCGCCACCTTGCCAGCGAAAGTAATCTCGGAGCATTGGGCGTCGCGCAAAAGCTTGATCGCCTTGCCAAGCTCGCCCAGTCCAGTGAAAGCGTGCGGAAACGGCTCAATCACCGTTGGGTCGGTGACGCCTTCAAGGCCCAAAAGGAAAACTTCGCGGCCATCAGATTTGGCCGCGCGGGCAATCGCAATGGGAAGTTCGCCTGCACCGACGATTATGCCGAGGGTTTTCTCGGGCATCGTCATCGGCGTTCAATCCTCGGCCGCCGGCCGGGCAGCCGCTCGCGAGGGCATGCAGATCGGCCGCTTGGCCGGAGCCAAGATGAACGCGACCACCTCCGCGACCTCGGGCGAATCCTTCCAACGCAAGGCGGCTTCCCGCGCACGGTCTTGGAGATGTCCTGCTTCGAAGAAGATGAAACGAAAGGCGGCGCGAAGCGCATGGACCCGCTCGCGCGGCACGCCGCTCCGCTTCAGGCCGATCAAATTCAGTCCCTCGAGGCGCGCATGGTCGCCCCAAACCATGCCGAAGGGTATGACGTCGTCTGGCACTCCTGTGACGCCGCCGACAAAGGCATTCCGTCCGATCCGGCCGTATTGCTGGATCGCGGATAATCCCCCGATATTCACGGCGTCCGCGATGGTGACATGGCCTCCCAACGCGACTGCGTTCGCGAACGTCACGCCGTTGCCGATATGGCAGTCATGCGCGATATGGGAATAAGCCATGAAGTACCCGCGATCCCCTATTCTCGTCAGGCCGCCGCCTTTGACCGAGCCGCCATTCATCGTGACGCATTCGCGGATCACGTTGTCGGCACCCACCACAAGCTTCGCACTCGAGCCAGGATCGCCGCGAAACTGCGGACCCCCGCCGAGCACGGCGTGCGCGTAGACGCGCGTGCGCGCTCCGATCTCGGTTTCGCCCCCTATCACGACGTGCGAATCGAGCTTGACGCCGTCGCCCAGTCGTACATGAGCACCCACGAGGCAGAACGGCCCAATTTCGACCTCGACACCCAAGACGGCGCCGTCTTCGACGATTGCACTGTGATGGATGGCTGCCATTAGGCCGCATCGCCCGGCGTCGTTACTTTTGCCGTTGCGAGACTGTGCTCGGTCAGCATGGCGCTGTATTCGGCTTCGGCGCAAAGCTCCTCGCCCACATACGCCCTTCCCTCGAATCGCCAGACGGGGCCGCGGTGACGCTGCACCTGCACGGGAATCCTGAGCGTCACGCCTGGATGCACCGGCCGGCGGAAACGCGCCTTGTCGATGGTCATGAAGTAGACGATACGGCGCTGATCCTCGAGTCCAAGCGTGTGTACGACGAGAGCGCCTGCCGTCTGCGCCATCGCTTCGACGATCAGCACGCCAGGCATCACCGCATATTCCGGGAAATGGCCGGCGAAATGCGGTTCGTTCAAAGTGACCGCTTTCCAGCCCACGGCCGATTCACCGGGTCGGATCTCGTTCAAGCGATCGATCATCAGGAACGGCGGGCGATGCGGCAGCAGCCGTTTGATGTGCTCGACGTCGAAATCGGGACTCAAGGGAGTGACTTCTTCCTTATTCATCGACCGCCGGCTTCGCGCTGGCGGGTCTCAAGATATCCCGCATGGCGCGCTGCCACTCCTTTATTGGCCGCGCAGGTACGCCGCCGTAGTCCTGGCCGCCTGCCAGATTGAACCCAACACCGGTCAGAGCCGCCAAACGGACATGGTCGCCGATGGTGACATGGTCGGCAATGCCCACCTTTCCGCCCATCAGGACGAAATCGCCAACCGCCACACTGCCGGAAATTCCGACCTGACCGGCAAGTATGCAGTGTCGCCCGAGAAGGGTGTTGTGCCCGATCTGCACGAGATTATCAATTTTGCTTCCCTCGCCGATCACCGTATCGCCGAGCGCACCGCGGTCGACGGTGCTATTGGCGCCGATCTCGACGCGATCCTGAAGAATGACGCGGCCGAGCTGGGGCGTCTTCACGTGGCCATCTGCAGCAGAAGAGAATCCAAATCCTGATCCTCCGATCGCGCCGCCTGCCTGAACGATCACCTCGTCGCCGATATGCGCGAAGCCGATCGAAACGTTGGCTCCGATCGAGCAGTCGCGCCCGATCGTCACGCCGCGGCCGATCACGGCATTAGGTCCTACGCGCGTCCGATCGCCGATCTCCGCACCGGCCGCGATCACCACTCCTGGCGCCAGCACCACGTCGGTGCCTATTCGTGCCATGGGATGTATCGCTTTTTCCTGCGTCCGGACGTCCATCTCATGATCGGGATAGAAGATACGCGCAATCTTCGCGAACGCCCGACCGACTCCCGAACAGGGAATGAGCGCGGTCGTGGCCGGCACTTCCCGCAGCGGGAACTTCGTGCTCACTAGGCACCAGCCGGCCTTGGTAGAGAGAAATTCCGCCTTGACCCGCGGCGTCTCGTAGAACGAGAGATGCTGGCGTCCGGCCTGTAGTAAGCCCGCTACGTCGGCGACGAGCGCGGTCGCATCCGCGCCTTTCGGAAGATCGACACCAGCTTGGGCGCAGAGCTCGGCCAAACGAAAGGGACCGCGATTATCGTAGAACCGCGGATCAGCCATTGGTTCCGCTCCTTCGCCGAAGGACTAGCCTCACTTGCCCGCAGCGGGAGGCGCGGCCGGCCGCGCC
>DASQHF010000224.1:0-8369 GCA_035632215.1 Micropepsaceae bacterium | reverse complement strand
AAAGTCGGCTATGACAATGCTGCGAAAATCGCGAAAGCCGCGCACAAGAATGGCACGACGCTGCGCGAGGAAGCTTTGAAGACGGGTCTCGTCACGGCGGAAGAATTCGACCGCATCGTGAGGCCTGAGGACATGATCCATCCGGGCTAAAGTCGGGGGCATCATGAAGAAGCGTTCCTTCTCGATTGCCGGTCACCGCACCAGCGTCGCGCTCGAGACGGAATTCTGGAGCGCTCTCGAGGACGAGGCGCGACGCCGTGGCGTGTCGCTCTCAAACCTGATCGGCAAGATCGACGCCGGCCGCGAGGAACGCAATCTCGCAAGCGCTCTGCGCGTGCACGTGCTGATGCGCGCGCTTGGCAGGGAAACTCTTCCGCTCTAGGCTTTCCTCATGTTGACGCTTTACCACGCACCGCGGTCGCGCTCGTTCCGGTCGTTGTGGCTGCTCGAAGAAGTCGGTGCACCCTACGAGATCAAGCTCGTCTCGATCCGGCGCGGCGATGGCAGCGGCGCACGCGACCCGGCCAATCCCCACCCGCTCGGGAAGGTGCCGGCACTCGTTCATGACGGGACGCTCGTGTACGAGACGACCGCGATCGCGCTCTATCTCGCGGATGCGTTCCCGGCCGCAGGCCTTGGACCGAAGATCGACGATGCGCTCCGCGGGCCGTTCCTTTCATGGCTCTCTTACTACGGCGCCGTGTTCGAACCATCCCTGACGGCGAAGTTCCTCAAACTCCAGCACATCTACGGCACCTTCGGCTGGGGCCCGTTCGAGGAAGTGCTCGAACATCTCACCAGGACGCTCGAGGCTCGTCCGTTTTTGCTCGGCGATACGTTCAGCGCGGTTGATATCGTTTACGGGGGAAGTCTCCCGCTGCTCATGTCTCGCGGTATGGTTCCAGAGAGCGACACGTTCAAGGGCTACGCCGCACGGGTCACTGGGCGACCCAGCTTCGCGCGCACCCAGGCACGGGACAATGGATGATGGGTGAGATCGTCAATTTGCGCCGGGCACGAAAGGCCCGCGAGCGGAAGACGAAAGAAGCCGATGCCGCGGCCAACCGGCTCAAGTCCGGCACGCCCAAGGCTTTGCACGGTCTTGAAGAGGCGCGTTCGAAGAAGCAGGAGCGCGACCTTGAGGCCCAGCGTCTGGATGACCCGAAGGACTAGCGTTCCCTCGGCGGCGCAAAATCCAAGGAAACCTTGGCGAAACCCGAGGCTTTGCGCGGCCGTTTGCTTTGTCCCCTCCACCATTTCGTGTATCATGCGAGCTTGAATCTTCGCCGTTCTTGAACGACCCAAGCCAAAAAGAGGGATCCATGCACAGCAGAATTTCGGCACTTTTGACCGCCGTTGCGGCCACCGCTCTCTTGAGCGCCCCGGGAGCCAATGCGCAAGGCGCGGCCGCGATCACCGGCACGGTGACCTCGGCCCAGGAAGGCCCCATGGAAGGCGTCATCGTCACCGCCAAGAAAGACGGCGGGCACATGTCGGTGAGCGTGGTCAGCGACGACAAGGGCCGCTACACGTTCCCGGCCGACCGGCTCGAGCCCGGCCACTACAATCTCAAGATCCGCGCCATCGGTTACATCCTCGGCGACCGTGCGTCCGCCGATGTCGCTGCCGGCAAGCCAGCGACGACGAACCTCAAGCTGAACGCGACCAACAACATCGCGCCGCAGATGACGAGCGCCGAGTGGCTGGCGAGCATGCCCGGCACCGACGAGCAGAAATCGTTCCTCCAGGATTGCACGACGTGCCACACGCTGATCAGACCCTTGTCCAGCGGCTTCACGGCGGAAGACTTCATGACGGTCATCCCGCGCATGGGCACCTACGCGCCGGGCACGCAGCCGCAGCGTCCGCAAAAGCTCCTGCCCGGCCCGCGCGGCAATCGCGGCATCGTCGATGCGTCGCGAGTGAAGGCGGCGGCGGAATATCTCGCGAGCGTCAATCTTTCCAAGAGCGAGACGTGGAGCTATCCGCTGGTGAAATTCCCGAGGCCCAAAGGCCGCGAGACGCACGTGATCATCACAAGCTACGATCTCGCGCGCCCCGAGGCCATGCCGCATGACGTCGTCTATTTCAACGGCAAGGTCTGGTACACGGATTTCGGCAGCCAGTTCATCGGCGAAATGGATCCGAAGACCGGCAAGATCACCGATCATGCGGTTCCGGTCCTGAAAGACAACGAGCCGCGTGGCCTTCTGGAACTGAAGCCGGACCAGGACGGCAACATCTGGGCGTCGATGATGTATCAAGGCGGCATCGCCATGCTCGACGTCAAGACGAACCAGGTGAAGACGTTCAAGGTGCCTGAGCAGTGGCAGGGCCCGAACACGCAGGAATCCATGGTGTCGCCCGCGAACTGGCATGTCGACGGCAAGGTATGGACCAACAACCAGGAAGATCACTCCATCCTCCGCGTCGACGTGAAGACGGGCGAGTGGGAGAATCTCGGCGTACTGAAGGACCCGCAGGGCCGCACGATCAACGGCTACGACATCCCGACGGATGAGCAGAACAATCTTTACCTGCTCGAGTTCGGCGGCACGAAGATCGGCAAGATCGATGCGAAGTCGAAGACGCTGATGACGTGGGAGCCGGAATTGCCGCATGCCCGCCCGCGCCGCGGTCATTTCGACGAGCACGGCGTTCTCTGGTACGCGGAATACGGCTCGAACGCGGTCGGCCGCTTCGACCCGACGACCAAGAAGATCACCGAGTGGCAGATGCCCGTGAAATGGCAGATGCCCTATGACGCGCTCTCCAACAAGAAGGGCGACGTCTATACGGGCTCGGTCATGAGCGACCGCATCATTCGTCTCGATCCCAAGACGGGCCAGACGATCACCTATCTGATGCCGAGCTCGACCAACATCCGCCGCGTGAACTTCGACGACGAGCACAACGCGCTCTGGGTCGGAAGCAATCACGGCAACCAGATCCTCAAAGTCGAGCCGCTGGATTAAGTCAGGCGCGGATAGCGAGTGGCGAGTGGCGAACGGGACCTCCCGTTCGCCATTTGCATTTCGCGGGACTTGAGCTGGGCCAGATGGGGTTCGAGACCGCGGTCGTCGGGCGCAGACGGGAGCCTCCGCTAACCCCTTGTCCTGATGGGAAAAAGCTCGATTCCCAATAGTATGATCGTCGCATTTTGCGGCCTGTGAGCAAGACCGGAGCAATCCCTTCACCACTTCGCTCCACCACTTCGTCCAAATTTTTTTTCCGAATATGGCAATCCAGGACGGCCGGTCGCGCCGCCTGCCTGCACTGCTTGCGTTCGGGGCTGCTCCGCGAATTGAATAATCTTTGGTTTTTATCAATTGCGCCCTTCGTCAGATATTGCATATTGCAATTTAGCACAAATTTTGCAATTGGCAATAGGACTGCGGCGGCGAACTTTGTCGACAAAAAACTGTGTCATCCCCCGCGAAAGCGGGGGACCCAGTGCGCGCGTGTCCACGCGCGCAAAAAAGTTATCCGCCGCGCGGACGCGCGGCTGCTGGGTGGCCCGGTCAAGCCGGGCCATGACACAATTTTTTGCGCATGAGCGCCAGGCGCTATCCGCTATTCCCCATTCGCAGCTTCGCTTCGGTGCGCGCCTGAAGGTGTTCGAGCGTCAGGCCCGGCGCCATGTCGAGGACTTCGAAACCCTCCGGCGTCACGTCGAGCACGGCGAGATTGGGGTAGACGCGCTTCACCACGCCCGATGCCGTGAGCGGATAACGGCAGCGCTTTACGATCCGCGGCTGACCGTCCTTGGTCGTGTGCTCCATCAGCACCCACAGCCGCTTCGAGCCGGCGGATAGATCCATCGCGCCTCCGACGGCCGGCACCGTATCATTCTCCGATGTCGCCCAATTGGCGATGTCACCGTTCTCGGCGACTTCGTACGCGCCGAGAACGCAGAGATCGAGATGCCCGCCGCGGATCATCCCGAAGCTGTCGGCGTGGTGGAAAAGCGAGGCGCCGGGAATGAGCGTGATGTTCTGCTTGGTGGCGTTGACGAGCCAGGTATCGACCTTGCCCTTCTCGGGAACAGGCCCCATGCCGAGCACGCCGTTTTCGGAATGGAACACGACCTCGCGGCCTGATGGGATGTGATCGGGAACGAGCGTCGGAAGACCCAAGCCCAAATTGACGTACCAGCCTTCGGGAATATCGCGGGCAAGACGCGCCGCCATTTGTTGGCGGTCGAGCGGTTTTGCAGCATTGGTCGCTGTCATAGATCATTCCTTTCAAGCACGGCGCACGCTAATTCAATCTCGCCCCCTCACCCGCTCGCGATGTCGCTGCGCTCATCGCTCACGACCTCTCCCCCTGCGGGGGAGAGGGAGATTTAAGCTGAATTCCCCTCGCCCCCGTAGGGGGAGAGGGCTAGGGAGAGGGGGGAATTCACGCATCCTTGCCATCCCTCCTCTACGCCGGCGGCGGATCGGGGCTGTCGATCTCGATCACGCGGTCGACAAAAATTCCGGGCGTCACGATCGTCTCCGGATCGAGCTCGCCAAGCTCCACGATGTGCCGCGTCTGCACGATGGTCAATTTCGCCGCCATCGCCATCACCGGATTGAAGTTCCGCCCCGTGCCGCGATAGGTGAGATTGCCCCAGCGGTCGGCGCGCCAGGCCTGAATCAGCGCGACATCGGCATGCAGGGCACGCTCCATCAAGTACGTTCGCCCGTCGAACTCGCGGGATTCTTTGCCGTGCGCCAGCTTCGTCCCCGCGGCCGTTGGCGTGTAAAAGGCGGGCACTCCGACAGCGGCCGCGCGAATGCGTTCCGCGATCGTCCCCTGCGGCACGATTTCGAGCTCGATCTTGCCCGACTTGTAAAGCGCCTCGAATTCGGGCGGCGTCGGGCGGGGAAAGCTGCAAATGAGCTTCTTCACGCGGCCAGTGGCGAACAGCTTGGGCAACATCGGCGAGCCAGAGCCGGCATTGTTCGAGACGATCGTGAGATCGCGTGCGCCCTGCTCGATCAGACCGCCAAGCAGTTCCTGCGGCTGGCCGACGACGCCGAAGCCGCCCAAGAGCACGACGGAACCGTCCTTGATGCCATCCATGGCTTGGGCGAGCGACTTCACGCGCTTGTCAATCATCGTGGCTGTCAAATCCCGCTTGCGGCCGATTTTCGCTTGCGTTTTGGCGCGCTTTTAAAGCTGATGACAAGAGAACAAAAGTGCGACAGAGCGCTCGCGCAGGCGTTAAACTCGTCCGGAATCATGGTCACGCCGTCAAATCCCTACGCCGATCCACTCGATAGGGCGTTCGATGCGCCGTCTCACCCAGAGCCCGCGCCCGAGCCAGCCTATCTTCGCGGCCTGAACGCCGAGCAGCGCGAGGCGGTGCTCAGCCTTGATGGCCCGGTGCTCGTGCTTGCGGGCGCTGGAACGGGTAAGACGCGTGTGCTCACCACGCGGCTCGCCCATATCCTCGCCACGCGGCGTGCCTGGCCCAACCAGATCCTCGCCGTCACCTTCACCAACAAGGCGGCGCGCGAGATGAAGGAGCGCATCGGCACGCTCATCGGCGGGACCGTCGAGGGCATGCAATGGCTCGGAACCTTCCACGCGATCGGAGCGCGAATCCTGCGACGTCATGCGGAGCTCGCGGGGCTCAAATCGAACTTCACCATCCTCGATCAGGACGATCAAATCCGGCTCGTGAAGCAGGTGGTCGATGCCGAGAACATCGACGAGAAGCGCTGGCCTGCGCGTACGCTGGCCGCGCTCATCGACGGCTGGAAGAATCGCGGGCTGTCGCCGCCTTCCATCCCTGAGGGCGAGTCCCAAGCTTTTGCGTTCGGCCGCGGCCGCGCGCTTTACGCGCTCTATCAATCGCGACTCAAATCACTCAACGCCGCCGATTTCGGCGATCTGCTCTTGGAGCCGATCGCGATCCTGCGCAGCCAGAACGAGCTCCTCGAGGAGTATCAGCACCGCTTCCGCTACATGCTGGTCGACGAATATCAGGACACCAACGTGGCGCAGTATCTCTGGCTGCGTCTGATTTCGGGTGCGAACAAGAATCTCTGCGTGGTGGGCGACGACGATCAGTCGATCTATGCCTGGCGCGGCGCGGAGGTGGAGAACATCCTCAAATTCGAGCGCGACTTTCCCGGCGCCAAGGTGATCCGGCTGGAGCGCAATTACCGCTCGACGCCCGCGATCCTTGCAGCCGCTTCCGGGCTGATTGCCTCGAACAAAGCGCGTCTCGGCAAGACGCTCTGGAGCGATGCGAAAACCGGCGGCGACAAGGTGCAGGTCAAGGGCGTGTGGGACGCCGAAGAGGAAGCGCGCAATGTCGCGTCCGAGGCCGAGAACCTGCACCGGCAAGGCCAGCCTTATACGCAAATGGCGATCCTCGTCCGCGCCTCGTTCCAGATGCGCGAATTCGAAGACCGCTTCTTGGCGCTCGGCCTTCCCTATCGGGTGATCGGCGGGCCGCGGTTCTATGAGCGCGCCGAAATCCGCGATGCGCTGGCTTACTTGCGCGTGGTCGCGCAAGGCGACGACGACCTCGCCTTCGAGCGGATCGTGAACAAGCCGAAGCGCGGGCTGGGCGATGCGACCATCCAGGCGCTGAATAATCATGCGCGCGCGGCGCAGATTCCAATGCTCGCAGCCGCCGAGGAGCTGGCGGAGAGCGATGAAGTCGCGCCGAAAGCGCGCGCGGGCCTTCGCCAGCTCGCGGACTCGTTTGCCCGCTGGCAGGAGCAAGCCGCGACCCTGCCGCACCCCGAATTGGCCGAGATGGTGCTGGACGAGTCCGGCTACACCGACATGCTCAAGGTCGACAAGTCGCCGGAGGCGGCGGGCCGGCTCGAGAACTTGAAAGAGCTTGTGCGCTCGATGGAGAGCTTCGAATCCTTGGCGGCCTTTCTCGAGCATGTCTCGCTCGTCATGGAGCTCGAGCAGAACGAGAGCGAGGACCGGCTCAATCTGATGACGCTGCATGCGGCCAAGGGGCTGGAATTCGAGACCGTGTTCCTGCCCGGCTGGGAGGAAGGATTATTCCCCTCGCAGCGCACGCTCGACGAAAAGGGCATGGCCGGCTTGGAAGAGGAGCGCCGGCTCGCTTACGTCGGATTGACACGAGCGAAAGCGCGGGTGTTCGTCAGCTTCGCCGCCAATCGCCGCGTGCATGGGATGTGGCAGAGCGCCCTTCCCTCACGCTTCATCCGCGAGCTCCCGGAAGCGCATATCGAGAGCGTCGCGGACGAAGGCTTCTACGGCAATTACGGCGGCTTCCGCGACAACCAGGCGAACTTCACCGCAAATACCTACGCGAGTCCCGGCTGGCGTCGCGCGCAAGAACCGCGCGCGGCAAGGAACGAGCGCGGACCGATTATCGAGGCGCAGGCGAAGGTCGTCGGGACAGCCTCGTCCGGCGCGACGGCCTATGCGGTCGGCGAGCGCGTCTTCCACCAGAAATTCGGCTATGGCCGCATCGTTGCGGTCGAAGGCAACAAGCTCTTGGTGGATTTCGACAAGGCGGGCTCCAAGCGCGTCATGGACGGCTTCGTCACGAAGGCATGATTGCCCCGGTCATCCACTTCGTCCGAGATTTTTCCGTGCGGGCTCGACCCGCCCATCCGGCCGAGGCGCGTCCATGACCGGGCCTTGCCCCGGCCGTCTGCCGGTGTTCATGGTTTGATTTTCCGAGAGCCCTGGAAACAGTCGGGGCGCGCTGTCTCTAAAGCGGCCCTTCTGGGCAGGGTTGCCGGAGGTCCAGTTAGCTCGAAAGTGATCCTTCGCCAGACGGACCAGAACAGGGATCCATCAAATGGCGGCCAATTAGACCAAAGTCCCTTGATCAAGGGGGGCGCGACCAAGGTCTCATTGCTAGGTTCAGAAGGAGACCGCTTGAATCACGCGCAACGTAAGTGAGTTTGCTGCGAGTGTGTTTGATGGTTGCGACCGCACGAAATGAGACCACAGGAATGCGCGTGGTTGGCTTCATCACGGCAGCGCTGCTGATCACGGGCTGTGCCACGCAGGAAAGTGTGCAGCAAGCGCAGTCAACAGCGAACCAAGCCGTGACAACTTCAAATCAGGCGGTGACGACCGCCAATGAAGCTTTGACAACCGCGCATACAGCCGCCAGCGATGCGCAAGCCGCCTTGCACCGGTCTGGCCAGACCGTTCGCGTGGAATGCGTGCGTTGGTCGCCTGCCCCCGGTGAATGCGTGAGGACCGCGCCGAGGTACACGCCTGTGGCTCGCGCCGATACCGTCAGCGCGAATTGGCTCGTCAGTTGCGCTCGGCGTTTTCGCTCGTTCGATCCAGCAAGTGGAACGTATCTCGGTTACGACGGCCATCGCCACGCTTGTCACTGAGGTCTAGGCTTTTCACTGATGGCT
>DASQHF010000223.1:0-10376 GCA_035632215.1 Micropepsaceae bacterium | reverse complement strand
ACTCGAACATCTTCACCGCGCCCTGGCGCGCGAATGTCAGTTATCGGCGCGTGATCCGTGGCTTCAACGAAGGTGCCTGCGCCGAGAACAATGTCGACGTGTTCAAGACCGGCGACCTCAGCTACGTGCCGACGGCGGCGAAGCCGGATTTTTGAGCAGCGCCCGCGCTGGCACGATCACGAAAAAGCGATTCAAAGAGCTCGTTTCCGTACTGCGCGGTTTCGACCCTCGCCTTTCAAGCGCCGACTGGCTTCTCTAGAATGAGTCCATCGGCATGGCCCGGTAGTGCGGCCCGAGAGGGAGGATTTATGCGCCTTATCGCGTTCATTCTCGCGGCGTTCGTCATCGCGAGCCCGGCCGCCGCACAGTCTTGGAAGGAATATCGGTATTCCAGCGACTCCTTCGGAGTCTCCTTCCCGGCCGAGCCGAAAGTCGAGAGCACCATGTATCAGGCCCCGAACGGCAAGATGGTCGGCGCGCGCGTCTATTCGGTGAATGAGGACGGCGCCGTGCTCAGCATGACGATCGCCGATTTCTCTGATTCGGGACTGGAAGAGGACGCGGTGATCGGTTACGCGATCAAAAGCCTTTCCGCCAACGGCGCGGTGAAGCTGGACATTCCACACCGTATCAGCGCGGTCTATGGCCGCCAGCTTTCGATCGCGGGAAAGGACGGCAGCCATTCTTCGGTCGCGGTGTTCTTCTACAAGAAGCGGCTCTATCAGATCGAAGGCAAGGCGCTTCCAAACGGCGATACCGCGGACGCGATCCGATTCCAGCAGTCGCTGATCTTCACCGATCGCCAATCGAACCGTTCGCTCGGCGGACGCGTGGTGGAGCTGGTGAACCGGCTGTTTTAGCCGCCGCTGTGCGTCATGGCCCGCGCCCGCGGGCCATGACAATTTTTTTGTTTTTTTTCAAAAGCACTTCATGGCCGCCATTCGCGGCGCTAACAGATGGGACGCAGCGTTAATCGTAATACTGCGGGGATTTTTTCAGCTTCGCGTTGCCGGTGAAGTCGTGCTCGATCCAGAGCTGGGCGCCCGTCTGCTTCAGGAAGGCCTCGATCCGCGCGCGCGACTCGGCCGTCTCTTTAGGATCGAACTCGGTTTTGGGCACAATGCCGCGCGCCCGCTCCTCGGGGTAGTGATAGAGATCGCCGCTCAAGACCACAGGTCCCGTGCGCACGAGCTTCAAATACAGCACCTGATGATCGGGCGAATGGCCGGCGGCGGACTTGATCACCACCGTGCCGTCGCCGAAGACGTCGTAGTCGCCTGAGGGGATGATCACGGTCTTCGCGTTTTTCAGCGCGGTGAAGTTCTGCGGCTCGGTCCTGGGCGACGGCGGATCGGAAAACATCACGTCGCGCTCCTTCTGCCGCACGAGCCATGTCGCCTTCGCGAACATGTTCGCATTGCCGACATGGTCCCAATGGAAGTGCGACAGCGAAAGATACGTGATGTCCGCCGGCGTATAGCCGATCGCCGCCATCTGGGAGCCGAGCTTTTTCGTCGATGTCCCGTAAATGCGCAGCGTGCCCGTTCCGCCCTCGGGGATAGCGTTGTCGGGCACCGCGCCCACATCCCACATCAGCGTCCCCTTGGGATGAGCGACGAGGAAGCAGGGCACCGACATGAGGTTGGTCGCAAGTTCTTCGCGCTTGAGCTGATAGGGCGTGGTGTCGGGGATATCGAGCTTGCCGCAATCGAAGACGTAAAGCCTGAGCGCGCTCGGCGGCTGGGCGGTTTGTGCCGCGGATGAGACCAGAACGCTAAGCGCCAGAACGCCGAAAAAGCCAACGAGTGCACGCATGATCGCCGCTCCTCTGTTCTACTGAGCGACTATACAGCGGCGGTGGCAACTCGTCTTTGGCGAAACCTCCCGGTAATATCCGGTAAGGAGCGATCGGGAGGGTTCGATGTCCGAGGAAGCCAAAATTTCTGAGGAAGTGGCCGCTGCGCTGTCACGTCGCGGTTTTGTGGTTGCGGCCTCCGCCGTCGCGGCGGGTGGATTGACGCTTGCGCAAGAAGCGCGCGCGGCGATCGTGAGGACCGATCTCTCCAAGCTCGCGCCCTATGGCGGCTCGACGATACCCGATGGAATCCGCGCTCGCGCGATCCCGAACGTGAACGGCCTTTCCGTGCACATCCTCGAGGCCGGATACGAGACCCCGAACCGTCCGCTCGTGCTCTTGCTGCACGGCTTTCCCGAGCTCGCCTATAGCTGGCGCAAGGTGATGTTGCCTCTAGCTCAGGCCGGTTATCACGTGGTCGCGCCCGACCAGCGCGGCTATGGCCGCACCACGGGCTGGGACGACTCCTACGATGCCGACGCGGATGCTTTCCGCATTCTGAACATGGTGCGCGACGCGATGGCCCTCGTCTATGCGCTGGGCTATCGCTCCGCGGCGATGATCGCGGGACACGATGCGGGCGCGCCAGTCGCCTCCTGGGCGGCACTGATTCGCCCCGATGTCTTCCGTTCGCTGACGATCTTGAGCTCGCCCTTCGAGGGCGCGCCGTCGCTTCCCTTCAACACCGCGAACGGAGCGCCGCTGCCGGCCCCCACCAAGACCGACGACGAGCTCGACGCGGAGCTCGCCAAGCTCAATCCGCCACGGAAATATTATCAGAACTATCAGCGTACCCCCGGCGCCAACGACAACATGCTCCATGCTCCCCAAGGGCTGCACGCCTTCTTCCGCGCCTATTACTTCTTCAAGAGCGCGGATTACGCCGGGAACAAGCCACATCCCTTGAAGGGACGCACGGCCGAGGAGATGGCGCAGATCCCCAACTACTACGTGATGGAGAAGGACAAGGGCATGGCGGAGACGGTCGCGCCGATGATGCCGTCGGCCGACTATATCGCCAAATGCAAATGGCTGACCGAGCCCGAAGTCGAAGTCTATGCGAGTGAATATGCGCGCACCGGATTCACCGGCGCGCTGCAAGGCTATCGCGTGCGGCGCGGCTCGGAGGCGAAGAGCGTTGCCGAGATGCTGACCTTCTCAGGCCGCACAATCGACGTGCCCTCGATGTATATCGCGGGCAAGTCCGACTGGGGCGTGTATCAGACGCCCGGCGCGGTCGACAAAATGCGCAACTCCGCCTGCACACACATGGTGAGCTTCAATCTCATTGATGGTGCCGGTCATTGGGTGCAGCAGGAGCAGCCCGAACAAGTGAGCATGCTCCTGATCGGCTTCTTGCGCGATTACGCGAAGGGATAATGGCGCCTAAAAACTCTAAACCGCGCGATCGCCGTTGGAGGGCCGGCGTTCGCGCGGTTTAGGGGGTGCGGGGTGTTGGGGGAGCCCCCGCCTTTGGCGCGGCTTTGTCGGCTTAGTGCGGGAGGTGGCCGTTAAACCCCAGCGCAATCACGCCCATGATGAAAGCGTAAATCGCCAGCGACATCTTCATCGTGAAACTCATCGCGAGACCCTTGGCTCGTGTCTTCGCGTGTAATCTAGCGCCCGCCTCTTGCCATCGCTTTTACGGGCGGCCCGGCGTTTATCGAAAACCGCTGTGATCGATTTGGGATTTCAAGGACTTGGATCTGCGTAAGCCCAGGGAATCCGCGGCATTAACCAAGGCCCGTTGTGACAAAATTGGCCAGCTGGATGCCGGCCCAAAAATCTCACAGTCCGACCAAACTTGTCACGAGCACGGGCGCGTAAAGCTGAGCGCCGCGCTTTCAAGCAAGCGGCGGGGCCGTGCGGCTGCGCGCGCGCGGATTCTTTGCCGGAGCGACGTCGGGACCACGCGCAGCCTCCGACAATCGCAGGCGATCGCGCTGGCGGGGCTTGCCCTTCTGCCGCTTGGAAAAAGCGCGCAGCCGCGCTTCGGCCGCCTCAAACGCCTCGTGGATCGAGACGCGCACATCGGTCGTGGCGTGGCGTTCCTTGACGTGGTGCGGTTCGCGCGAGACGACGACCGGCCCCCCCGGAACATTCATCTCGATATGGATCTCGTAGACATTGCCTGTGCGGTGGCGATTGCCGCGCGCTTCGATCGAAACGCGGCAGCTCAGCAGGCGCCCGTAGAGCCGTTCGAGCTTGGCCACGCGCTTGGCGATGACTTGTCCGAGCGTTCGCGAGCTCGGCATGTTGTGGAACGTGATATCGAGTGGCAAAACCATGGCACCCCCTTGTCAGTAGCGGAAAATCGCGGCCATCGGCATTGCGAAGGGCGCATCGGCCGCCGAGAGCACATAGACGCGCCCGCCGTTCTTGATGGTCTTGTTGGCGGCAAAATCGAGGAGCTCTTCATCACCGGCTTGCGGCTCGTCATGCTCGGTCAGCGCGCCCGAGCTTTCGTCCACTGCGCCCCACATGTGAAACTCTTCCGCCGCGAACAGCGTCTCGATGCGGCCGAAGGGGGCGCCGCCCACGATCTCGCTCGGCGTGATCGAGGCGCGCCCGTTGCCGTCGCCGAACAGAGCTTCGAAGCGCTCGCGGGCGCGAGCGCATTCCTCGAAGAAGGTGGGGGCGATCACGCCATAGGCACGGCGATGCATCTCGCCCTCGTTCATCCCTTCCGGATTCTCGGCGACGCCTTTCTGGAACAGCATGGGCAGGCGCTTGAGCGCCCGAAACTGGCCCTGGATCTCCGGTATCGCGACCAGCACGAGCGGGCGCGCGGGCAGTGAATTGGTCGGATGCAGCCGATCGGCAACGCGTAAGAGATATTCGATCAGCTCGTTCTTGCGCACAGTCTCGGCATCGTCACCGAAGGTGTCGCTCTTCATCGAGCCCCCTGTGGCAGTAGGACGCGCTTTCAACGCCGGGCCCGCCTCCTTTGTCTTCTGGTATTCCGTTTGACCGATGATCTCCTGCACTCCTTTTGGGAACTGCACGTCGTGCCGTTCGGTCATGCGATATCGGCCGGCCACGAACAGGCGCGCGCGCCGCGAGCTCAAGGCGAGCACATGGAAAACCTGGTCGCCCTCGAAGAAGAGAAGCAAATGGCGCAAATGAAAGCGGCGCCCGACAACGCATTCTTCCGCGACCGTGAACGGCAGCTTGTAGGCCTCGAAGACATCGTGCCCGATGAAGATCGCATGGCCTTCGGCGTGTTCGCGCCAGAATTCCTCGTTCGCGACGAGCGCACGCGCCGGTTCGAGCAAGCGGTCGATGTCGGCGCGACGCGTGCCCGAGCTTAAAAGCCGCGCGGAGGCGCGTTCGACGAGCTTGCGATAGCGGATCGGATCCTGTCGCAGCTCGCGGCCGCCGATATGGGTGGGCAACAGAAGCGTGATCGCCGGTTCGTCCTCATAGGCGAGCAGGCGGTCGAAATCGGTTCGCGTGAACATGATTTTCACCATCGACCCCGGGCCTCCCCGTCTAAACGCCCCGGCGGCAGACGCGTTGCCCGAAATCAGGCGGTTGCCTGAAGCTCGACCTCGGGCAGCGCGCGCGCTGGATGGCGCGAAGCCACGCGAAATTCGGTCACAACCTCCGTTGCAGGGACAAAGCGGAAACACTCCGAAGCGTCATAAAATTGCCGGCGCAATCTAGCCGCCGCGAATGAGGCGAGCATGCGGCGCTTCAAGGCCTGTTCACGTGCGTCGAGGGCAAGAACGAGATCAGCATTGTCCGCTGCTTCGGCGCTCGGCATCCCGATCAAGCCGATCTCCTGCCCACGCAGCCTGCATTTCAGGATCGCGGCCTCTACGGCGCGCAGCATCCCAGGATCAGAGCGTTCGCCCATGGGCGTCAGCACGAGCGCGGTTCCATCGCGGAAGAATTGGCGAGCTAAACGGCCCGGAAGTGCCGGCTCATCTTGGCCGGATTCACCCTCGTTCAGGCCGAGCCCGATTGCGGCGGAAGACTTCAAGCCCGCAAGCGCGAGCGCGTCCAGGAGCTCGCGCCAGCGCGAGCCGGCCCGTGACGGGAAATTGCGCGCAGTCGGGACGCCGGTCCCTGCAACGATGACGCGGACGCCTTTCAACCGTGCGAGCGTCGCGCCGCAGGCAAGAATCTCATCGCCCGGGCGAAGAGCGACGACGGTTACGTTATGGGCGGAAATCTTCGGTTTTGCGGGATCGCCGAGAGCGGCAAGAAAGCGGGCGGACCGCGAAAGGACTGTTGGCCGGCTCGGAAGTAGCTCCAGCTCCGGAATGCAAGACCATGAACGGAATGGGCTATTTCGCACCGCCCGCCTCGCCGAGGCGGCGACCCGCCGCTCGGTGCGGCGGAGCTCTCTCGTGATACTCGGGCTGAAGAGCACCCCAAAGTCGGGATAGAGCAGAAGTTCCCGCATCGGGCATTCAAACGCGGCAAAGCCCAAGTTAGTTCCGAGCGGGAACCCAGCAACAAACCTGCGATTGGCAGGCCTACGCCGGTTCGGGGTCGATCTTGAGCGCCTCGAAGACGCGGGTGTGCATGGCATAGGTGCCGATGAGGACGGTCAGCTCCACCGTCTGGCGCTCGCTGAAATAGCGTCGCACGTCGGCGAAAACTGCATCCTCCACCTGAATGTCCTTGGTCATCGCGTCGGTATAAGCGAGCACCGCGCGGTCGCGCTCGGAGAAGAGCTTGCATGCGCGCCAATCCTCGAGCGCCTCGCATTCGGGAAGCGTCAAGCCTTCGGCGAGAGCGAGTTTCGGCACGTGCTGGTTGACGACGTAGGCCACTTTGGTGAGAAAGCCGATGCGGATGATGACCATCTCGCGCAACCGGCCGTCGAGCTCGGTCGACCAGCGGACGGCGTTGTTATGCTCAAACCAGCTCTCGGCCAGAGGTGGACTGTGCAGGAGCAATTTGTAAACGTTGATCAGGCGCCCGCGGCGCGCGCTTTTGATACGCGCGATCAGCGTCTCGAGCTCAGGGGCGTCTTCTTCGATTAGCGTCACTCGCGCCATTTTGGTCCCGAAAGGAATTCTTGCCGCATGCCGCGCATTTTAGTCGAGAGCGATCACTTCCTCAAAATCCTGCCCGTGATCTTGGATCCGGGAACCAGCGCCGAGCACAAGAACGCGGTCGTGGATTTCTTCGCGCATGATCTCGATCTTCTTGCCTGGTGCGAAACCTACCGGCCGAAGATCCCCAATCTCTACCCGTCAGAAGTCGAGTTCGCGAAAGATGAGGCGGAGTTCGAGGAGAGGATCGAAGAGGCCGAAATCGCCGTCGTCGAGAGCCTTAAAGTGACCCGCGAGGTGTTGGCGCGCGCGAAGCGGCTCCTCATCGTGCAGAAATTCGGCACGATCTTATCCAATATCGACGTCGCGGCCTGCAAACAGCGCCGCGTGAGCGTGGTCGCGCTCGCGCGGTCTGTCAACGCGATCGTCGCCGAACACGCCTTTGCCCTGATGATCGCGCTCTCCAAACGCATCTGCGAATTGGAGGGCAAAGTCACGGCGGAAGATCTCGGCCGCATCGGCTATCCCATCCGACCCTATGACCGGCGCCATATCGGCGGCTCCAATTATGCACGCATTCCGCATTTGAAGACGCTCTATGGCGCGACGCTTGGGATCGTAGGATTGGGCGAGGTCGGATCGGAGCTCGCCAGGCGCGCCAACGCCTTCAAGATGAGCATCGTCTATTACCAGCGAACACGTCTGCCGACCTATGACGAGATGACCATGGGCGCACGGTATTTGGCGTTGAACGAACTGATGGCCGTTTCCGACTATATCGTGGTGCAGTTGCCATTGAACGACTCGACGCGCGGAATCATCGGCAAGGATGAGCTTCGCGTGGTCAAACCCGGCGCGATTCTGGTGAACTGCGCGCGCGCCCATCTCGTCGACCGCGAGGCGCTGATGGAAGCGCTCGATTCGAGGCGGCTTGCCGGCGCGGGATTCGATGTCGGTTACGACGAGCCGGCGCGGCCGGACGAACCGCTGCTCAAATACAGAAGCGGCAATGTCATCCTGATGCCGCACACGGCGATCGGCGATCGGTCTCACGGGCTCGAGGATTACGAGGTCATGCTGCGCAACCTCTCGCGGGCACTCGATTTGCGCACCCGTGGGCGGTATGTGTGAGAGCTCTGCGGTGTCATGGCCCGCGCACGCGGGCCACCCAGACGACCCCAGAGCGTGAAAGCCAACGGAGAAAGCTCTTTTCCTTTTTTCTGCGATTGAGTCCTACGCCCGCCTAGGTGGCCCGCGTGCCCGGGCCATGACAACGTTTTTATGTTGTTTCTACACGCTGGACTCGTCATTTTACGGCCATCGCAATTCATCGACCCACACTAGAGACGCATGAGTTCCAAATCCTCGACTTCCGGCGCCGTGGCTGACGGCATGATCCACGGCACGACCTTCATCGTGCTTTTCGCGGTGAGCTTCTGCCACTTCCTGAACGACATGATGCAGTCGCTCTTGTCGGCCATCTATCCGCAGCTCAAAGACAATCTCGGGCTCAACTTCGCCCAGGTCGGCATGATCTCGATGACCTACCAGCTGACCGCGTCGCTTTTACAGCCCCTCGTTGGGCTCTACAGCGATAAGCGGCCGATCCCGTTCTCGCTCCCCACGGGCATGGTGTTCACGCTGGTCGGGCTTCTGGCGATCTCCGTCAGCCACACTTACGGCCTCCTGATCTCGGCAGCCTCGCTTGTCGGCTTGGGCTCGGCGATCTTCCACCCGGAATCGGCGCGCGTGGCGCGCATGGCGTCGGGTGGCCGCTATGGGCTCGCGCAATCGCTGTTCCAGGTCGGGGGAAATTTCGGTCAAGGATTGGGGCCCTTGGCGGCCGCAGCGGTGGTGGTGAATTTCGGCCAGGCCTCGATCGCCTGGTTCGCGTTGATGGCACTCTCGGCGATCATCATCCTGTGGAATGTCGGCGTCTGGTACAAGCATCACGGCATCGCGCGCATCAAGGCGAAGGTGCACGCGGCGCCCGATTTGCCGACCTGGCGGCTCGTCTCGACGATCCTCGTGCTTCTCTCTCTGATCTTCTCGAAGCAGATTTATTTCGCGTCCATCGGTACCTATTACACCTTCTATCTGATCCATCATTTCGGCGTCTCGCTCAGGGGCGCCCAGATCTATCTCTTCATTTTCCTCACCCCCGTCGCGATTGGAACCATCGCGGGCGGGCTCATCGGCGACAAAATCGGCCGCAAATACGTGATCTGGTTCTCGGTCTTGGGCGCGCTCCCCTTCACGCTGCTACTCCCTTACGTCGGTCTTGCTTGGACCGCGATCCTTTCGGTGTTTATCGGGCTCACGCTTTCTTCCTCCTTCCCGGCGATCGTCGTCTACGCGCAGGAGCTGCTGCCGGGGAAAGTCGGCATGATCTCGGGCCTTTTCTTCGGCTTCGCGTTCGGGCTTTCCGGGATCGGCGCCGCCGCACTGGGTTGGCTCGCAGACAGAACGAGCATCGAATATGTCTATGCGATCTGCTCGTTCTTGCCGGCGCTCGGCCTGTTGGCCGGCTTCTTGCCGGATATCGCGGAGCATAAACGCCCGGCACCTCTGGTCCCGGTCGCGGCGGAGTCGCAGGCGGGCGAATAACGACTTCAAGCTGATAGTGAATGGCGAATACAAGCTATTCGCTACTCGCTTCATTCCGCCTTCATCGTCGAAGTGCTACGCTATCCTTTCACATCAACGATGGGGGTTATCATGCTCATGTCGCGCAGACTCGCGGCCGAGTTCATCGGCACGTTTGGCCTAGTCTTGGGTGGATGCGGCTCAGCGGTGCTTGCCGCGGGCGTTCCCACTGTTGGTATCGGATATGCGGGCGTATCGCTTGCGTTCGGTCTCACCGTGCTCACCGGCGCTTACGCGTTCGGGCACATTTCGGGCGCGCATTTCAATCCGGCGGTGACGCTGGGGCTTGCCGTCGGCGGCCGTTTCCCGGTGAAAGACGTTCCCGGCTACTGGATCGCGCAGGTGCTGGGCGGCATCGCAGCTGCCGCCGTGCTCTATACGATCGCAAGCGGCGCAGCGGGGTTCGATGCCTCGGCCGGATTTGCCTCGAACGGCTACGGTGAACATTCGCCGCAGCACTATTCGCTGGCCGCGGGATTGGTAAGCGAGATCGTGATGACGTTCATGTTCCTGATCGTCATCATGGGCTCGACATCATATGGCGCGCCCAAGGGTTTTGCCCCGATCGCGATCGGGCTCGCGCTCACCCTCATCCATCTGATCTCGATCCCGGTGACCAATACCTCGGTCAATCCGGCGCGCTCGACCGCGGTCGCGATCTTTCAGGGTAGCTGGGCCCTCGAGCAGCTTTGGCTGTTCTGGGTCGCACCCTTCATCGGCGCGGCTCTTGGTGGTGTGGTGCAGCGTTGGCTAGAGTCGGAAGAAGTCACGCAACCGGCGGAATAGTATTGGTTGTCATTCCCGGCCGAGCGCCAGAGGCGCGAGGGGAAGGGAACCCAGGAGCGTCTGGGTCCCCTTCCTTCGGG
>DASQHF010000222.1:0-4312 GCA_035632215.1 Micropepsaceae bacterium | reverse complement strand
GCCGGGCCACCCAGGCGATGACGCGCTGTGTCTTTCAAATCAACAGGAGATCACTCCACGTCCATGGGGCAAACACTAGGCCTTGCACCGTTCAGGAATTTCAGCATTCAAAAGTCGGGCTTCGCCGCCGTCGGGACGTGGGCCGTCTTATCCGAGTAATAGGTGTACTCGTAATAATGCCCGATGTTCTCGGCGCAGACGCGTTCATCCCAAGCTGTGCGCTGGGCGCGCATGTAGGTCTGTGACGCCGACCACGGCATGGTGAAGACGCCTGGATCCTCGATTCTGAACTCGAGCTGCAGGCCCTTGCCGCGATAGCTGCGGTCGATGTTGTCGCCCACGCGCGGCCACTCCTTTTCGTAGCGGTCCATCGCATCTTTGGCCGCATCGTAGTCGATCAGCCGGTAGCGCTCTACCACATGCAAAGCCTCCGTGTACGGAGTACCGAGGCGGTCCAGCATCCTGTAGGGCCCGAGCTTCACCCCGACCGTGTCGACAACCAGCGTGTCGCCCTCGTAGTGACCCACGGAGTCGCCATGAATGGAGGGAACCACCTTCTTGGGATGCGCGCCGTTCAATCGCACCTCGCGGTGATCGCTGTCGTGCTGATAGATGATTGTGACCTTGTCCTTCTCCTGCAGCAGCTGGATATCGAAGTTCCAGAAAATGTAGGGCACCGGATTCTGCAGGCACTGATTGTCGGGATCGGGGAAGGCGCGGCCCGAAGCCGAGATCGCGCCGCGCTCTTTCACGACCTCGGCGGCTTGGGGCGTCAGGATCGGATTGGTGTAATCCCCGACCAGCCGGTCGAAATTGCCTGCGCCCGAGGGCAGCCGCGAGGTGTTCCGCACCGGGCCTGGACCCGAAAGCGCCGGCCCGAAACCCAGTCCCGGATGCGCCCAGATGCCGGAAAAGTCTGGAATGGTTGCCGGCTGGGCTGCCGCCGAGAACGCGACAACCGAGAAAGCCGCTGTGAGAAAACTCGCCCGAAGATTTCGCATGCCCATCGCACCTCGAGAACGCGGCGGGACGATATCACCCTCGCCCCCTCACCCGCGAGGGATCATCCCTCGCCCCCCGTGAGGGGGAGGGTTAGAGAGAGGGGTAGAGCGAAACTGCTAAACCACCGGATCGGGCAGCGGCCGTCCGCCGAAATAGGCTTCGATGTTGGCGATTACCTTCTCGCCCATTCCCGTACGGGCCTCGATGGTGCTCGAGCCCAGATGCGGAAACAGCGCGACATTCTTACAGGCGAGCAGTTTAGGTTCGACCTTCGGTTCATGTTCGAAAACATCGAGCCCGGCGCCAGCGAGCGCACCGGAGGAAAGTGCGTCCGCGAGCGCCGCTTCCTCCACGATTTCCCCGCGCGCGGTGTTGATGAGATAGGCGGATGGCTTCATCCGGGCCAATCGTTCGGCTGAGAACAGGCGGTAGGTGGCGGGCGAATAGGGGCAGTTGATCGACACGATGTCCATCTCGGACAGCATCGTGTCGAGATCCTCCCAATAGGTCGCTTCGAGCTCGCGCTCGATCTCAGGCGCGACGCGTTTCCGGTTGTGATAGTGGATCACGAGCCCGAAGGCGCGCGAGCGTCGCGCCATCGCCTCGCCGATGCGTCCCATTCCGACGATGCCGAGCTTCCGTCCGCGCAAGCCCACCCCCATCATCCAGGTCGGGCACCAGCCGGTGAATTCGCCCTTGGCGAGCACGCCCGCCCCTTCGATGGCGCGCCGCGTCACTGCCAGCATCAGCGTCATGCCGATGTCGGCGGTCGCGTCGGTCAGCACGCCCGGCGTGTTGCTGACGCGGATGCCCTTCTCGGCGGCCGTCTTTATATCGACGTGGTTATAGCCGACGCCGAAATTGGCGATCAGTTTCAGCTGCGGCCCCGCCGCCGCAACGATCTCGGTCCCGACGCGGTCCGTCACCGTCGGAACCAGCACGTCGGCGATCGCCACCGCGGCTTTGAGCGCGTCGGCGTTCATCGGTGTATCCGTCTCGTTCAGACGGACGTCGAACAGATCCTTCATCCGCGCCTCGATGCCTTGGGGCAGGCGGCGCGTGACGATCACATAGGGCTTCTTCGGCATTGGCTGGCTCGGCGGCGCAAACGTGGTCTAGGTAACTCAACAAGGCGCTTTCGCGAAGAGCATAATCTGCTTAAAACGGGATTCGTCGATTCGGCGTCGCGAGTGATGCGTAGAGTCTTCGTCGTTTGCGGGTTCGCGTGCGTACTGTCCCTCGGCATGGGGCATGACGTTCTATCCGCCACCGCGCAGCAGGCGAGCGCCAGTCCGCCCGCATCCTCGACTCCGGCCCAGCCCTATTTCGCGAGCTTGAAGGGCGATAAAGTCTTCATGCGCGAGGGTCCGAGCGACAACCATCAGGTCAAATGGATCTACCACCGCAAGGGGTTGCCGGTGGAAGTGCTGGCGAGCTTCGAGGTTTGGCGGCGGGTCAAGGACATGGACGGCGTGATCGGCTGGATCCATCAGGCGCTCCTGTCGCGCGAGCGCACCGCTTTGGTCGTTGGCGCCGGCGATGCGGCGATCCGCAAGGGCAATGCCTCGGATACCGCCGTGGTGGGCCAAGCAAGGCCCGGTGCCATCGGACGGCTTGTCGCCTGTAAGGGGGACGCCTGCGAGGTGAAGTTCGACGGCGTTACTGGTTGGGTCGAGCGTTCGCGCCTTTGGGGCGTGCATGGCGGCGAAAACTTCTAACGCCGCAGCTCCCGTCCCGCCCATCGCCGTCACCTCTCTTGGCCGCGTTTCCTGGGTGCTGTTCGAGTGGGGGCGCAATCCCTACGTCCTCGTCATCACCATCTATGTCTACGCGACCTACTTCACCCGCGACATTGTCGGCGACCCCGTGCGCGGCCAGGCGCTGTGGGCGGCGTTCCAGGGCTATGCGGGCTTGGCCGTCGCGCTCTTGGCGCCGTTCTTGGGTGCGATCGCCGATGCAGGAGGGAGGCGCAAACCCTGGCTCGTGTTCTTTGGCGCCGTGCTCGCGGTCTCGACAGCATGTTTGTGGTTCGGGCGGCCCGGTGGCGCCGGCATCGGGGTATTCGGCGTCGGCATGTTGGTAGCGATCGGCAGTCTCGGCTACGACGGCTCGCTTGTGTTCCACGGCGCGATGCTGCCCTCGCTTATGCCCAAGGACCGCATCGGCCGTTGGTCGGGATTGGGCTACGCACTCGGCAATCTCGCCGGCATCCTGCTGCTCGTCTTCATCCTCCTCTTCATCTATCTGCCCGAGCGCCCGCTGTTCGGGCTCGACCGGGTTAGCCATGAGCACGAGCGCATCTCGGGCCCGCTCGAAGCCCTCTGGTTCATCGTTTTCAGCTTACCCTTTTTCCTTTTCACGCCCGATCGTCCGCCAACAGGCCTTTCGGCGAGAGATGCCGTGCGCAAGGGTTTATCGAGCGTCGTGCGAACTGCGAAGAGCCTTCCCCATTACCGGAATGTCGCGACCTACCTCGCCGCGCGCATGATCTACAATGACGGGCTGAACGCGATGCTGGTCTTCGGCGGCATCTATGCGGCGGGCGTTTTCCATTGGGGCGAGGTCGAGTCCGCGCTCTACGGCATCGTGCTTTCCGTTTTTGCCGCACTCGGCGGTTTCTTGGGCGGGCGACTGGCCGACCGCATCGGCACCAAGCGCGCGTTGCTGGTCTCGGTCGGCGGCACGACACTTACGGCATTGCTTCTCCTAGGTTTCGCGCCGGACCGGCTCTTTTTCGTCTTTCCGTATCAGCCCGGAACGCCCGTCGCGGCGCTACCCGTCTTCCGCACGGCGCCCGAGCTTTTCTACATCGCGTCGGCCATGCTGGTCGCGGTCTGCCTAGTCGCGAGCTACGCCAACAGCCGCGCCATGCTCGCGCGCATCGCGCCGGAAGCGAAGATGACGGAGTTCTTCGGCCTCTACGCGCTCTCGGGCGAGGCGACCGCCTTCGCAGCGCCCATCTTTGTCGCGCGGGCGACGAGTCTGAGCGGCAGCCAGCAATGGGGTTTGGGCGCGATCATCGTTTTCTTGAGCGTCGGCTTCGTGGTCCTCACCTTCGTCCGCGAAGAACGCGCCGAAACGGCGTGAGAAAACATTTTGTCATTCCCGGCCGAGCCCCGAAGGGGCGAGGGGAAGGGAACCCAGGAGCGTCTGGGTCCCCTTCCCTCGGCGCGCTCGCGCGCGCCTCGCCGGAGATGACAATGGAGGGGGTAGCACGTAAGTGTTACGCCGTTTCGGCGCGTTCTTCGCGGACGAAGGTGAGGACCACGAAGCCGATGCTCAAGAAAACGATGATCGCGCCCAAACCCCA
>DASQHF010000221.1:0-5067 GCA_035632215.1 Micropepsaceae bacterium | reverse complement strand
CGGAGCTGCATCACTTCGCCCTCCGCGATCACCGCGGCTGCGTTCGAGAGCACGTCCAAGACCTGGAGCGAGCCCGTCTCGACCATCAGCTGGAAGGCTCGGCTGAAGAGAAAATCGCCGACAAGGATGCTCGGCTTGTTGCCCCAGACGACGTTCGCGGCGGCACGGCCGCGGCGAAGCGCGCTCTCATCGACCACGTCGTCGTGCAGGAGGGTCGCGGTGTGGATGAATTCGACGGCCGCCGCGAGCTTGACGTGGCTGTTGCCCGCATAGCCGAACTGCCGCGCGGCGGCGAGCGTGATCAGGGGCCGCAACCGCTTGCCTCCCGAATCCACGAGATGTGCGCCCAGCTGCGGGATAAGCGGCGTTTCGCTGAAGAGGCGGGCGTGGATGGCGACGTCCGTCTCGACGAGGTCGGAGGCGACGAGCTGGGCCAATCTTTCGACCGGATTGGAGGTTGGCCCTTCGGAGCCCGTCTCTAACGGATTGGTGCTCATATCTCGCTTGCCGGCCGGTCCTATTCGCGCCATTTAGGGAACAGGGGACAGGTCGGTCAAGGAAGGCATGAAAGAGCTCTTTCGCACCAACAACGCCGTTTACCTTTCTTATGCCCAGGCGGTGCTGAAAGACGCCGGCATCGAGGCGCTGGTGTTCGACGCTTATATGAGCGTGATGGAAGGGAGCATCGGGGCGCTGCCGCGGCGGCTGATGGTTCCCGACGATGAATTCGACCGCGCCAAGCGCGTGCTCAAAGAAGCGGAGCCGATTGCGCTTAGCGAGTCCGAGCCGGAGTGAGTCTGGATTTCACTTCAGACGGCTTTCTCGGCGGACGTCTTACCATCGCCCAACCGAAGACAGGTTTCCGTGCCGGGCATGACGCAGTGCTCCTGGCGGCGGCCGTTCCGGCCAAGCCGGGAGAGCGCGTGCTCGAGCTCGGTTCGGGATCGGGGGTGGCTAGCCTGTGCTTGGCCGCACGCGTACCGGGGCTAAGCGTTCGCGGTATCGAGCTCGAGCCTGAGCTTGTCGAGCTCGCGAACAAGAATGCGGAACGCAACGGCGTCGCCGACCGCGTATTCTTCGCGCAAGGCGACACCACGCGGCTCGAGGAAAGCGGCCGATCGTTCGACCACGTCTTCTTCAATCCGCCGTTCCATCCCGATACCGGGCAGGTCTCGCCGATCAAGGCCCGCGATCAGGCTAGGCGCGATCAGGGCGATGCGGTTGCGCGCTGGATGCTTGCCGCACTAGAGGCAACGCGAACAGGCGGCACAGTGACCGCGATTCTGCGCGCTGACCGCAAGGACGACGTGGCCGAGGTCGTGCGGGGCAGGGGCGTGACGATCTTTTCCCTTTTTCCGCATGCCGGCGAAGCGCCGAAGCGCGTCCTCGTCCGGATTGTGAAGGGAAGCGACGAACCCGTCCGTACCGCCGCGGGGCTCGTCCTCCATTTGGCCGACGGGAAACCGACGCCCGAAGCCGACGCCGTCCTCCGGCACGCCGCGGCTCTTTCCTTGGCTTGACCCTAAGCCAAACGCGCGGCTATGTGCGGCGCGTCCTTTAAAGGATTCGCCGCTCGTGGCCGCGGATGCGAAATCGTCGACCTTCCAGGATCTGATCCTGAAGCTACAGCGTTTCTGGGCTCAGCAGGGCTGCCTCATCCTCCAGCCCTACGACATGGAGGTGGGCGCGGGCACCTCGCATCCGGCGACGACCTTGCGCGCGCTCGGGTCCCGGCCGTGGCGGGCGGCTTATGTGCAACCTTCGCGGCGGCCGAAGGACGGGCGCTATGGCGAGAACCCGAACCGGCTCCAGCACTATTACCAGTACCAGGTGATCTTGAAGCCGTCGCCCGACGACGTGCAGGCGATCTATCTCGAGAGCCTGAAAGAGCTCGGCATCGATCCCAAGCGCCACGACATCCGCTTCGTCGAGGACGATTGGGAGAACCCGACGCTCGGCGCCTGGGGCCTCGGCTGGGAAGTGTGGTGCGACGGCATGGAGGTGACGCAGTTCACCTATTTCCAGCAAGTCGGCGGTTTCGACTGCGCGCCGGTTTCGGCCGAGATCACCTACGGGCTCGAACGCTTGGCCATGTATGTGCAAGGCGTGGAGAACGTCTACGATTTGAGATTCAACGAGCGCTTCCTCTACGGCGAAGTGTTCTTCCAGAACGAGCGCGAATATTCGGAGTTCAATTTCGAGCGCGCCGATACGGAGACGCTGTTCCGCCACTTCGCGGATGCGGAGAAGGAATGCAAGCGGCTCTTGGAAGGAAATGCGCTCGCGCTTCCCGCCTATGACCAGTGCTTGAAGGCGAGCCACAATTTCAATCTCCTGGATGCGCGCGGGGTGATCAGCGTGACCGAGCGCGCCGCCTATATCGCGCGCGTGCGGACGCTCGCCAAAGCCTGCTGCGAGGCTTGGCTCGCAAGCCCTCAGGGCGCCTATGCGCCAAAGGGGGCGGCGCGTGCCTGATCTGCTGCTCGAGCTGCTCTCGGAAGAGATTCCCGCGCGGATGCAGGCGCAAGGCGCGAAGGACCTCGAGCGCCTCGTGGTCGGCGCACTGTCCGATCGCGGGCTCCTTTTCGAAGCGGCGCGGAGCTTCGCGGGGCCGAGACGCTTGACGCTCGCGATCTCCGGCTTGCCGGCGAAGCAGCCCGACGTTTCGGAAGAGCGGAAGGGCCCGCGTGTCGGCGCGCCGGAGAAGGCGATCGAGGGATTTTTGAAGTCGGCCGGCGTGACGCTCGACCAGTGCCAGAAGCGCGCCGATCCCAAGGGCGATTTCTATGTCGCGATGATCGCGCGCAAGGGCCGCGCGACCGCCGAAGTGCTGACGGAGATATTGCCCGAAGCGATCGGCAAGCTCCCTTGGCCCAAATCCATGCGCTGGGGCGAGGGGACGTTCCGCTGGGTGCGGCCGCTGCATGGGATCGTCGCGACCTTCGACGGCGAGTTGGTGCCGTTCGAGATCGCGGGCGTGAAGGCCGGGAATACGACTTTGGGCCATCGGTTCCTGTCGTCTGGCGAAATTCATGTCCGGCGCTTTGAGGATTACGAGAAGAAGCTGCGCGATGCGCATGTGATCCTCGACGCCGCCGAGCGGCGCGAGACCATCGCGCATGAGGCGAAGCAGAAAGCGTTTGCACTCGGGCTCGAGCTGATCGAGGACGAGGGGCTCTTGAACGAGGTCACAGGACTCGCTGAATGGCCGGTCGTGCTAGTGGGCACGATCGATCCGGCGTTCATGGATGTGCCGCCGGAAATCCTCCAGACCTCGATGCGCACGCATCAGAAATATTTCGCGCTCAAGGATACCAAGACCGGAAAGCTCGCCAACCGCTTCGTTGTCGTCGCGGGCACCGTGACGGAGGACGGGGGTCGAGAGATCGTCGCCGGGAATGAGCGCGTGCTGCGGGCGCGGCTGTCGGACGCGAAATTCTTCTGGGAGCAGGACAAGAAGCGCACGCTTGAGTCCCGCGTAAGCGATCTGAAAGACATCGTCTTCCACGCGAAACTGAAGGAGAAGACGGTCGCCGAGAAAGTTCGGCGCGTTCAGCTGCTCGCAAATAAGATTGCGGAGTTGCTTCACTACCCGCGCGAAATCGCGAAGTTGGCCGAACGTGCAGCCCTGTTAGCTAAAGCTGATCTCGTAAGCGGTGTCGTTGGGGAGTTCCCTGAGCTTCAGGGAGTCATGGGTCAATACTACGCCGTTCACGACATGGAGCCGCAGGAAGTCGCGCAAGCGGTTCGCGAGCATTACCTCCCACTGGGGCCTAGCGACCGGCTTCCCAAGCAACCCACGTCAATTTGTGTCGCTATAGCCGATAAGATTGATACGTTGGGCCAACTTTGGATCGCGGGAGAAAAACCAACTGGCTCGGGTGATCCATACGCATTGCGGCGCGCGGCGCTCGGTATAATCAGGATTTTGATTGAGAACGGTCTCCGGCTGCCGTTGTACAAAGTTCTTGAGACTTCGGTCTTTACATTTGCTGAACGTGAGCAAGGGCTCGCTGGTACTCCACCCACCGGTGACCTTCTGTCGTTTTTCGCCGATCGATTGAAAGTCGCACTACGTGAAAAGGGAGTGCGGCATGATTTGATCGATGCCGTTTTCGCACTCGGGAATGAAGATGATCTTGTTCGTCTCGTTCACCGCGTCGAGGCGTTGCAAGCGTTCTTGAAGACGGATGATGGGTCGAACCTGCTCACTGGCTACCGCCGGGCAGCGAACATTCTAAGGATTGAAGAGAAGAAGGACGGGAAGCCATATCGCGGTGTACCCGACGGTCTGCGCCAGGAAGAGGAGCAGGAGCTCCAGGCGGCGCTGGTTAGGACCAAAGTGGAAGCGGCCAAGGCGCTGTCGCGCGACGACTTCGCCGGCGCGATGTCGGCGCTCGCCGATTTGCGCGCGCCGGTGGATCGGTTCTTCGACAAAGTCACAGTCAACACCGACGACAAGCTGTTGCGCGAGAACCGGCTGAAGCTGTTATCGCAGATCGTCGAGACGGCGCATCAGGTGGCGGACTTTTCGAAAATCGAAGGGTAGTGTTGGTGGTGCGATCGCGCGGCTGAAGAGCGTGTGATCGCCTGGGTGGCCCGCGTGCGCGGGCCATGACATGGTGTGGCGTCATGGCGAAGTGGGTCTATAGTTTCGGGAATGGTAAGGCCGAGGGCCGCGCGGAGATGCGCGCGCTCTTAGGCGGCAAAGGGGCCAATTTGGCCGAGATGAGCAATCTCGGGCTTCCGGTGCCGCCCGGATTTACGATCACGACCGAGGTCTGCACCTACTTCTACCAGCACGCCGAGACCTATCCCGTCGACCTCAAGCCCGCGGTCGAAGCCGCGCTCAGCACGCTAGGGGAGCCCACCGGCCACCGTTTCGGCGATCCGAAACGCCCGTTGCTGGTCTCGGTGCGCTCTGGCGCGCGCGCTTCCATGCCCGGCATGATGGACACGGTGCTCAATCTCGGTCTGAACCCCGAGACGGTCGCGGGCCTCGCGCAGCAGACGGGCGACGAGCGTTTCGCCTACGATTCCTATCGCCGCTTCATCCAGATGTATTCG
>DASQHF010000220.1:0-10913 GCA_035632215.1 Micropepsaceae bacterium | reverse complement strand
CCATCAATGGGATCGCGAAGGGCTCGGGCATGATCGCTCCCGACATGGCGACCCTGCTTTCCTTCGTGTTCACGGATGCGAATCTTCCCGCTGCCGTGCTCCAACCGCTGCTTGCCGAAGCCGCGCAGCGTTCCTTCAACTCAATCACGGTGGATAGCGATACCTCTACGAGTGACACATTGTTGATGTTCGCGACGGGGAAGGGCGGTGCGCATCCCGCGATCACCAAGCCCAACGACCGCCGGCTCGATGTGTTCAAGGAAAAGCTCGGGGCGCTGTTGCTCGATCTGGCTTTGCAGGTCGTCAAGGACGGCGAGGGCGCGTCGAAGCTCATCCAGGTCGAGGTCACTGGCGCGCAGACGAACGAGTCGGCCAAGAAGATCGCTTTGGCGATCGCGAATTCTCCCTTGGTGAAGACGGCGATCGCGGGTGGCGACGCCAATTGGGGCCGGGTCGTGATGGCAGTGGGCAAGGCCGGAGAGCCTGCCGACCGCGACAAGCTGAAGATCAATTTCGGCTCGCATGTGGTTGCGGAGAAAGGCGAAAGAGCCCCCGGCTACAACGAGTCGCTGGCGACTAAGGCCGTCTCCGGGAGCGAGGTGACGATCGGAGTCGATGTCGGGATTGCCAAAGGGCGAGCTGTGGTGTGGACCTGCGATCTCACCGAAGGTTACATCCGCATTAACGGCTCCTACCGCAGTTGAACGGATTGCGTCTCGTTCTTGTGGCCGCTTGCGCGATGATCGACCGACAGGGTCGCGTGCTGATTGCGCAGCGGCCGCCAGGCAAGTCCATGGCCGGCCTGTGGGAGTTTCCCGGCGGAAAGGTCGAACGCGATGAGCGCCCGGAGCAGGCGCTGGTTCGCGAGATGCGTGAGGAGCTCGGCGTGACCATCGAGGAAAGCGCGCTTATTCCCTTCACCTTCGCCTCGCATAGCTATCACGATTTCCACCTGCTGATGCCCTTGTTCCTGTGCCGGGAATGGGGGGGCGAGTTTACGCCGCGAGAAGGCCAGAATATCGTTTGGGCGAAGGTTGACGAGCTCGATGGCTATCCAATGCCGCCGGCCGACGCGCCGCTTATTGCCCTTTTGCGGCAACGGATCTGAGGATTCAGTCCGGCTTCGCCCTTTCGCCGGCCGAGCGCTCGCTGGTTCCGAGCGCATCGGCGAGCCTCGTCCGCGCACTCCCCGGGGCCAGCGGTTTTTGTTGGCTTTCATGGGGCGCCCAACCGGTTAGGAACGCGATCTCGTAGGTGGCCGTGAAGCGGCCGTCTTCGGCAGCAAACCGCCTCGCATATTCCTTAAGCGCGGCTTCGAGCGTGCGGCGTCCCAAGAGCTGCGAACGGCGACCTTGAAGCACATTGGTTTCGCCAAGGGCGCGCATGTCGGCGAATAAGGTCGCTATATCGCGATAAGCGACATTCACCCGCTCGATATCGGCGACGGGGAGGGCAAAGCCGGCCCGCTGCAAGAGGCCCCCCAATTCGCGCACGTCGGCAAAGGGTGCCACGCGCGGCGACGCGCCACCCAGCGTCTCCGCTTCGGCGGACGCGAAAGCGTGCCGCAGCTCGTGCAGCGTCTCGCCCGCGAACATAGCTCCAATAAAGAGCCCATCAGGCCGCAAAGCCTCTCTGATCTGGAGGAGAGTGCCCGGGAGATCATTGACCGCATGCAGTGACAGGACACTGGTGACGAGATCGAAGCTTTCCTCCTTGAAAGGAAGCGCCTCCTCGTCCGCTACAAGCGTCGGTCGATCATCAAAAAACCCCATTCTTGTCCATAGTTGCGCGGTCCCTTTGAGCGTCGGAAAGACCCGCTCCCGCGAATGAAGATCGAGACCGTGGGTGAAGCGGCGATTGATCGCGCCCAAACGCTCGACGATATGGGCGGCGGCATCCTGGGCGAGAAAGAGGTCGCCGCCGCGGACGAGCGCCCTGGCGCGCCTGGCCCTGTAGGCGGCGCGATCGAAGATGCGCGGCGGTCCGTTGTTCATCGTGGCCTCAAAACTAGACTGATGCGGGCACGGAGGAAAATCCTCCTTCCCGGCTTGAAGCTTGGCCGGCGCGGGATGGTGCTCTTGCTCAATCTCATCTTTCCGCCGCTTTGCGTATCTTGCCGCGCCAGCGTTTCCGAGGCGCATTCGCTATGTGCGAATTGCTGGAGCCGTATCTCCTTCATTGAGGGCTCGCTTTGCGCCTGTTGCGGTACCCCGTTCGAAGTCGATCCTGGCGATGACACGATATGCGGCGCCTGCCACGCGCGGCCACACGATTTCGAGCGCGCCCGGGCGCTCTTTCGCTATGACGATGCATCGAAGCCGCTTGTTCTCTCGTTCAAGCATGGTGACCGGCTCGATCATGCGCCAGCTTTCGTGCGTTGGCTCGAGCGCACGGGACGCCCACTGCTTGCCGACGCCGAAATTCTAGTCCCGGTTCCGCTTCATCGCTGGCGGTTGTGGAAGCGGCGTTACAACCAGGCCGCAATCTTGGCCGAGCGTCTCTCCGCAGTCTCTGGACGTCCCCACGACCCGCTGGCGCTCGAGCGCAAACGGCCGACGAAGAGCCAGGGCGAGATGCCATCGGCTAAAGCGCGGCGGCGAAACGTCCTTGGCGCCTTTAACGTGCCAAAGGGGAAAGTCGAGGCGGTGAAGGGCCGCCACGTTCTCATCATTGACGATGTGTTCACGACCGGCGCGACCCTCGATGCTTGTGCGCGGGCGCTAAAGCGCGCGGGCGCCCGGCGGGTGGATGCCTTGGCCTTGGCCCGCGTTGTAAAGGCCTCGGGGGGCGATATATGAGAGGCAAGAGTTCTTCCCCCCGAGTCGGGTTCGAATGGCCAGAGTGGTTATTTATACGACGCCGGTTTGCTATTATTGCGTGGAAGCCAAGCGTTTGTTGGCGCGAAAGGGCGTGAAGTTCGAGGAGGTCGATGTCTCGAGCGATCCGGAGCTGCGGCTGAATATGGTGCAGAAGGCGGGTGGCCGGATGACCGTACCGCAGATCTTCGTCAATGACCGCCATATCGGCGATTGCGACGGCATCTACGCCTTGGAAAAAGAGGGCAAGCTCGATGCGCTGCTTAATCCCTTATGAGTGAGCGCAAGATCAAAGTCGCCTGCGTCCAGCTCCGCTCGACCGACGACGTAAACGAAAACATCGCCACGGCTTCGAACCTGATCCGGAACGCTGCCAAGGCGGGCGCGCATTTCATCGCCACCCCGGAGAACACCACGCTGATGGCGGCCGATGGTGGGGCGAAGCTCGAAAAGACGGTTGCAGAAGCCGACGACAAGGCAGTGCCTGCCTTCGCAGCGCTTGCAGAGGAGCTCGGCATCTGGCTGCTTGTGGGCTCTCTTGCGATCAAGGTTTCGGCGACCAAGACGGCCAATCGCTCCTATCTCTTCGATCCCAAAGGCCGCGTCGAAGCCCGCTATGACAAGATTCACCTCTTCGATGTGAATCTTCCCTCGGGCGAGACCTACAGGGAGTCCAATACGGTCGCGCCGGGCGCCGAGGCAATGGTGGTGAATCTCCCCTGGGCGCGGCTAGGCCTTTCGGTCTGCTACGATCTTCGCTTCCCGCAGCTCTATCGGACGCTCGCCAAAGCGGGTGCGGAAATCCTGACCGTGCCCTCGGCGTTCACGGAAACCACGGGTAAGGCCCATTGGCACGTGCTCTTGAAATCGCGTGCTATCGAGAACGGCTGTTTTGTGGTTGCGCCGGCGCAAGGCGGCACGCACGCCAACGGGCGCAAGACATATGGCCACAGTCTCATCATCGGCCCTTGGGGCGATATTCTGGCCGAAGGGGGCATCGATCCAGGCGTCGTCGCAGCCGAACTCGATCTCGAAGAGGTCGCTAGAGCCCGCGCGCGACTCCCGTCGTTGCACCATGACCGCCCCTTCAGACCGCCCGTTTAAAATGCGCTCCAATCTCTTAATGGGACCGAGCAACCGGCTTTGCTATCATCGCCCTCTGAACCGCGAATTGAGAGATCCGGCGACGTGATCGCCTATCGCTTAACCTGCTCGCACGGGCATGAATTCGAGGGCTGGTTCCAAGACAGCGCCGCTTTCGATAGCCAGCAGGCGGCGAACGTCCTCTCGTGCCCCGTTTGCGGCGATGCCGAAGTGAAGAAGGCGATCATGGCTCCGGCGGTGAAAAGTTCCGTGACCAAGTCCAAGGGGCGCGATGAGCCCCAGCCGCAGCCAGATCCGCAGAAGGTTCGGCAGTTTGTCGCCGGCTTCCGCAAATTCGTTGAAGAGAACGCGGAATATGTCGGGCGCAAGTTCCCCGAGGAAGCGCGGAAGATCCATTACGGCGAAAGCGACGAGCGCCATATCTATGGAGAGAGCACGGTCAAGGAAGCTTGGGAGCTCATCGAAGAGGGCATCGATGTGGCGCCGATGCCGCCCGACCCGGACGATTTGAACTGATCACCGAGTCAGCGCGCCATGCGCTTTTCGGCGACGACCATATAATTCACGTCGGTGTCGGATGAGAGCCGCCATTCCCAACGCAAAGGGTCGAAGAACACACCCTGGGTCGCGCTGACGGTCAGACCGGCGTCTTCCAAGAGGTTCTTCAATTCAAGCGGCCGCACGAAGCGGTTCCAGTCATGGGTTCCGGGTGGCAGCCAGCGAAGCACGAATTCCGCGCCGATCTTGGCAAGGGCCAGGCTCTTGAGAGTGCGGTTGAGGGTGGCGACAAGCATCACTCCGTCCGGCTTCAAAAGCTGCGCGCATGCGGTGAGAAAGCCGCTAAGGTCCGCGACGTGCTCCACGACTTCCATGTTGAGGATGAAGTCGAACTGGGCGCCCTCACGGGCGAGCGCTTCGGCGGTCGTAACCTGGTAGGAGAGGTCGAGCTTCGCTTCGGCCGCGTGTGCCCGCGCCGTCTTCACGTTCTTCTGGGAGGCGTCAGCACCGAGCACCGAAAAGCCCATCCGCGCCGCGGGCTCGGAGAGCAGTCCGCCCCCGCATCCGATGTCGAGCAGGTTCAAGCCCTCGAAGGGACGCAGCGCATTCGCATCGCGCCCAAAATGGCGGGTAGAGACATCGCGGATGAATTGCAGCCGCACCGGATTGAATTCATGCAGCGGCCTAAATTTGCCGCGAGGATTCCACCACTCGGCGGCCAGCCGATTGAACTTCTCGATCTCGACCGGATCGACGGACCAGTCCTGTTCGCCTGCTGCGAGCGGGCTTTTCGTGAGCGGCTGAGTGGGGGGTGTTGTCACGGAAGCTCCATTTCGACCGTTGAGCGAAGCTTATGCCCTCGTCTATGTATGGCCCGCAAAGCCCACCCGCGCCAGAGCCGAGAAAATGTCCAAGATCGTCATGAAGTTCGGCGGAACGTCGGTGGCCGACCTCGATCGGATTCGCAACGTGGCCAAGCTGGTCAAGCGCGAGGTCGATGCGGGCCACCAGGTGGCCGTGGTGGTCTCGGCGATGGCCGGGGAAACGAACAAGCTGGTCGCGTGGACGCGGGCGCTGTCGCCGCTCCACGATGCACGGGAGTACGACACTGTGGTTGCCGCCGGCGAGCAGGTCACGGCCGGTCTTCTGGCGGTAGCGCTCTCCGCCATCGGGGTACCAGCACGTTCTTGGTTAGGCTGGCAGGTGCCCATCCGGACTTCGGCGATGCATGGCTCGGCCAGGATTCTCTCCATTGAGCCAGCCTTCCTTAACGAGCGGCTCCAGCAGGGCCAGGTCGCGGTGGTGGCGGGCTTTCAAGGAATCGCCCCCGACAACCGCGTCTCGACGCTTGGGCGGGGCGGTTCGGACACCAGCGCGGTCGCGCTCGCTGCGGCGCTGAAAGCCGATAGATGTGACATCTACACCGATGTGGACGGCGTTTACACGAGCGATCCGCGCGTCGTCCATAGGGCCCAGAGACTTCACAAAATCGCTTTCGAAGAAATGCTCGAGCTTGCCTCGCTCGGCGCCAAAGTCCTCCAAACCCGCTCGGTCGAGATGGCCATGGTCCATCGCGTGCCCGTACGGGTGCTTTCGACATTCGACGCCGACAACGGCGGCACGCTGCTTTGCGACGAGGAAGATATCGTGGAAAAGAACCCTGTTACCGGCATCGCCTATTCGCGCGACGAAGCGAAGATCACGCTCTTGAAGATTCCGGATCAGCCCGGGATCGCAGCGTCGATTTTCGGACCTTTGGCGGACGCTGGGCTGAACGTGGACATGATCGTTCAGAATATCTCGGAGGACGGTCGCCGCACGGACTTGACCTTCACGGTGAGCCGCGCCGAGCTCGATCGGGCGCTCGACGCCATTCGCAAGGCGGCGCCACAAATTGGTTACAAGGATTTGATATCGGACGCGAACGTGGCGAAGGTTTCGATCATCGGCATCGGCATGCGCGCTCATCCGGGTGTCGCCCAGACCATGTTCAAGACCTTGGCCGAGAAGGGTATCAATATCCAGGTGATCTCCACCTCCGAGATCAAGGTGAGCGTTTTGATCGCGGAGGACTATGTCGAGCTTGCGGTCCGGGCCCTGCATTCGGCATACGACCTCGATGCGGCATAATTCGTGCTAAGAGTGGTTACAGGAAGGGCTCGGCACGAGGCCTGATCAGGGAGTGGGCGTCTTCGAAACCGAGAGGACCGCCCAGCGAGTGAGCACGTTGACGCGAAACCGACGCATGGTAGGGAAGCCCATCTGATGCCGCCGCAACTCGTAGCCGGCGGCCCCAGGGTTCTTCTGCGCCGCCTGCGCGAGATTATGGCGGAGCGGCAGAGCGCACAGGCTCGTCTCGACAAACTGGTCTCGGTGATCGCGGCTAACATGGTCGCGGAAGTGTGTTCGATCTATCTCCGGCGCGCCGGCGGAGTGCTCGAGCTGTTCGCCACCGAAGGCTTGAATCGCGAAGCCGTGCATCGGACGCGGCTCAAACGCGGCGAGGGCCTGGTCGGCTTGGTGGCCGAATCCGCGGCGCCGCTGAATCTATCCAACGCGCCCGAGCATCCGGCGTTCTCCTACCGGCCCGAGACCGGTGAAGATCCATTCCACTCCTTCCTGGCGGTGCCGATCGTGCGCGGCGAACGGGTGTTCGGGGTTCTGACGGTTCAGAATCTCGCTGCCAGGCATTACGACGAGGAAGAGGAAGAGGCGCTCGCGACCATTGCCATGGTGCTTGCGGAAGTCGTCGCGCAGGGGACGCTCGTCGACCTTACCGAACTCGACGAAGCCTCTTTATCGCCGACGCGCACGGCGGTGTTTCGCGGTGAGGGATTGTCCGAAGGCTTGGCAATCGGCAACGTGTTCCTGCACGAGCCGCGTGTCAAAGTGGAGCGTATGATCGCCGACGACCCGGCGGCGGAGCTGGAACGGCTCGATACGGCGCTTGACGAGCTCCAGACCTCGGTCGACGCGATGCTGGAATCCTCGGAGCTCGACCTTGCGGGTGAAACCCGCGAGGTGCTCGAAGCCTACAGGCTGTTCGCGAACGACCAAGGTTGGCGGCAGCGATTGCTGGACGCTGTGCGTACCGGCTTGACTGCCGAAGCCGCCGTCGAACGTGTGCAGGACGAAAACCGGGCGCGGCTGACCCGCACGAATGATCCCTATTTGCGTGGCCGCCTGCATGATTTCGACGATCTCGCCCGCCGCTTGTTCCGTCACCTGGCCACGTCGGATGGCGTGCCGGAGGCGAACGCGCTCCCCGAACGGGCGGTGGTCGTGGCGCGTTCGATGGGTCCGGCGGAGCTCCTCGATTACGGCCGCAACCGGATGGCGGCGCTCGTGGTCGAGGAGGCGGCGCAGACCTCCCATATCGCCATTGTCGCACGCTCCTTGAGCGTTCCCCTGGTAGGCGCCCTCGACGGCTTGGCCGACGCGGCACGTTCGGGCGATCCCATCGTAGTCGATGCAGAAAGCGGCGAAATCCACTTAAGGCCGGCGCCGGAAGTCGTGCATGCGTTTCAGGCCAAACAAGCGCTCCTGGCCCAACGGGTGGCGCGCTTTGCCGCCATTCGCGATGAGCCCGCAATAACGCGCGACGGGGTTCGCGTCAGCCTGAACATGAATGCGGGTCTATTGCTCGATCTGCCGCATCTCGCCCAGTCCGGCGCGGATGGGATCGGGCTGTTCCGCACCGAGCTTCAGTTCATGATCGGCTCGAACATGCCGAGGCTCAAGGATCAGATCGACTTCTATCGCCAAGTCTTCGATTCCGCGGGCTCCAAGACCGTGATGTTCCGCACGCTCGACCTCGGCGGTGATAAGGTGCCGAGCTATGGCCGTGCGGCACGGGAGGAAAATCCGGCGCTCGGATGGCGTGCGCTTCGCATCTCGCTCGATCGCCCGGCACTTCTCCGTTACCAGATGCGCGCGCTTATCGCGGCGGCCGAGGGCAGGCCGTTAAACGTGCTGCTTCCGATGGTGAGCGAGGTGGCCGAGTTCGAGACCGCGCGCGAACAGATCGGCCGCGAGGTCGAACGGGCCCGCCGCATCGGCACAACTTTGCCCTCGCCGATAAGGCTGGGCGCGATGGTGGAGGTGCCCTCGCTCTTATTCGAGCTCGAGCAGATGATGCGAACGGCCGATTTCGTTTCGGTCGGCTCGAACGATCTCTTACAGTTCGTCTTCGCTGCCGACCGGACCAATCCCGCCGTTGCGAGGCGCTATGACACGCTGTCTCCGGCCGTTCTCAATCTCGTGCGGCAGATCGCGGAAACGGGACTTCACGCGGGCCGGCTCGAACAGGTCTCGTTCTGCGGCGAGATTGCGGGAAGGCCTTTAGAGGCGATGGCGCTCATCGGGCTCGGCATCTCGTCGCTTTCGATGCAGGCCTCGATGATCGGTCCGGTGAAGATGATGATCCGGAGCTTGGATACGCGGGCCTTGAAACCTTTTGTCGCCGAGCTGTGCGGTATTGCCGCCTCGAGCGCCCGCCAGCAGCTTGCGGATTTTGCCGCACGAAACGGCGTTCCGATCGGCCGCATGACATAAATTGCGGATAATCCTTGAAGATTATGACGCGGAGACGGTTCTACGCTAATCTCGCTTCGGGGAGTGCGGCTGCCGGTTGAACGGTAGCGTTCGCAAATTCATGGAAAATTCTGTTGGAGTCTCGATCCCGCGCGGTATGAAAACACCATGGCCAAGGTAACGCGACTTTCGCTCGACGGCGGCGGTTCCGATCGCAAGCGCTTGCATTTGCGCGAGATTTCCAACGACGCGGACGCACCCTTGGAAACCGTGGGCCAGGACCTTCGCAGCGCGCGCCAGAAGCGCGGTGAGGAGTTCAAGGACATCGCGAAAGAGCTGAAGATCCGCCGTGATTATCTCGAAGCGATCGAGGAAAGCCGGTTTGACGCGCTACCGGGCCGTACTTATGCGATCGGCTTCATCCGCACCTACGCCGAATATTTGGGGCTCGATGGCGCCGAATGCGTGGACCGGTTGAAAGCGGAGATCGCCGGGCGAGGCGATGCCAAAGAGCATCCGGTGAGTGTCAGCGCGCCGCGCGAGCGCCGGATACCGCAGGGCGCAATTGCGCTCATTGTTCTCCTGCTCATCGCGGCTGTTTATCTCACCTACTACCTGTACGTTTCCGCCGAACGGATTGCCGCGCCCCCAGTCACGCCGGTTCCGGCGAGATTGACCGAGCAGGTCGCGCCAACGCCACCGCCCCAGGTGCCCGCGTCCGAACAGACTGCCTCGGCACCCGATGCGGCCGCTTCGGCCGAGCCTGCCCCGGTGCCGGTCCCACCTCCCGCCGCGCCCGCCGAGGCTCTCGCGCAGGGCACGAAGTACGGCGCGCAAAACTTGGGCTCGCGGGTCACGCTTATTGCTCACAAACTTGCGCGGGTGACGGTACTTGGCGCCAATAACCGGCTTTTCCTCGATCGGGCGCTTCAGCCCGGCGATTCCTATCTCGTTCCGAACGTGCTAGGCCTGACGCTGACCACCACGGATGGCGGAGCCATCGAGTTCATCCTTGACGGGAATTCGCTCGGCTACGCCGCGAAAGAGGGCGTCGTAAGCAATATCTCGCTTAATCCGAGAGATGTCGCGGCGCGCAAAACACAATGAGCATCCGGCCTTATCGCGACATCATCAGACGGAAGTGCCGCAAGATCCGCGTCGGGACAGTCGAGGTCGGCGGCGATGCACCGATCTCGGTGCAGTCGATGACCAACACGCTGACCTCGGATGCGCGCTCCACCATTGCCCAAATCAGGCGGCTGGAAGATGCCGGCGCCGACATCGTGCGGGTGTCATGCCCGGACGAGGAGTCGACTCGGGCGCTGAAAACGATCGTGAAGGCGGCGCGTGTGCCGATCGTTGCGGACATCCACTTCCACTATAAGCGGGCGCTCGAAGCCGCCGACGCCGGCGCAGCATGTCTGCGCATCAATCACGGCAATATCGGTTCTACTGGGCGCGTCAAAGAGGTCGTCAAGGCGGCCAAGGATCATGGCTGCTCAATGCGCATTGGCGTCAACGCCGGTTCATTGGAAAAGGATTTGCTGGAACGCTATGGCGAGCCCTGTCCGGAAGCGATGGTGGAAAGCGCCCAACGCCACATGAAGATGCTCGAGGACAAAGACTTCTTCGAGTTCAAGGTAAGCGTCAAGGCCTCGGATGTTTTCCTCGCCGTCGCGGCCTATCAGCAGCTCGCCGAGGTCTGCGATTACCCGCTGCACCTGGGTATCACCGAAGCCGGCGGCATGATCCCGGGCACGGTGAAATCCTCTGTCGGTATCGGCATGCTCTTGTGGGCCGGAATCGGCGATACGATCCGAGTATCGCTCTCGGCCGAGCCCGAAGAGGAAATCCGCGTTGGCTTCGACCTTTTGAAATCGCTCGGGCTGCGCCATCGCGGGGTCAACATCGTGTCCTGTCCGTCCTGCGCGCGTCAGGGGTTTGACGTCATTCGCACCGTCG
>DASQHF010000219.1:0-9779 GCA_035632215.1 Micropepsaceae bacterium | reverse complement strand
CCGTCGACGTGCTGAAAGTGAAGCACATCATGGTCGTCGGCCATTACGGCTGCGGCGGTATCGCGGCGGCGGTGGACGGCAAGAGGCGCGGCCTCGTCGACCTTTGGCTGCATCCGATCCGCGAGATCGCATCGGCGCATCGCGCCGAGCTCGACGAAATCTCAGACCCTCGCGCGCGACTCGACAGGCTCTGTGAGCTGAACATCATGCGTCAGGTGAGGAACGTCGCCTCTGACGTGTTCGTGCAGGACGCTTGGGCACGCGGCCAGGACCTCTGGGTCCACGGCTGGGTCTATTCCATCGCCAATGGCCTCATCCGCGACCTCGACATCACCATCGGCCGGCCAACGCTTTAGATCCCGACCGCGATCTCCCGATACGTGCCGGAGAGTGACACCGGGAGTGACGGCCCGTCGGCGACGAAAATCCGGCGCTTCAAGATGTCGAACACGAGACTCTGATAAGTGCCGGCGTTTGTCGGCGAGCGGCCCGAATCCTTGTGGCTGATGCCGTTGTCGCAATTCTTGAGAAGCGCGATCAGGTCGTTCACCCTCGCGCGCGCTTTCGCCGCTATGGAATTCATCAGCTTGAGGCGGCTTCTGCTCGCTTCAGGGGCTTTGCGGTGCAGAGGTGAAAGCTCAGCGTCCTCGAAATGCGTGACGCAGCACTGATAAGAGCCGGTTCCGGGAAAGATCTTGACCAGGGTCGGACTGATCTCGAAAACGCAGCTTTCGCGCTCTTTGGTAGAAACGATCAAGTTGCTGATGCAGCGCTGAACCGGATTTGCGCGCGTGATCGACTCCGCCTCGGCAAGGTCGCCGGCTTCCTCGAGCAACATCCTTTGCAGCAGCGTGGTCGCGAGATTGCCTTGAACCGGCTTTTCCTTCGTGGCGCCGATCTGGTGCGACATGACCGCCAGGCCCCGCTCGTTGTAACCGTTGAAGGCGCCCAGGAATAAGGCGGGCGTAACGTGCACGTAGCGGAGCTTTCCGGGCGTTGCGACGTCCATCACGATCGAGGGGAACCACTTCAACGCCAAGCGCCCGAGCCATGGCAAAAGATCGGTGTTGCGCCCGATCATGGTTGCGCCGGGCTCGCTGACGACGACGGACGAGCAATGCATCCCGTAGCGCTTCAGCACGTCGAAGACGAAGTTCACTGTGAACAGCGTCTTGTAAGCGATGCCCGTCGCGTCGGCATAGCCGTGCAGCTCGTCGAGATACCGCTCCGGGATCCGGATATCCGAAAACTTCTTCCCGATGAGGCGATGGAGGAGCGCGAAGATCTTGGTCGTGGCAGCACTGCGGCAGAATTTCACCCCAGGATAGTCCGCAAGATCAAGCAGCCGTCCGATGGCAAAACCGCCCGCATAGTAGCCGTTCTCCCGGATTTGCATCCGCCAGATGGCGCCGTCCTTTTCGAGCACGGAGTTGCCGTAGGAAAATCGCCTGTACCGTAACGCGGTGGGCAAGGCGACGGTCGGCCGAGTTCTCTTGCCCTTCGAGGCGGTCGCGAACGGTAAGACATCGAGTGCGATCTGGTGCATTGTCTTTCCCCTCGTTTGTTGGCGCAGACTTACTTCGCGGCGATCGCGATCGCGCGCGGGCGATCGAGCGTGATGGTTGCCTTGCCGGTGATGTCGGAAAACTCGAACTGCACGAGCGTGCCGTCCGCGTCGAAATAGAGGTGATGCTGGCCTGCGGCGTCGACGACGTAATGGTGAAGGCGCTCGGAGCTTCCCCCGACCTGCACCGAGATCATGCCGTCATCCTCCGAGGTTGCCGGGATCAGCCGGCCGGTCTCGGGCGACATCAGCGTCTTGGCGTGCACGAACTGGAGAGACCAAGGATTGACCGGCTGGACGTCTATCGGGGCTTCGCTGCGCTTGGACCCGGTGAGGATAGCGAAGACTTTGCCTTCATTACGGCCTTCGGTGATCTCCGTTGTTCCGTCGACGAGCGTGGTGGCGTGGAATTCCTTGAGGGTCCCGCCCTCCCAGGCTTCACTCCAGGTCCCGTGCGCGTCGTGCAGCGTGAGACCGAACAGCGTGACATGAATGTCGAGCTTGGTGACGACGCGCGTCGCAGAACCGTCACGGCGGACGTCCTCGGCGATCGTTCCGATGTCGCCCCAGAGCTGGTGATGGATCCGGTAACGGAACTGTTCGCTATGCTCCTGGGCCGCTGCCGGCAGCGCATAGAGCAGGCTGAGCGCGAGCAGAGTCTTTAAGGCTTTCATGGTCGGTCTCCCTTTATTGCGGGTTGAGCTGGAGCTGGAAGGAACGGAAGAACAGGGCGAGGCAGGACTTGAGGCGTTTCCACGTCATGGTGAGCACGACCACATAGGCCGCGGTGGCGATGCCGCTGGCGCAGAGGATCGTTTTCGGCGCGAGACCGAGTCCGTCATGGAGGAACCAGAGCACGCCCGATGCGCCGAGCACGCCCGCCATATCGATGAAGTTCGCGGTCGAGATGATGAGCCCCTTTTCGCCTTCACCTGCGGTCTTCTGGAGCCAGGCGACGAAGGGCACCACGAAGAGGCCCGCGAATACGCCTAGGACGAAGAGCAGCGCGGCGATCGAGGCGTAGCTGTTGGCGGTTGCGCCGAGTGCAAGCAGGCTCGCCGCGATCCCGAGCCCGGCGATGGGTGTCATTCCGAGCTCGACCTTCTCGCGCGACAGATGGCCGTAAACGAGCGCGCCGATTCCGGCGCCGATGGCAGCGAACGCGCCGACTGTGCCGGAAGCCGCGTCGCCGAGATGAAGTTCGAGCTTTCCGATCATCAGAACGTCGAGCATGGTCAGCGTCGCAATCCCATCGAAGAAGGCGAGGCTGATGACGGGACGCGAAAGCGACGGAGAACGGGAAATCCGCTTGAGGCCCTTCGCGAGCGACGCCCACGGAGTTCCGGACGAGCGCGACGGCTCGGCCGGAGCGACCCGCTGGACCAGGAGCGCGCAAGCAAGACCCGCAACCGCGATCGAAACGCAGACGATGCCGACGCGCTCGGGCGCGTGGCGCCACATCTGCATCAGAACGCCGCCTGCGGCCGTGCCGATGATGATCGCGGCATAGCGGCTCGCTTCCAAGATGCCGTTGGCCCGCGCGAGCTGCCGCATCGGCACGATCTCCGGCAGCGATCCGTACTTTGCGGGGCTGAAGAACGTCGAATGGGCCGCCATGAGGAACAGGATGAAAAGGAGGCCCTCGATCCATTTCGCGTGCGCCAGCGCGAATACGGCCGCCATAGTGATGACGATCTCGGCGACTTTGCAGAGCACAAGGACGGTGCGTTTAGCGATCGCGTCCGCGAGCTGGCCCGCGTAGCAGGAGAAGAGAAGATAGGGGAGCGCGAACAGCGCTCCGCTCAACGAAAGATACGAGCCCCCGTTGGTGTCCTTGAGCACGTCGACGGCAAGCAACGACACCGTCATCTTGAAGAGGTTGTCGTTGCCAGCTTCGAGGAACTGGGCGCCGGCAAGCCCGATAAAGCTCTTGTTGCGAAGGAGGGGGAGCTCGCTCACGGCAATGTCTCCATATTGAATGATCGTTCGTTCATTTACTCGCTACGCAAAAGAAACGCCGGGGGAAAGTGAGACTATGACGTTATGAATGATTGTTCATTCATATCGTGAGCGGAGGCCGCTGTCAACCGTTTGTTTCAAAAAAATGCCGAGGGATGATTTTTTCTTTGTTTTTCAGCCGCTTGAAGCGGGGTCAGCGCGGGAGCACAGCGGGCCCAATCCGGAGCCCGCCGTCCGTTCAGGCGCGCGTCCTGGGCGGGAGCGACCTAGTCCCGCCACTTGATCGAGCAGCCCATGGACGAAATCTGGTCTTTGGGGCCGTGGCCCGTTTCGGCGATGAGCTTCATGGCTCCGTAGAGCTCGCGCTTGGCGCCTTTGACAGGCTCCAGCCGCGATTCATCCAGCCGGCCGCGATATTGCAGCTCGTCTTTGGCATTGAAGCCGAAGAAGTCGGGCGTGCAGACCGCGTCATAGGCTTTCGCCACCGCCTGTGTTTCGTCGATGACGTACGGGAAGGTGAAAGCGTGCTCGCCGGCGAAATCCTTCATCGCGGGGTACGAATCTCCCGGCGAGATCTTGGTGTCGTTGGGCATGACCGCGATCACGCCGATGCCCATAGCCTGGAGCAGCTTCGCTTCGGCGACCAGGCGGTCGATGATGGCGCGCACGAACGGGCAATGGTTGCAGATGAAGACGACAAGCGTACCCTTGGGCCCGCGAACGTCTTTGAGCGAATAAGTCCGCCCGTCCGTCCCTTTGAGCGCGAAGTCGCGCGCCTTCCAGCCGAATTCGCAGATAGGGGGATGAAGTGCGGGCATCGCAGCCTCCGTCGTGAATGACGCCGGAGCCAATATGCGGGTGTTGGATGCTGAGCGCTAGAGGGTCGGCTTACGCGGTCTTGTCGACGTGCCTACCCTGATGATGATGATGATGATGCGAAGGATGGTTCACATGCGCGGGTTTGGGCGCCGCCTCTTGCGCGTGCCGCTGAGGCGGCTGCTCGGGCGCCGGGGATTTCACCGGCGGGGTGGGATGCGATGTGCTCGAGACCTGCATCAGAAGTTCTTCCAAGCAAAGGCGCACACGCTTATTTTGAAGACTGTCGGTGAATCGATCGTCACCGTCAGGGACCCACAAAACTGAGCTACTCGATCGAATCTGTGCCGTGACGGGACTTGGCTAATGCGAATTTCACCATGCCGCCAAACCTTCAATGATTGGGCAACACTCGCGCGCTAGAAAGCGGGGATGATGAGACCGCAATCCTCTCGGTTCTGGACCTCGGCGCTCCTTTTCGCCGCCGGGTTCGCGCTGTGGACGCTGACATCCATGCTGCCCTTCTCGGACGCTCTGCACGAAGGTTGGGATCGCGCTCCCTATTGGGAGTTCGGCGTGCCGCTTCTCTTCGGTGTGCAGGCCGTCGCCGGCGCGCTTGCCGCCGAGCCTGCATGGCGTCAACCGTTATGGGTGCTCTTGGGTCATCTCGCCGGCATGCTGCTCGTCCATCGCGGCGGAACGGATTTCAACCTGCTGCCGCTGACGATCGTCTTCATCGGCATCCCCGCTTACATCGGACTCTATCTCGCCGCGTTCGTCGGCAGGGTCGCTGCGCGCCTTTGATAAGTCTTCCTGCGGATAATTGCGGAACCTCCGGCTCGCAATCGCGTTTGCGGTTGCAGGCTTGGAGAGGAGACTGCCGATGGCAAAGACGTCACCCCGGCAAAGGAAGACGACGGGTCGCGTGATGCATGAATACAAACACGGCGAACTCAAGAGCGGACGCGGAGGGAAGGCGCGAAAGGTGAAGAGCCGCAAGCAGGCCATCGCCATCGCTCTCCATGAGGCGGGCGCTTCCAAATACGGCACCAAGTTGGAGCGCAAGCGGAGCTTCGCGAAGACGAAGGGTAAGGAGTCGCACGGCGAGACCTACCAGCAGGAGCGCGAGGGCAAGTCCCACGTCGGAGCAAGAGGCCGCCGCGAAAGCTCGCGCGCCATGGGCGGCGAGAACACCACCCGCACCACGCGCCGCGGTAAGTCGCGTTCGTCCCGCCGCCGCAGCTCCAAACGCCGCAGCTAATAAGCTTCGACTGGACATTTGAGCTTCGCGAGGTTTGCACGAAGCCTCATGAACGAAGATCACGCCTCCCGCTTGTCGCTGGACGAGGCGCTTCGCGGGCGACCGATCGTCTCATGCTCTAGCGTCGCGACCGGCGAGCCGGAGGCTTTCGATTGATCGAAAACCGCCGCCGGAAGTAACTGAAAATACATCCTCTTCGGTCACGCTCCTGATCGGGCTTGCTCGTGGGAAGTTCTTTCGGCGACATAGAGACCATGCGCGTCTTCCTAATTCTCGGCTTCATCTTCATCGTGCTGGCAGCGGCGACCTTGCCGGCTGACCCCGGACGCGCGCAGGCGTGCGCCGACGACTACATCAGCGTGGAAACCATCACGGGCAAGATCGTCGACATCTACCCGGCACCCGAGCCTTTCCCGAGCGTCGACATCTACCTGACGGGACCCAATCCGTGCGCGCGGATGTGGCTTCAGGCGCTGAAAGTCCACATGTCTAGCTGCCGGCCCGGCGATACCATCGAGGCCACCGGCATCGTGACGATGGATCCGGAAAACGGCCTCTGGGAAATAAATTCTGGCAAAAACACCTATATGATGTTGGGCGAGGATTTTACGTGCCGTTAGTCAAAACCAGCCGATCACATTTCGCACGTGCTCTTGCGCGCTCATCCCGCTTCCCTGTCAGATAAACGCATGCGGATCGCACTCAGTATCTTCGTTGCCTTCGTTTCGCTGAGCCTGTCGGGGTGCTCGGTGGTGAGCACAGCTGCGAGTGTCACCGGCACGGTCGTTTCGACGACTGTTGACGTCGCGGGCGACGTCGTGACCACCGCCGCGGACGCCGTTACGCCGAGCAGCAAAGACAAGTTCGACTCGAAATAGTAGGTCGCGTAAGACTCGAATCTGCCTCCCCCTTGTGGGGAGGCCGGCGAGCCTCTTGCGCGATAGCGCAAAGGCGCGCCGGGTGGGGGAGCGGTGGCAATGCAGCCCAAATCCATCCGGCTAAATCATTGGATAGACCTCACCCCCCACCCGGCCTTCTTCGCGCGTGCGCGCTCGGAAGGCGGACCTCCCCACAAGGGGGAAGTAAGTTTTGAGTGTCATCAGGAGAGGAATATGTCTCTTCGCCGTCAGAACTTGTCCTTGCGCCGGCGGGTCTCGGCGAAGACATCGACGTCGCTTGCGCTCTCCAGCCCGAGCGCATGACGGATTTCGGCTGAGCTCGCGCGCAAGAAGGGATTCGTCTTCTTCTCGAGTCCCATGTTGGAGGGGAGCGTCGGTAACCCTTTTGCCCGAATCGCTCTGACGTCCGCCATGCGCGCCCGAAGGTCAGGATTGGAAGGTTCCACCGTCAGCGCAAACCGCCCGTTCGCCTCGGTATATTCGTGACCGCAATAGACCCGCGTCGCATCGGGAAGCTTCATCAGCTTGGATAGACTCGACCACATCGTCGGCGGATCGCCTTCAAACAGGCGCCCGCAACCCATGGCGAAGAGCGTGTCGCCGGTGAAAACGAGGGAATCGTCGGCGAACCAGAAGGCGATATGACCTCGTGTGTGCGCTGGGATTTCCAGGACTTTGGCCTTATGGCCCGCCATGTCGTAGGTGTCGCCCTCAACGACCCCGACGTCGATCCCCGGAATGCGGGTGGCGTCCTTGCCGGGCCCGACAATGATCGCGCCGAACGCCTCTTTGAGCGCGAGATTGCCCCCGACGTGGTCCATGTGGTGGTGGGTGTTGAGGATGTGCGTGAGTTTCAAGCCCCTGGCCTCGAGTGCCCGCTTCACGGGGTCGGCCTCCGAGGGGTCCACCACCGCGACGACGCTGGCGTCTTTATCGACCGCGACCCAGGCGTAATTGTCCTTGAGGCACAGGACAGGTTCGATTTCGAGCTTTCCCATGGCGGCCATATTCAAGCCAAATGTTGGGCCGGTCCAGCGGATTTCGGCCGCCTCTTAATCCATTGTCGTTTTCGTAAAAGAAAGGCTCTATGCATCTCTCATGGCGCTCGATTCTCATGCGCTCGAGGCGTTCTACGACAGCCGCATCGGCCAGGTCGCCCGGCGGATGATCTTCCGCCGTCTGCGTCTGGCCTGGCCCGATCTCTCTGGTCAGCGTCTCCTCGGCTTCGGTTATGCCATGCCTTATTTGCGGCCGCTGGTGGGCGAGGCGGAGCGGACGATCGCCGCGGTTCCCGAAGCACAGGGCGCGGTTCCCTGGGGTTCGGGAGCACGCTCGCTGACGACACTTGTCGATGAACAGGCGCTCCCCTTTCCCGATGCTTTCTTCGACTGTCTCCTGGTTGTCCATGGGCTCGAGCTCGCGGACGCGCAGCGGCCGTTTCTGCGCGAGCTATGGCGGGTCTTGACCGCGCAGGGGCGGCTCATCATCGTCGCGCCCAACCGCACCAGCCTGTGGGCGCAGCTGGAAACGTCTCCCTTCGGTCACGGCCAGCCTTACACCCGCGGCCAGCTCGACCGCCTGCTCTCCCAATCCCTGTTTCAACCGGAGGGCTGGGACAGCGCGCTCTACATGCCCCCCTTCGGCCAGCGCCAGATGGTCAGGACTGGCACCGCCTGGGAAAACGTCGGCAACCGGCTGTGGCCGCGGATGGCGGGCGTGCACATTGTCGAGGCCTCAAAGTCGCTCTATGTGCCCGCACCGGTGCGACGCGCGAGACGCGCGGTCTTGAAGCCTGCGCTCGCGCAGCCCTCGCAACCGCGGGTGTTGGCGGACTGAGGCTTACCCCTTCGCCAGCAGGAAGATCGCGCCTTCGGCCAAGAGGTTCGGGCCCCATTGCGCCGGATGGATGGAACTCGCGCGTCCGTCGTTCAGCGCAAATGCTTTCTCGATCCGCGCGCCCGCCTCGTTTGCGAGATAGAGGAAGTCGGTGATGGTGCAGAGATGGATATTGGGCGTGTCGTACCAGACATGGCCCAATGCCTTCGTCACCGGCATGCGGCCGCGCCAGAGAAGGGACAAGCGCACCCGCCAATGGCCGAAATTCGGGAACGAGACGATGGTGCGCGTTCCGATACGCAAGAGCTCGCGCAGCACGGCCAAGGGATGGCGCGTCGCCTGGATGGTCTGCGACAGGATGACGATGTCGAATACGCCGGAGGGATATTCGGAAAGATCGGTGTCCGCGTCGCCTTGCACGACCGACAATCCCCGAGCCACGCACTGATTGACGTTCTGCTGGGAGAGCTCGAGCCCGCGTCCGTCGACGGACTTGGTCCGGACGAGATATTCGAGAAGCGCTCCGTCGCCGCAGCCGATATCGAGCACGCGTGTCGCATTCGGAATCATTTCCGCGATCGCGGCGAGATCGGGCCTAAGTCCAGACGCGCCGTTCCGCGGCCGCGCGTCGTTCATTTGATACCTTTGGCGTGCGCTGCCGAGCTTAAGAAACCGCTGATGGTCTCGAAGAGCTGCGGCTCTTCCAAGAGGAAAGCATCATGGCCGCGATCGCTTGCGATCTCGACGAAGCTGACATTGGCGCCCGCCGCGTTCAGCGCATGCGCAATACGCTTGTTCTCGCTCGTCGGGAACAGCCAATCGCTGGTGAAGGAGACGAGGCAAAACCGCGTCTTGGTGCGCCGGAAGGCTTCCGCGAGCACGCCGCCGTAATCGGCCGCCAGGTCGAAATAGTCCATCGCCCGTGTGATGTAGAGATAGGAATTGGCGTCGAAACGATCGACGAAGGTCATGCCCTGGTGGCGGAGATAGGATTCGATCTGGAAATCTGCATCGAAGCCGAAGGACAGCGATTCGCGATCCTGGAGCTCGCGCCCGAACTTTCGCTGAAGTGCTGCTTCCGAAAGATAGGTGATATGCGCCGCCATGCGCGCGACCGCCAGGCCCTTGGAGGGATGGACGCCCGAATGGGCGTAGTCGCCGCCCTGCCAGTCGGGATCGGCCATGATCGCCTGCCTGCCCACTTCGTTGAAGGCGATGTTCTGCGCCGAGTGGCGCGCGGCGGTGGCGATCGGCATCGCCGAATAGACGCGATCGGGATAGGTCGCGGCCCATTGCAACACCTGCATGCCGCCCATGGAGCCGCCCAAGACTGAGAGCACTTGCTCGATGCCGAGCGCGTCCAAGAGCATCGCCTGGGCGCGGACCATGTCGCGGATGGTGACAAGGGGAAAACCTAGCCCGTAAGGCTCGCCGGTTGCCGGAT
>DASQHF010000218.1:0-3462 GCA_035632215.1 Micropepsaceae bacterium | reverse complement strand
CCGCGGATAGTTTTCCTCCCCCGTTTGCGGGGAGGTGCCGGCGAAGCCGGCGGAGGGAGGTAAGTCCCGCCTCCGAGATGACGAAGCGAGTTTGTTGCGTGCTCCCCGCCGCGATGGGGAGATGTCGAGCGACGGAACCGGAGGGAGGCCCTCGGGCGGAGCGCTCATGACGAGGAAAGGCGTGGGGTAAATGTTCGAGAAATTCGTCCGGGACAATTCCGGCTCGCCGGGGCTGGCGAAGGACAAGATTCTTTCGCCGGAGCCGCCGGCTATCGCGCCGCTGGCGAAGGCGGAGCCGACCGCGACACGGCACATCGCGCTCAAAGTGCATCTGCACGAAAAGCTCTTGACGATGCTGAACTTGAGCGTGCTCGACAAGGTCACGCGCGACGAGCTCCGGCGCGAGCTCGCACCCTTGATCCGCACCATCCTTTCCGAGGACGGCATCGCGCTCAACACCATCGAATACCACCAGCTCGTGGACGAAGTGCTCGACGAAGTGCTGGGGCTCGGTCCGTTGGAGCCCTATCTCAAGGACCCGACCATCAACGATATCCTCGTCAACACGCACAAGCAGGTCTATGTCGAGCGCCAAGGCAAGCTCGAAGCCACGCCCGCACGCTTCAAGGACGAGCGGCACCTGATGCGCGTGATCCAGAAGATCGTCAGCGCGGTGGGGCGGCGTGTCGACGAATCCCAGCCTTGGGTCGACGCGCGCTTGCCGGACGGCAGCCGCGTCAACGTTCTCGTTCCCCCTTGCGCCGTCGACGGCCCGCTCGTCTCGATCCGCAAATTCTCCAAGATGCCCTTCACCATCGAGCGGCTGATCGAGATCGGCAGCATCGATCAGCGGATGGCCGCGATGTTCGAGCTCGTAGTGCGTTCGCGCCTGAACGTTCTTATCTCCGGCGGTACCGGCTCGGGCAAGACGACGCTCTTGAACGCGCTCTCGAGCTTCATCTCGAACAAGGAGCGCATCATCACCATCGAGGATACGGCCGAACTCCAGCTCCAGCAGACCCACATCGGCCGCATGGAAACGCGTCCGCCTAATATCGAAAACTTAGGCGAAGTCACGCAGCGCGATCTCGTGCGCAATGCTTTGCGTATGCGCCCGGACCGCATCATCGTGGGCGAGGTGCGCGGCGCCGAAGTCTTGGACATGCTCCAGGCGATGAATACCGGCCATGACGGCTCGATGACGACCGTCCATGCGAACTCCCCGCGCGACGCGCTTACCCGCCTCGAGCACATGGTCGGCATGACCGGCATCGAGATTCCTTTGAAGGCGCTGCGGTCGCAGGTCGCGTCGGCCTTGAACGTGATCATCCAGGGGCAGCGCTTGAGCGACGGCAAACGGCGCGTGGTGAGCGTGCAGGAGATCGTCGGAATGGAATCCGATACCGTGACGATGCAGGAAATCTTCCGCTTCGAACGCACCGGCACCGATGCGGATGGAAACGTAATCGGTCGTCACCGCGCCACTGGTATCCGGCCGAAATTCGTCAAGCGCGCCGAAGAATACGGTTTCCACGTGCCCGCAGACATGTTCAAGGTGGATTAAGGGCCTCCGTTTCCTCCCCCGCTTGCGGGGGAGGGCTTTGCCCCCGACTTGATCGGGGGTGGAGAGCCGCGGAAGCGACGAGACGGAGGGGGGATCGAGCGAGTGACTGGGGATTTGAGTAAGGGGCAGTAGACATGCAGGCGATCTTTGCACTGATATTGTATGCGTTTCTCTTTATCGGCGTCTTCTTCGTGGTCGATGCCGTGGCGGGCCTTTTGCGCGTCGCGCAAGGCAAGGACGAGGAATCGGTCGAGCGCCGCCTCTTGAGCCCGGTTCTGTCCCGGGTCCAGGTCGGCGGCGGCCAATACAACGTCGTGCGCGAAAAGTCGACGACTTGGGCCTGGGCATCTTCGCTTCCCTTCTACGCACAGTTCTCGCGCCTGCTCGTGACCTCGGGCACCGGGATGACCTTCCAACGGGCCGTCATCGCGATGATCCTGATCGCGGTTCTGACGCTCCTCCCCTTGGCGATTCTTCTTCCTCCGCGGTTCCTCCCTTTGACGCTGATAGCCGCTCCGGCATCGGGTGTGATGCTCGTCCTATTTTACCTCTTGAGGGCCAAGTCTGCGCGGGTGGCCAAATTCGAGGAAGGACTGCCCGACGCGATCGATCTGATCGTGCGGAGCCTGAAGGTCGGACACCCGTTGAGCGGCGCCATGGCGGTTGTCGCCAAGGAGCTGCCGGCGCCGATCAGCACCGAGTTCCAGATCGCTTACGACCAAGTGAGCTACGGCCAGGACATCCCCTCGGCATTCTCGAAGATGTCCGAGCGCGTGCCCGTTGCCGATCTCGGCTACTTCTCCATGGCGATCCAGGTCCAGCAGGAGTCGGGCGGAAACCTCGTCGAGTCGCTCGCGAAATTGAGCACCGTCATCCGCGAGCGCTTCCGCATGTTCCGCAAGGTGAAGGCGCTCACGGCCGAAGGACGGTTCTCGGCCTGGTTCTTATCCATCTTCCCGTTCTTCCTCATTGTCATCATCACGTTCATCAAGCCCGACTACTACACGTCGGTGATGGACATCGCGATTTTCCCGCAACTGGTGGCGGCGACGATCATCCTCATGATCGTGAACATCATCGCCATGCGCATCATGACGACCTTGAAGGTGTAACCCGATGTTCGAATTCTTGAGCGGCCTTGGCACTGTAGGAATTATCGGCGGCGTGCTCCTGTTCGTTGCCGTCATCCTGATCGTGGTGGGCGTGAGCTCGCTCTTCGCGGAACAGGAGTTTATGCAGCATCGCTTGGCCGTGCCCCAGCAGGAATTCAGCGGCGGTGCGAAGCTCCGCATCACGCTCGAAGACGGCGTGCTGAAGCAGTTTGAGAACTTAGTCACGCCCAAGAGCATCGCCGAGCTCCAGACCATCCGCCGCCGGCTCATTCAAGCTGGCTACCGCAACCCCTCGGCCGTGCGCGTCTACTACACGCTCAAAGCGACGCTGGCGCTCTCGATGGCGGTTCTCGGCGCGATCACGCTGCCCCTGCTCCCATTCGACTTGCCGCTGCCGATCTTCGGCCTCGGGATCGTCGCCAGCTTGTTCCTCGGCTATTTCATGCCCGACTACTGGGTCGAGCGGCAGATCGAAACACGCAAACAAGAGGCGGAGCTCGGCTTCCCCGACCTTCTCGACATGCTCCTCATTTGCATGGAAGCGGGCAACGGCCTCGATCAGGCCTGCCGTCGCGTCGCGCGCGAGATCAATAAGGTGAACAAGGTCCTTGCCGACGAGCTAGGCGTCGTCAACGACGAGCTTTACGCCGGCAAGTCACGGCCTGCCGTGTTCCGCGATTTCGCCGATCGCATCGGCGTACAGGACATCAGCGCCTTCGCCGCCGTGCTCCGTCAATCGGACGAGTTCGGCGTCAGCATTGCGGATACGCTGCGGATCTATTCCGA
>DASQHF010000217.1:0-2481 GCA_035632215.1 Micropepsaceae bacterium | reverse complement strand
GGCGGGCCATGTGCGTGTTGTTTCACCCCCGCACGCTGCGGCCTTTTTTTACTGCGTCCTCGCCGAATTGGGCACGCACGCGATCCATCGCGCGCTCGACCGCGGCGCGCCGCGTCGCACGCTCGTCCAACGGATTGGGCGGATCGCAATCGGCGGCAGGGACGATATGGCTCAAGCCTATCCCCAAGAGCCGATATTTCGTGCCCCTCGTCTCGCGCTTCAAAAGCGCGCGGCCGACGCGGAAGATCGTGTCGGAAAGCTGGGTGGGCTCTTCGAGGCTCGCGCTCCGGGTGATGATCTTGAAGCCCGCGGTCTTGAGTTTGAGCGTGACCGTGCGGCCGCCGATCTCGGAGGCTTTCACGCGCGCGGAAAGATGTTCGGTCTGATCCCAGAGGATGCGCTCAAGCTCGGCGAAATCAGCGATGTCGGTTTCGAAGGTCGTTTCCGAAGAGACGCTCTTCGCTTCGCCGTCGGCCTCGACCTTGGCCTCGCTCTGTCCGAGCGCGAGCTTATGCAGCCACTCGCCCGTATCGCCATACAGCAATCGGAGCTGCGCCGCATCGGTCTGGAGCTGGCCGATCCTGGTGATCCCGTCCTTGGCGAGCCGCGCGGCGAGCACGGGCCCGACGCCGCGGATCATGCCGACGGGCTTATCGGCGAGGAACGACACCGCTTCGGCGCGGCCGATGACCGCAAAGCCCCGCGGCTTCTTCAAGTCGGACGCGAGCTTCGCCAGGAACTTGTTGAAGGAGAGCCCGATCGAGACTGTGATTCCGATCGTCTCCTCGATCTCCAAGCTCAGCTTCGCCATTGTCTTCGCCGGGGGCATGCCGTGCAGGCGCCAAGTCCCCGAGAGATCGAGATAGGCTTCATCGAGCGAGACCGGTTCGACGAGCGGCGTACGCGCCTTCAAGAGCGCGCGGACTTCGCGCGCAGCTTCCGCGTATTTCTCCATATCGGGCGGAACGACGGTCGCGTGCGGACAGAGTTTCATCGCCTGGAACATCGGCATGGCCGAGTGGACGCCGAACTTCCGCGCATTGTAACAGCAGGTGAGCACCACGCCGCGCCGGCTCTTGCCGCCGACGATGACGGCTTTGTCCTTCAACGAGGGATCGTCCCGCTTCTCGATCGCGGCGTAGAAAGCATCGCAGTCGAGATGCGCGATGGTGAGCTTGTCGAGCTCTTCATGCGCGACGACGCGATCCGTGCCGCAGGACGAGCAGGCCCCGGAGCGACCGAGATCGGCCAAGCAATCGCGACAGAAGGCAAGCATAAAGATGCCCCGATTCCGCCTCTCGAAGGCTAGCCCTAAAGCTAAGCCGTTTCGAGGGCGGGGAGATGTTGCTCCCTTCGCCGATTGGACTACAGTCTGAAGGAACGGGGATCGCGTAAATGGAGGGGCAAATGGATGAACCGATTGCGGAAGGGTTCGGTGTCTTCGCGCATGACGGCAACAAGGCGTTCGGTGCCGTGCGTCAAGTCCTGAAGGGCCGCAAGGAACTTGTCGTCTATGTGGAGAACGCGGGCGACTTCACGCTTCCTTTCAGCGCCGTCAAGGCTGTTCACGACGAGAAGGTCGTGCTCGACTGCGGCAAGCTCCCCTTCTCTCTCCGCCAGGCGATCGACCATGCGCATGAGGGCGAGGATCCGCGCATCTGAATCCTCTTGCTCTCTTCAAGGGAGCGGGCAATATCGGCGGGAATAATCCAACAACGTCCGTATAAGGAGAATGACCATGGCGGAAATCAGACGGTCGTCGAGCGCGGTATGGAACGGGTCCGGCAAGGAGGGCAAAGGCACGATCTCCTCCGCGAGCGGCACGCTCAAGGATGTGCCCTACTCGTTTGCCAAGCGCTTCGGCGAGGAGAAGGGCACGAACCCCGAAGAGCTGATCGCCGCCGCGCACGCCGGCTGCTACAGCATGGCACTCGCCTTCCAGCTCGCCGGCGCCGGACATCCCGCCGACAAGCTCGAGACCAAGGCCGAGGTGACCATCATGCAGGAGGGCGGCGGCTGGAAGATCTCCGCGGTTCACCTGACGCTCGAGGGGAGCGTTCCCGGGATAGCCGCGGACCAGTTCCAGAAGCTTGCCGAGGCGGCAAAAGCGGGTTGCCCGGTCTCGAAGGTCCTGAACGCCACCATCACGCTGTCGGCGAAGTTGAAGTAGATTGATGTTAGCGAAATGCGACCGACACAAATGCCTCGATTGTCAGGGATAGTTGGCTACCTCGCCCTGGTCTTGCTTGCCGCGACACCCGCGGGCGCCGTGCAACGCACCATCCCACCAAACGATTCTTCATTAAATGCCTGGGTTAGACAGATTCGATCAGATGGCGATCCGGCCTCGCGTCAAGCTTGGGTGCGACGACTAATTGGCGACATAAAAAGAGTGAAAGGCTCGGATATCGCGCCTGCGACAATCGACAACATCGCAAGTTTGCTCAGTGACGATTCGGATCCTGTTAGATCTGAAGTAGC
>DASQHF010000216.1:0-9802 GCA_035632215.1 Micropepsaceae bacterium | reverse complement strand
ATCGAGCTCTCTGTGAAGCTGCGCGTGCCGCTGGCAGGCGCGCATTTGCCGGACGTAGTCGCCGTAAGAGCTCGGGCTGCCATAGTAGCCGCGATAGCCGTATCCGCCGTAGTAGGATTGCGCGGATGCCGCGCCGGCGGTGGCCAGCAGGACTGCGCTCGCGATCAATAATGTTTTTTTCATGACGCAACTCCTTCGAACCTTCGCGAAGGAGACTAGTCGCGCCGTGCTGAACCGCTTCTGAATGCGGTGCGCAATCGGCGTTCAGCTACATCACATCCGTAGCAGTCAATCCGCGGCTTCCTCTGTGAGCCGGCAGTAGTAGCGCCATTCGGTGGCGATAGAGTCACCGGGAACACCCGGTTCGGCCCCTTTGGCGCTCAAGCGCTTGATCGCGGGGCGGAGCCCTTCGACGTCGGCATCCGAAATCGCGTGCGGCGTGCCCAAGAGCCGCGCCTGGTAATTCAAGGTCGCGAGCTCGTTCAAGACGAGCGCCGTGACGCAGGCTTCTTCGACGCTCTCTCCCACGGTCGTGATGCCGTGGCCGCGCATCAGACAGGCGCGCGAGTTTTTGATCGCCGCGACCAACTCGGCACCCAATTCCGGGGTGTTGATCAGCACGCTCTTCTCGAAAGTGGGCGGATTTTCGAGCGCGATGGAAAGCCCATAGGGATCATAAGCACCGTAAATGGGAAGGAGCGGCGTTCCTGTTATCGTGAAAAGCACGACGGTCGGCGGATGCATATGGACGACGCAATTCACCTCGGGCCGGGCACATAAAATTTCGGTGTGGATGTAAAGCTCGCTGGGGAGCCTTAGGCCTTCGGGCACGCCCGCAGCCGGCCGGCCGGAAAGGTCGATTTCGACGACTTCCTCGTCCGTCGTGTAGCGAACGCCCGATTCCGCAGGCCCCCGGGCGCGGACAAAAACGCGCCCGGTGCCCGGCACGCGGGCGCTGATGTGGCCGCGAAGGGCGCGGGACAGCTCCATTTTGCCCAATACGCGGCAGGCTTTAGCAACGCGGGCGCGAAGGTCGGTCATACGGCTCTCCCTCGCGCCCTTTTGCGGGATGGTTCGCGCATTGTCGATAGCCCCTCCCCAACCCCTGGCCTCCGCGGCTACGCCGCTTCGGCGTGGCGGCCTCCCCACAAGGGCACGGCGGGACCGGTATAAGAAAAATCTCATGTTGCGAGCGCGTAAAGGTCATTCGCAGGCGTGTGAATGGAGACGTTAAACTCCATTCCTTATATATGTGCGCGGCCCAACAAGAGGTCGCCATGAGTCGCCATCGCTTGTCCGAAACACGCCGCAGTTTGTCCTTCCGCACGCTCGCCATCGGCGCGGCTTTCGCCGTTCTTGCCATCGGCTCCGGCAGCGCACAGGCGCCCAAGGCGCCCGCCTGGCCGCAGGCCTCGAGCGACATCCCTGCGGATCCCGCGGTGAAGTTCGGCGCGCTCGAAAACGGCATGCGTTACATGATCATGAAGAACGTGACGCCGCCGGGACAGGTGTCGATGCGGCTCCGCATCGGCGCGGGCTCGCTCGAGGAGTCCGACGCGCAGCAGGGCCTTGCGCATTTCCTCGAGCACATGGCGTTCCGCGGCTCGACGCACGTGGCCGACGGCGATGTCTTCCGCATGTTGCAGCGCTTGGGGCTACGTACCGGCGCGGACACGAACGCAAGCACCTCACAGACGGAGACCATCTATCAGATCGACCTGCCCAACGCCGACGCGCAGCTCGTCGACACCGGCCTCATGCTGATGCGCGAGGTGACGAGCGAACTTTCCTTGAAGTCCGAGCCCTTCGAAGCGGAACGCGGGCCGGTGTTATCGGAAGAACGCCTGCGCGACGGGCCGGGAACGCGAGCCTTTGAAGCGCAGAACAAGTTTCTCTTGAAAGGCCAGCTTGCGCCGCAGCGTTTCCCCATTGGCAAGGTCGATATTATTGCGAAGGCGCCAATCTCCCTCGTCGCCGATTTCTATCACGGCTATTACCGGCCCGAGCGCACGACGCTTGTGGTCGTCGGCGACACGGATATCGACGCGCTCGAAGCGAAGATCAAGGCGAAGTTCTCCGATTGGAGCGCGACCGGCCAGGGGCAGGCCGATCCCGATCTAGGCACGCCGCCGAAACGAGGCGAGGAAGCGCTCGTCTTCTCGGAGGCCGGCGCACCCCGCTCGGTCTCGGTGTCCTGGATCACGCCTTATGACGGCGCGCCCGACTCGGCAGCCAAACGGAAGCGCGATCGCATCGAAGGACTAGGCTTCGCGATTCTGAACCAACGGCTCGCGCGCGTCGCCGAAAGCCCCGATGCGCCGTTCCTTGCCGCCGGCGCTTCGCGCGGCAACACGGTCAAGTCGGCGAAGATTGCCTCGTTCCGCGTCAGCTTTGGCGGCGATGGCTGGCAGAAGGCGCTTGAGGAGGCCGACAAAGTTCGCCGCCAGGTGCTGGCGGGAGGAGTGACGCAGGACGAAGTCGACCGCGAGATCGCGTCGGCGTTGGCCTCGGGTCAGGCCACGGTGGCTGCGTCCTCGACGCGCACCTCGCCCGCGCTCGCGGGCGCGCTCGTTGCTTCACTCGATCGCGACAGCGTGTTCAACAGCCCGCAGGAAGGACTCGCGCGCTCCGAAGCGGATTTCAAGGGCCTGACCGCGGACACGGTCTCGGCCGCCTTGCGCAATGCTTTCCAGGGCAACGGTCCGCTTCTGTTCCTGTCGAGCCCGACGCCCGTCGCGAACGGCGAGCAGACGCTCGCCTCCGTTTTCGACCGCGCGGAATCGGCCACGATCGCCACTGCCGAGCAACAGAAGCTCGGCGACTGGCCCTACACGAATTTTGGGCCGCCCGGAAAAATCGCGGAGACGCGGAAGATCGACGATCTCGATGCGACGCTCGTACGCTTCGAGAACGGCGTGCGCCTTAACGTGAAGCCCACCAAGTATCGCGCCGACCAGGTGCTCGTCACGGTCTCGGTCGCGGGTGGCCGGCTGATGCTGCCGAAGAATCGCGTAACCTTCAACACCGGCGCGTTCATCGGCGGCGGACTGGAAGCGATGAACTTCTTCGATCTTCGCCGCGAGCTTGCGACCAAGATCTTCAGCGTCGGGTTCGGCATCGACGACGATACCTTCGCTTTCTCCGGTGGGACACGCCCGGCCGATCTTGACACCCAGCTTCAGGTCTTGGCCGCTTATATGACGAAGCCAGGCTGGCGGCCCGAAGCCTTCCAGCAGGGCCTGATGGCGACCTCGAACGCCCTCGCGCAGCGCGATTCCACCGCAACGTCCGTGTTCGGTGCGCGGCTGGGCTCGCTCCTGCGCTCGGGCGATCTGCGCTGGGCGCCCGCGGAAAGCGACGACGTCGCGAAGGCGAAGCTCGACGACGTGAAGTCCATTATCGCGCCCGCCATCGCCAATGGTCCGGTCGAGATCACCATGGTCGGCGACATCACCGTGGATGCGGCGATTAAATCGGTGGCGGCGACCTTTGGCGCGCTCCCTCCGCGCAGCGGCCCTTCGATGGCTCAGCCGCAAATGGGCGAGATCAAATTCCCTGCCGCCAATACCGAGCCGATGAAGCTGACCCATAACGGGCGCGCCGATCAGAGCGTCGCTTTCATCGGCTGGCCGACGACGGATGCGTTCGCCGATTCGGAATCGGCCGCGCGCCGGATGGTCACCGACATCGTGCAGACCCGGCTGATGGAGCAGCTGCGCGAGAAGGACGGCGCGACCTATTCGCCGCAGGCGACGGCGCAAGCCTCGCTTACCTTCCCCGGCTTCGGTTATATCGCGGCTTTCGCGGAGTTGCCGCCGCAGAAGACGCAGCTCTTCTACGATACGATCGCATCGATCGTGACGGACTTGCGTGAGCACGGGCCCAACGCGGACGAGCTCGAGCGCGCGCGCAAGCCCGAAGTCGACGGCCTCACGCGGGCGATGGTGACGAACGCATTCTGGCAGGCGGGGCTCACCGGCATCCAGAGCGACGAGCGGCGCTTGAAGCTGATCCGCGATGCGCTACCGCAGTTGCGGACTGTTACGGCGGCGGACGTGCAACGCGTGGCGCAGAAGTATTTGACGGACGCGCACGCGTTCAAAATCGTGGTGCTGCCGAAAACGCAGTAGCGTCCAGCCTACCGTGTCATGGCCCGCGCCAGGAGGTCGATGACTTCCTCGTCGCTGGTCTGGTCGAAATTCTTGTAGTGCGCGCCCACGGCATAGAACGGCTCGGGCGTTGCAAGGCACACCGTCTCGTCCGCGAGCGTGGAGAGCTCATCGAGCGTGTCGTCAGGCGCCACGGGCACCGCGAGCACGAGTTTCTTCACACCGGCCGAACGCAACGCCTGGAGCACCGCACGCATTGTGCCCCCGGTCGCAATGCCGTCGTCGATGACGATGACGGTGCGGTCCTTTACCTCTATCGGTTCGCGGTCGCGGCGATACAGGGCGCGTCGGCGTTCGAGCTCGGCGAGCTGACGTCCTTCCTCCGCTTTCAGATAGGTTTCGGTCGGACGCACAAGCCGCACGACTTCCTCGTTGTAGACCGTCTTCGGGTTGGTGCCATCGACGAGGGCTCCTAAGCCCAGCTCCGGCTGTCCTGGCGCTCCGATCTTGCGCACAAGCGCGACATCGAGGGGAGCGTTCAGCGCTTTCGCGACCTCGAAGGCGACCGGCACCCCACCGCGCGGCAAAGCGAGCACGACCGGGTTTTCCTCTTTTAGGTGCGCGAGCGCTTGGCCAAGCTTCGTTCCGGCCTCTACGCGATCCGTGAAACTGTTGAAGCCGCGGAATTCGGTCTTGGGCAGGAAGCGTAAGAACCATTCGCGCGCGAGATCGACGACTTCGGCCATGGCGCCCGGCTCCTCGAACAGGTGACCCGCATTCTTGACGATGGCGATGTCCTTCTTCGTCCGCAAATGTTCGAAGGCGAGCCGGTTCAACGGGATCACCGGAAGATCCGCGCCCCCAACGATAAGGAGCGTGGGCGCACGCACATATTCGAGCGCGTCGCCTGCGAGATCGGGCCTCCCGCCGCGCGACACGATGGCCGAGACCGCGCGCCCCAACTGCGCGGCGGCAACGAGCGCCGCGGCGGCACCGGTGCTGGCGCCGAAATAGCCGACTTTGAGGTTCTCGAGCCGGTGATCCGTCTCGGCCCAGCCCGTGGCCGAAACGAGACGCATCGCCAGGAGCTCGATGTCGAAGACATTGCCGCGATCAGCTTCCTCCTCCGGCTTCAAGAGGTCGAGCAGCAGCGTCGCGAGACCTGCCTCGCGCAAATGTGCCGCCACTTCGTTGTTGCGCGGACTCAAGCGACTGCTGCCGCTACCGTGGGCGAAGATGACGAGGCCCTTGGGATTGTCGGGCACGCCCAAAAGGCCCTCGAGCCTTTCGGCACCGACTTTCACCGGCTCGACGCCGCGGAAGAGAAGGTCCATCGTGCCCATACTACAGCACGTGCGCAGAAAGGACGTCTTCCGGCCACAGCGCACGGACCTCTTCGGGCAGCGCGTTCCGTACCTTCACCGCCTGTCCCTTCGCGAGATGGCGGGCAAGGATGGCAAACACCGAGCGCACGGCATCGATCGAGCTCAAAGGCTTGGTGCCGAGAAGGCCGTCCGAGACACGGCCTAAGAATTCCGCGAGCGTGCGTTCTTTCAGCGCGTCCTTCCCCGGCCGCCAGGCGTCGAAATAGGCACCGCGCACGAGGAGCGGTAACTCGGCCGAGAGATGGGCGGAAAGATCGACAGGCAGCCGGTCGCGCAGCACGTGCAGCACCGCGCCCAGGACATGCCATGCGGTATGGCGATCGGTGCCGAGATCCTCGATCATCTCGTCCAGCCAGATATGGGTAGTTTGCAGGGTCTTGTCGAAAACTTCGAGTCCGGTGGCGCTCATGGCGAGACCTCGTACATTTTGTGCGCGAACAAAACTGCAACGCAACTAAGTTTGAGGGGTTCCGGCGGTCCCCTCATTGCGCTGGATCAAAATCGTGGCAACACCAACATTGTGCTGGTTTCACGAAAGAATATTCTCAAGGCGCTTAGAAGGTGAGCACCATGACCTTGAGAGACAAGCCGCCGTTTCGGGCCGACCATGTCGGCAGCATTCTTCGCACCGCGGCCGTGAAGCAGGCGCGTACAAAGCGCGAAAAGGGCGAGATCGGGCAGGACGAGCTCAAAGCGATCGAAGACCGCGAGATCGAGAAGATCGTCAAGAAGCAGAAGTCCATCGGCCTGAAGCTTGCGACCGACGGCGAGTTCCGCCGCTCGTGGTGGCATTACGATTTCTACGGCAAGCTCCACGGGGTGGAGCTGTGCGACGCCGATACCGGAATCCAGTTTCAGGGCGTGCAGACCAAGGCGCAGGCGCCACACATCGTGGGCCCCTTGGGATTTCCGGCCGGCCATCCGATGCTCGAGCATTTCCGTTTCTTGAAAGCGCATACCGAAGTCACGCCGAAGATGACGGTGCCCTCGCCCAGCGTCCTCCATTTCCGCGCTGCATCGGTCAACCGCGAGATCTATCCCGATCGCGACGCGCTGTTCGCGGCGCTCTCAGGCGTCTATCGCGAAGTGATCGAGGCCTTCTACGCGGCGGGCTGCCGCTACCTGCAATTCGACGACACGGCGTGGGCGTATCTCTGCTCCAAGGATGAGATGATCAAGGCCGAGCGCCGCGGAACCGAAGTCAAGGACCTGCCGAAAGCCTATGCCGGGATGATCAATCGCACGCTCGAGGCGAAACCCAAAGACATGGCCATCACCACGCATATCTGCCGCGGCAATTTCCGCTCGACCTGGATCACATCGGGCGGCTACGAGCCGGTGGCCGAAGTCCTGTTCGGCCATACGAATTACGACGGCTATTTCCTCGAATATGACAGCGACCGCGCCGGCGGCTTCGAACCGTTGCGCTTCGTGCCCAAGGGCGACAAACAGATCGTCTTGGGGCTGATCACGACGAAGACGGGCAAGCTCGAGAAGAAAGACGACATCCGCTGGCGGATCGAGGAGGCCGAGCGCTATGTCGCACACGATCAGCTGTGCTTGAGCCCGCAATGCGGTTTCGCGAGCACGGAAGAAGGCAACATCCTCGCCGAGGACGAGCAATGGGCAAAGCTCAGACTCGTCGTCGAGCTCGCAAACGAGCTTTGGGGATAGACTCCTAATCCGTGCTGAACGGGCCCGCCAAGACGGTGCCTCGCCGCTCGGGCGGAAGGCTGCGCATCGCGAGCTGAAGCACTTTGGCATCGTCTTCCATGCCGATCCAACGCAACTTCAGGACTTGCTTTGCCAGCGCATTGGGCAGTTGCGGCACGTCGATCGCGTTCTCTTCAGGCGTCTGTTCCCTTAAGCGATCAGCGGTTCGAAGACAGATCTGCCGTAATTGCTGCAAGCCGCGTTTGAGCGTCTGATCGCCGGTGGTATTGGCGATGCGGACGCATTCCCTTGCCGTTTCCTCGTAACTCCTCGCGCTGTAGGGCATCACTCGCTCCATCTCCCTACTCGTGCCGGAGATTATTCGTAATCGGACCAATCTTCACTCAGGAAATTCCCCTAGCCGGTCAAAAATTGATCGGCGTGCAAATTTGGTTGCCGCCTCAATCATTTTGCATTGCGGTACACCTTGCCGCCTTTCATCACGAAAACGACGCGTCTCAAGGCAGCAATATCCGTAAGCGGATCACCCTCGACGGCGATCAGATCGGCTTCCATTCCGGGTGCAAGCGCTCCGATGCGATCCTGCATGCTCAAGGCTGAGGCATTCAAGGATGTCGCGCCGATGATCGCGTCCATCGCGGGCTGACCGCCCTTTTGCACGCGATAGATGATCTCTTCGGCGTTGCGCCCGTGTGCGCCGGCATTAGCATCGGTCCCCATGATGATCTTCAGGTCTTTATGGCGGATCGCCATCTTGAACACCGCGAGGCTTTGCGGGATCGCCGCCTCCATGAACTTGAAGCCTTGCTCGTTGTAATTGCCGGTCCCCAAATAGCGTGACTTGTTCTCGAGATAATTCTGGAGAAGAAGGCCGGTCTGCGGCTCGAAATAGGTGCCGTGCTTGGCCATCAGATCGGCTTCCTCGTCGGTGATCTGAAATCCGTGTGCAACGGTCGTGCAGCCCGCAAGCGTCGCCGCGCGCACGGCCGAGCGCGCATGGGCATGGACCCAGACGCGCTTGCCTAACTTTTTTGCTTCGTCGCACGCCGCGTCGATCTGCGCGTCGCTCAACGTCTGTCCGCCGCCCTCGCGGACGCTTTTGGAGGCAAAGATCTTGATCAGGTCGGCGCCGTCGGCCACCGACTTTCGGACGAATTGGCGGACCTGATCGGTGGTGAGCTTGGTGTCGATGAGCTGATAAACGGAAGTCAACAGCCGCGGGCCGGGCAATCCCCTCTCGATCGCGGCCTTCAACGGAATGTCCCTCGGCGAGCCGACGCTCTGCACGGTGGTAAATCCCGCCATCAGCACCGCGTTGGCCATTTGGGCGTCGTAGAGCGCCTGCTCGCCCGGCGTCTCGCCGGGCGTCTCGACATGCCCATCCTTGCCGAAATGACTCACCAGATGCACATGCGTGTCGATCAATCCCGGAAGCACCGTAAGGCGCGAGAAGTCGTAGCTGATGGGCGCGGCCGCGCCGGCACTAATCGCGGCGATCTTGGATCCGTCGATTGTCATAACGACGTTGCGCTGAACACCACCTTTGCCGTCGATGAGTGTTCCCGCGCGGATGGTTAGCGGCTGCGCGGATGCCCCTATCGTGAGCGCCAGCAGCGACACGATGACGGCCACGGTCTTGAAGATCTGCATCGGATTGCCTCCTGAACGCGTCGCGCGAGGCGGCGATCATGCGTGGATGTTAGCATAACGCATGCTATGGTCGCGGCCCCAAGGACGGCGTCGGGGAGGATTGGTTGTCGCTCTATCGTGTCACTGCGGGCGTGCTCTTGGCTTATGCGCTCATGGCGGCGCCGGCGGCTCAGGCCGTGCCGGATTTCACCGGCCCCTGGGGCCGCAACATGTTCAATCTCGAGCCTCCCGACACAGGCCCCGGCCCGATCATCAATTTGAGGCGCTTGGGGAGCGATGCCGGCCGCTCCGTCGTCGACGGCGATCCCATTCCGCTCGTCGGCGATTACAACAATCCTATTCTGAAGCCGGAAGCGGCCGCCGCCTTGAGAAAGGCGGGCGAGCATTCGGCCAACGGGCACGATATTCCCGACCCCTCCAATCAATGCGGAGCTTATGCCCTCCCCTATCTCTTCACGATCAGCCAGGGCATGACGATGATCCAGAGGATGGACGATATCGTCATCCTCTACACGCAAAACTCGCAGGTGCGCCGCGTACGGATGAATGCCACGCATCCCAAGGACCTGAAACCCACGCCAATGGGCGATTCCGTCGGCCATTACGAGGGCGACGCGCTCGTCATCGACACGGTCGGGATGAAGCTCATGCCCTACACAGTGTCCGACCGCTTCGGGACGCCGCAGAGCGAGGCGATGCATGTCATCGAGCGCTATCATTTGATCGAGGCGAAAGAGGCGCAGACCGCTCTCGACAAGCACGCGAGCATCGACGGGACGACCGGGCCGATGGTCGCCGATCCCCATTTCGACAAGGGCTTGCGTGTCGAACTCACGATCGAGGACTCGAACATCTTCACCGCGCCCTGGCGCGCGAATGTCAGTTATCGGCGCGTGATCCGTGGCTTCAACGAAGGTGCCTGCGCCGAGAACAATGTCGACGTGTTCAAGACCGGCGACCTCAGCTACGTGCCGACGGCGGCGA
>DASQHF010000215.1:0-6440 GCA_035632215.1 Micropepsaceae bacterium | reverse complement strand
CGCTGAAGCTCGCGATCGATCAGGAAGTCGTTGGAACGGTTTCGCTTGAGCCTTAGATCCGGCAGCAGGTCGCCGGGACCGCGGCCGTAGCCCGACTCTGCTGCGGCGATGAATTCTTCGGACAACGGCGTCCCCGGATCGGCCGAGTAGGAAAAATTGAATACCGATAGAGTCACGTCGTCGGACGGTACCCAGATGTGACCGTTGATCGTGGGCACACGCGGCGCCACGTCCTCTCCTCGCACGGGCACGCGGCGGCTGCGTAACTGAATCGACGGCATGATGTAGTGGTAGACGCGGACCCAGTGCCGCGAGCCGCGCCGGCGCATGCCGCTATAGCGAAAGCCGTACTCGGTCAATTGCACGTCGAGCTTGGGCGTCGTGTTGGCATAATCCTCGAGCCAGGAGAGATCGCCGATGGTGATATTGTGCAGGATGGTCGCGTGCGCGGAATCGAGCCCGCCCTCGAGCGCCTGGAGATAATTGCAGTCCTGCACCGTGCGCGAAACATAGCGGTGCGTTGCGGGCGCGCGAACGAGCTCGAGATCGGGTACCGAGGGCTTCAATTCAGCCGGCCCCATATAGAGCCAGACGATTCCGCCGCCTTCCCACACGGGATAGGCCTTGATCCGAATCCTTGTCTTCATCGGGCTGTCGGACGGCTCGGTCGGCATATCGACGCACTGACCCGTCACATCGAACTTCCAGCCATGATAGACGCAGCGGATACCGCATCGCGCGTTGCGTCCAAGGAAGAGCGGCGCGCGGCGATGGGGGCAAAATGCATCGACAACTCCGACAGCCCCGTTCGTATCGCGAAAGGCGATCAGTTCCTCGCCCAGCATTTTCAGGCGCACCGGGGCGCCGTCGGGCCGGCCGAGCTCAGCCGATGTGAGCGCCGGCAGCCAGTAGCGCCGGAAGACATTCCCCATCGGCGTGCCTAAGCCGACACGGGTCAAGCGCTCATTGTCTTCCTTCGACAGCATGTTGTTCTCAAGCCGGCGCGTTGGTGTCCGCCGCGACCGGCCGACGCCAGTCGCCGAGCGCGACGCCGGCGGCGGAGGCGATCAGCGCCGGGATTACGGCGAGATAGAAGACATGCTGGGTGGAGAAATTCAGCGACAGCAGGATGCCCGCAACACCCGGGCCGACGACCGAACCAAAGCGGCCAATCCCGGTCGCCCAGCCGACGCCGGTGGAGCGGATCTGCGTCGGATAGGACATCGCGGCAAGCGCATTCGCCGCGTTCTGGCCGCCGATGATCCCGAATCCTGACGCGAATACGGCAAGCGTAAGGGCGACGGGATCCGCGCCCGCGAGTGGGATCGCGGCGATGGCGAGCGCTCCAATCAGATAGGCGATGAAGATCGCACGGCTCGGCCCCATCCGGTCGACCAGCCAGCCGAACATCGCGCCGAAAACGCCACCCACCTGGAACATGGTGCCGATCAGGATCGAAAGTTGCACGGCGATGCCCAAGGAATGGACATGCGTCGTCACCCAGCTCGCGAGGAGGTAGAGATTGAGCAAACTCATGAAATAGATCGTCCACAGGAGCAAGGTCGTGCGGACGCGTCCCTCGTTGAACAAGGCGGTGACGGAGTCACCCGAGCCGGTATGTTCGTCGACGACGAAGCGCGTCTCTTCGGCGACCATGAGAGCCGGGTCGATGCGCTGCAAATGCCGGACGATGAGCGCACGCTCTCTTCCCTGCAGCACGAGGAAACGCAAGGATTCGGGCAGCCGGACGAAGAGCATGGGCGCGAGCAGCAGCGACACCGAGCCGCCGACCACGAACACCGATTGCCAGCCATAGCTGGGGACGAGCCAAGCGCCGATGAGACCTGCCGCGATCGAGCCCAGGATGAAACCGGTCATCATGATGGCGACCATCGCGCTTCGCCGGTTCTCCGGCGAATATTCGGCCGTAATCGCGATTGCGTTGGGCATGCCCCCGCCGATGCCGAGCCCGGTCAAGAAGCGGAACACCTCGAGCGCCTCAAGCGACGGGCCGATAGCCGTCAGGAGACTGGCCAGGCCGAAAAGAAACACGCAGCCGACGAGCACGGGACGGCGTCCAATTCGGTCCGCGAGCGGCGCGACCAGAAGGGCGCCCAGCATCAAGCCGACCGTTCCGGCGGTGAAGAAGACGGTCAGGTCGGAGCGCGTCAGTCTGAAGGACTGCTCGAGGGCCGGCGCGATATAGCCGGCCGCCTGCACGTTCAAGCCCTCGACGAACACGACCGCGGTCGAGAGGGCGATCACACCCGCCTGGAACGTGCTGATCTTTCGCCGGTCGAGTATTTCGGCAATGTTGGCGGTCGTGGCCGGCAAGGTGCCCTCGTTTCCAGGGAGCGAAGGAAAAACTAGCCGAAGCCGAGGAGAGAGGCGAGTAGCGAATGGCGAATACCGAATGGAGCCCGGCCTAGTCGCTATTCGCGAACGGGGACGAACAGCTCCTCCGGCGCCACGATGCGCGGGGCGAGTCCCTGCTCCGCGATCCAACGCGCGAGCGCCATGAGCGCGGGACGGTTCGGCTCGAGCCCATAGGCCCAGAAATTCTTGCCCAATAGCCGCCGGCTCTCCTCGATATCGTCGAGAAGCCAGGGGAGCGTAACCATCAGCGCGTCGGTATCGTAGAGCGTTTCGAGCGCAAGGTCGCGCGCGCGGCAAAACGCCGTGTACAGACTGTCCGCGATCCAGGGTTCCCGCGCGTAGACTTCCTTCTTGATGACGACGACGTGCATGATCGGAAAGATGCGCGTCCGACGATAGTAGTCCTCTTCGGCGCGGCGGAAATCCGGAAACAGCCGCGCGATAAGGGGTGAGCCCTCGAGGAAGAGCTTCGGGATATAGATGGAGAACAGCGCGTCGAGCTCTCCCCTTTCAAGCATTGCTTCCAGCGTGCGCTCCGGGCCCAAGAACTCGAGCTCGACATCCTTTGGCAGATGGAGCGGAATCAGCGGCGTCTCCGTCGGCGTATTCAGCCCTCCGACGAACCACCGCATATCGCGCGGCGCGACGCCATATTCATCGTTCAAGAGGCCCTTGATGGTGACGATCGCGGTCGCGCCATATTGCGTCGTGCCGACGCGCTTTCCCTTCAGGTTTTGCGGCCCCGCGATTCCCGCGCCTTCCCGGACATAGATGCAGGAGTGACGAAAGATCTTGGACAGCGGCACGGGAATGGCGACAAACGGCGAAGCGGCACGCGCGACGAGCGTCGCATAGGAACCGAGGGACAACTCGGCCACGTCGAATTCCTGATGATCGAGCATGCGCGGGAAAAGCTCGCGCGGCTTCAGGAGCTTGAGATCAAGCTCTATCCCTTCGGGCTCGACGCGGCGGTCGAACAGCGCGCGGCAGCGGTCGTAGCCGTTGCAGGCAAGAGTGAGCTTGAGTTTTGCCATCGTCCAAACCTAACCAAATTCGCTCGCTTGGCCGAGAGGCTGGTGAAGCGGCTTGAGCTTTTTAAGGACCGGGTCCAAATTTCGGGCCATGAGCCTTGCGAGCGAGACCAACGGCGTTCCGCTTCGGGAGCGGGATTTCATCGAGAAATTCCGTCCCGGACTCGTCGGCTCGTTCGCGCTGCATATGCTCGTCGGGCTCTTCGTCCTCTACCAGCTGAATGCGCTTCAGGCGTCGACAACGACCATCACACTGCCGGTGGACCTTGTTCTCCTCGACAGCAAGACGGTCGCGCAGGACCAAGCGGCGGGATCACCGCAGACCATACGGCCGCTGCCGCAGGCAAGCCGCGCCCCGGCACGGCCACGGGCTTCGTCGCCTCCGGTGCCGCCCGCTCCGGTCGTGCAGCCGTCGATCGTCGTCCCGCCGGCGCCGGAGCCGGTCGAGACGCTGCCGACTCCGCCGCGGGACGAGCTTCAATCGCGTCTCGATTCGCTCGCCATGCTGCGGGCGCCGGAAGCGAATGGACGTTCGTCGGGATTGGGTGGCGCGCCCGGTGACGGAAGCGGCACGGGAACCTACAGCGTCAAGGACCTCATCCGCGCGCAGGTCGAGCGGCGCTGGAACTTGAGCGTCGGCGCCCTTAAAGGTCGCGATATCACAGTCTCGATCCGCATCAGCCTCAAGCGCGACGGATCGGTCGCAAGCACTCAGATTGTGGACCAGGAACGATCCGCAAGAGACCCGATGTTCTACGCAGTCGCGACGAGCGCGCGAAATGCCATCCTGTTGTCGTCACCCTTCATCCTGCCCGTGGGGAGCTATGACGACGAATTCGACGTAACAGTCGATCTCAATCCGCGCGACACACTGAAGTAAGCGAATGGCGAATATTCGCCATCGCTCTTCTATGGCAGGGATCGCGCGATACGAAAGCCTGAAAGGCTCGAGTAATCGTATTCCCCGCCGTCGGGCCCGCTGCCGCTCCGTGCAGCCGAGCGCACAAAGATCGGAAGATTCGACCACGAACCGCCGCGGATAACGTGCTTGCCGCAATCGCCGGTCATCCAAGCGCGGCCGTCCGTAGGCGCACCGGCATAGCTTTCATGCCAGCAGTCTTGCGTCCATTGCCATGCATTTCCGAGCATCCCGTAAAGACCGAACCAATTCGGCGCGAAGGAATCGACATCGGCAAGCCAACGATAATCATACGCGCTCCCGCAGCCGTTGCAGTTGGCGCGGTTGACGTCGATGTTCTCGCCCCACCAGCGGGCCGTCTCGGTACCGGCGCGCGCCGCGTATTCCCACTCGGATTCGCTTGGCAGCCGGTAAGGCCCAGGCGCATCGCCAAGTGCCGGGCGCGCGGCATGAACCTTCTTATTCAGCCAAGCGATGTAGGCGTTCGCGTCCTTCCAATCGAGACACACCGCGGGCCAACGCGGGGGCTGGCCGACATAGGGCGCATACGCAATGCCTTTGCCCGGCGAGCGCCAACCGAGCATCAGACGCGGATTGCAGGGGGCGGGCTGGTAACCGGTGTCTTTGAGGAAGGCCAGGAACTCGTCGCTCGTGACGTCGTACTTGGCGAGCGCGAAGGCACGGAGATTGACGGCGTGGGTCGGCCCTTCCGTATCGAAGCGCCCCGGCTCGCCTACCGGACTGCCCATTGTGAAGCTCCCCGCCGGAATTCCGACCATCAGCGGACAGAGATCGCACTCCTTGAACTCGCGATCGGTGTTGTCGACCGCAATTGCTCCGGGCGCTCCAAGGAGCGCCGTCAAGAAGGCGGCGATTCTGATCCTGCGCATTCGTGGCCAGGGGCGGGGATCTGCGGGACGAAATTAGGCTGCGTGGGCCATGCCCGCAAGGAAGGTAGGCGCCCCTGTCGGGCTCTTCAAATTACTTTGGGATGTATATGCACTTGAGGTGCAAGGACTAATTTGTGGTGCCTGACTTGGCGGCCTTGAGCGCGAGCGCATTCTCGAGCTCCATGATGGTCTTCAAAAGCCTCTCGGCCTCGGGCGCGCTGACGCCGCGGCTAAGCAGTTGGCGGCAGAAATCCAGCCGGTTGCGCAGGGTCTGAAACTCTTCGTCCATCAAAGGTTTTTTTACCGGACTCGAAGTCCCAGCCCATTGATGTGGATCAATTGCTGTTCGCCCCCCCGAGGCTCGGGCTGAACCGATTGCCGGTTCCGGCGTTACAGGTGGCTAGACCTGTGCAATTCCCGGGGCGGACGCCCCAGGGTAGGAAGGCCAAGGGAGAGGCCGATGAACGACAGGGGCAAGACCGCCAAGCGCTACCGTGAATACGCCGAAGAGCTGCGTGTCATCGCCGCGGACAAGCAGGTGCGCGAGAACCGAGACGCGCTCCTGAAGATCGCCAAGGATTACGAGAGGATGGCGAGCACGCTCGAGGCGATGCACGACGTCAAGCAAGTGATCCAGAATTCGGTCCTTCAGAAGCCACTCGGCCGCGCTTGAGCCGGCTCCATTTTCGCTCTTATCGCGAAGGGCGAGTCACATCGGCAACGTTCGCCGATGGAGCCGCAATCTCCTCCTTCTTCATCTTGTTCACGTTGTCGATGATCTTCAGGAACGAGCGGGTGGCATCTTCCAGACCCCACGCCGGAACGAGGTCGGCCGTATCGAGCGTGGTGTGATAGATCACGTGATCGATGATGTGAACCGAAGGCGCGTTCCGGTAGATTTGCGACAGCTCGCCGCCCGGCGTCACTTCCGACTTGTGATAGAGCGCGACGCCGAACTCTCGGAATGTATCGCGGGCGAGGCTGCGCAAACGATCGCTTCCGCCCACATACCAGCGCCGCGCCGAGACCTCGTTCGCGGTCATGAGACCAGCGTCAAGATCGTAGAGTAGCGTCTGCGAGGGATGCTCGGCATTCACGATCAGCGCGACCTTGCTCCAATCGTAATGGTCGCGAACCCATTGGATTCCGGCCGAGCCGTGATGATGATCGGCTGTGGTGAGGAAGACGAGCGTGCGCGGGCGGCGCGCCTGCGGAAGCGCCGCA
>DASQHF010000214.1:0-5910 GCA_035632215.1 Micropepsaceae bacterium | reverse complement strand
GGCTCCGTTCGCAGGCCGCGACCGTGCCGCGCTTGGTAGCATTCTCCGGCAGCACCTTGCTGACGACGAACACCTCCTTGCGGCGTCCCGCGATGGCTTCCCCAACGACCTCTTCCGAGCCGCCATTCGCGTACATCTCGGCGGTGTCGATCAGCGTGAGCCCCAGATCGATTCCGAGTTTTAAGGCCGCGACTTCGTCTTTCCGCTTCGCCGCGCTCTCGCCCATGTTCCAGCAGCCCTGGCCGAGAATCGGCACGTCTTCGCCAGAGGGAAGCTTGGTCGTTGGGACTTTGGTTTTAGAAGCCGGTCTATCCATGAAAATGCGTCCTGCCGTTATTTGTCATCCCCGGCGAGCGCGAGCCTTTTGCGAGCGCGAGGGAAGGGGATCCAGACGCGTCTGGGTTCCCTTCCCCTCGCGGCCTTCGGCCGCTCGGCCGGGAATGACAAATGTGATGATCGGAGAATCACGTCAGGTCCCCACGCGCAGCGGCGCGTGGAGCTTGCGCAGCGCCGCCAACACCGAGAGGCCGGTGATCCGTCCCGTCTTCGGGTTCTCGCTCGGAATATTCTCGATCGTCATCTCGAAGCGCGCGGCATCGGAGTCGACAACCACCCGGTGCACGTTTCGTTGCAGCGAAGGGTCGGCCCAGATCTCGATCGTGGTGCGGTCCGCACCGATACCCGCAAGCGACAAAGCGGCGACGACGTTGACGTTCTCGGGGAATCCCTTTGCCGCCTCGCGCGCGGTGCCGGCGAAAATCTTCAAGGGCGAGGTGATGTTCGCGATCTCGATCCCGTGTTTGGCAAGATAGGGCGCGCCTAGGAGGCCCTTCACCGGCTTGCGCGTGATCATGGTAACGGAGCGGATCTCGCCCTCGGCCGCGGCGGTGACCGCATCGAGGCCGATCAGCGCGCCGGTGGGCACGATGATCTGCCCGCCTTCCTTGCGGGCGAGCTCGATCAGATCTTCGTTGGCGAGCAGTTGCCCCGCGCTTAATGCCATCAGCCTTTTCCGTGCTCTCAGCACGGGCACGGCGATATCGCGAAAGACGGCTGCGGGCGCACACTCGACGACGATGTCTGCGCGCTTGGCAAGCTCTTCGATTGCTTCTACGGGAGCTGTCGAGCCGATCTCGGCAAGGAATGCGCGCGCCTTCATCTGATCGCGGCTCGCGACGCCCGCAAGAGCGACACCCCTGATCTCGCCTAAGCACAGCTTCTTCGCCACCGCGCGCCCGATCGCGCCTAAGCCTGCGATGCCGATCTTGGTCGTCATGGTTGCGGAACCTTGATTCGCTCTCCCGCCGATCTTATCAGCGCGGCGCGGTCGATCTTATTGGTCGAGGACAAGGGCAGGCGGTCCAAAAACCAGACGAATCGCGGGTGCTGATAGGCGGGCGCGTTTTTGAGCGCATACTGCTTCACCTGATCCTCGCTGAGACGGCTTCCCGTCCTTGCCACCACGAAGGCGACGGGTTTCTGGCCCTTGACCTCGTCCTCGATCGGCACAACCGCGGCCTGGGCGATCTCGGGGTTACGCTCCAGCATCCGCTCGACATCGGTCGGATAGATGTTCTCGCCGCCCGAGACGAACATGTCGTCGGTCCTTCCGACGAAGAAATGGAATCCGTTTTCGTCGCGGCGGAACACGTCGCCAGTGATGTAGAAGCCGTCCTCGGTGATGGGCGAGGGCAGGTCCGGCCGGTTGTGATAGCCGTTCATGATCGAAGGCGCCTTCATCTCGAGCACGCCTTCATTCGCGATTTCTCCCGCCGCACCGCGCAATCGTACGGCGACCTGGCTGTGCGGATAGCCGACCGACAGCTCGGGTTGCGGCAAGCCTGAAGGATGTGGCCCGAAGACGACGGGCCCGCCTTCCGTCGTGCCGTAGGCGTTGGTGATCGCGGCTTTGGGGAGCGCGCGATGCAGGTCCGCCATCAGGCTCTCGCTCACAGGCGCCGAACCCATGCGGACGAATTCGACGGACGAGAGATCGGCGTGTTTCAGGCGCTCGTCGCGCAACATCATTGCCATCATCGGCGGCACGGCCGTGAGCCAGGTGCAGCGGTAGCGCTCGATCGCGTCGATGTAGGCGGCAGCATTGAATTGCGGCAGCAGCACGAGCGTCGCGTAGCCGCCGCACACCACCTGCGACACCGCGAGCGCATTCATGTGATAGAGCGGCGCCGCCACGAGATAGCGATGACGCGAGTAATCCTGATTGAGCCGCGTCTCGACGACCCAGAGATGCGCCTGATGCGAAAGCACCACGCCTTTGGGCACTCCGGTCGAGCCTGAGGTGTAAAGGAAAATTGCAGGCTCGCGCGGCGAAGGTATGACCGACTCGAAAGGGCCATGGTCGAGAAAACTATCGAAGGTTTCGCCGAATTCGATTGCGTCAAGTATGTGCGGGCAATCGCGACGCCGCTCATGATCGCAGAAGACGAGCTTCGCACCGGAATCCGCGATGATGAAATCAATCGTTGAACGTGGAAACCGGTGGTTCACGGGCACAGCGACGAGGCCTGAGCGCATGATGCCGAACACGGACGCCAGATATTCGGCGCGGTTCGCGGACAGGATCGCCACGCGGTCGCCGCGATCCAATCCCTTGGCGCGAAGCGCGCGAGCGACGCCAGATGCCGCCGCGTCGAACTCGGCGTAGCTGAACTCGCGCGGGCCTTCGCCGGAGAGGTCGATGATCGCGGTCTTCGTCTGATCGCGATCGCGCTGGATCAGATCGCCGAGATTGAAGAACTTCGCCATCTTCAAGTTTTCGGCGGCGCCGTGAAATAGGTGCCGCGGCCGCTGGCTAGAAGCTTGCCTTGCGCGTCGTAGACATGGGCTTCCGCGGTCGAGAACTGGCCGCCAGCTTTCACGACCCGCCCCTTGACGGTGAGATCGCCCGGCATCGCGGCGGCATGATAGTCGACGCGGAGATCGATCGTCGGCACGCCGCGCCCCGTTCGCCTGACGAGCGCCCAATCGGCGGCGAGATCGACAAGCGCGGCCAAGATGCCGCCATGGCTGTAGCGGCGGTCGGGACTGACCACCCATTCCTCGCGCCAGGTGGCTTGCAGATCGATGCCGTCTTCGTAGAGCGCGAGCACTTTCAAGCCAAGCCACTGATGAAACGGCGCCCGTGTGATGAGGGCCTGAACGCTCTCGACAGTGATTTCGTCGCTCATGATTTGCTCACGGCGTCACCACGACTTTACCGATGACCTTGCGGTCTTGGATAAGGCGCAAGCCTTCGGCGGCGCCTTCGAGCGGCACGATCTTGTCGATGACGGGCTTCAATGTGCCTTCCGCGATCATCCCCATCAGCGCCTTCAAGTTCTCGTCGTAGAAGGAATTGGAGCCGATGATCTGGAGCTCGAAGCTCCAGACATAGCGCAAGTCCTCCTTGGGATCGTATCCGGCCGTCGCGCCGCAGACGAGGAGCTTGCCGCCGCGTTTCAGTGAGCGAAGCGATGGCAGCCACGTATCCCCGCCGGTGAAGTTGATGACGACGTCGACGCCGCCTTCATACGTCCGCCGTTGCGGCTTGCCGTAGCGCTCGACAGCCCATTTGGAGAAATCGACTTGGGTGTAGTCGATGGTTTCATCCGCGCCGATCTCTTTGAGCTTTGCCATCTTCTCGGCTGACGACGCGCAGGCGATCACTTCTGCGCCGAGCTGCTTGCATAGGATCACGCAGCCCGTGCCCACGCCGCCCGAGGCGCCGAGGATGATGACGCGATCGCCCTTTTTCACCGTGTTGTGCGTGATCAGCATGCGATGCGCGGTGCCGTAGGCGACGGGGAGCGAGGCCGCGTCCTCGAAGCTCACGCGCCCGGGCATAGCGATGAGCTGGTCGGCGGCAACGAGGCAATATTCCTCCATGCCGCCATCGAGCATCTCGCCCATCAGCCCCTTTTTCTTGTTCAGGGGATTGACGAGCACACGATCGCCGCGCGTCCAGCCTTGCACACCTGGCCCGATCTCCTCCACGATTCCGGCCATGTCGAGGCCGATGACCACGGGAAGCGGCACCTTGATCCCGGGCATGCCTTTGACCGTGAACACGTCATGGTAGTTGAAAGACGAAGCCTTCACCCGGATGACCACATGGCCTTCCGTTGCCTTCGGCATCGGGTGATCGGCAACGACGGTCAGGTTTTCAAGCCCGCCATGCTGGCGGAGGAGGAGGGCCCTCATGTCTCAAAAGCTCGAAGGTTTTCGTTCCCCGTATCTAGCCCCTGCGCGCGCGATTGGCTAGGAAAAGACTAATCTCTACTGTGGAATCGAGGCCCCGGCCATGCAGGAGAATTTTCGGCAGTTCCTCGACCGCCTGCGCGACGCGGGCGAGCTCGTTGATCTGAAGCAGCCGGTCGACATCCGCCACATCGCAACCCTCGTCGATCAATCGGACAAAGCGCTCCTGTTCCACAATGTCATCGGCTATTCGATACCCGTCGTCTCGGGCATCATCCGCTCGCGCGAGCGCGCGATCATCTCCATGGGGGTCAAGACCTATGGCGAGATCGAAACGAAGCTGAGGCACGGGATCGACCATCCGATCCCGCCCATCATGGTCAACACCTCGCGCGCCCGCGAGGTGACGATGGTCGGCGACGAGGTCGACCTCTACAAGCTTCCGGTGCCGATGTCGTCGATCTATGACGGTGGCCCGATGATCACCGCGGGTGTGGTCATCGCCAAGGATCCCGAGCTTGGTTTCAACAGCGGCATCTACCGCTTCATCGTCAAAGAGAAGACGCTCACCGGCATCGACATCGTGACGCCCAACAACATGCGGCTGTTTGCCGATCGCGCCTATCGTTCGGGGCGGCCGCTCCCCATCTCGATCAGCATCGGCACGCATCCTTTGGAGATCATGGCATCGGGCTACCGCGCGCCCTTGGGAATCGACGAGATGCATATCGCCGGCGGCTTGCGCGGGACACCCGTTGAGCTTGCGCCGTGCCGGACGATCGATGTGCCCTTCATCGCCGATGCGGAGATCGTGCTCGAGGCGGAGATTCTTCCCACCGGCTGGACGTGGCCGGAGGGACGTTTCGGCGAGTTCACCCGGCTGATGGGCGGGCTGCACTGGAATCCGCTGGTCAAGATCAAGGCGGTCTCGCACCGGAAAGATGCGATCTATTATGCGCTGCATATGCCCTGGGAGAACACCTGGCTCGCGGCGCCGACGCGCTATGCCGCGATCCGCCAGGCGCTTCGCACGGCGGGTGTGCAGGTCAAGGACATCAACGTCACCTTGGGCGGCTGCGCCTTCTGGCACGCGGTGATCTCGATCAAGAAGCAGGCAGGCGAGGCCAAGAACGCGATCTTGGCCGCGCTCTCGGTCATGGATTTGAAGCATGTCGTCATCGTCGACGACGACATCGACGTGTTCAATCCCATGGACGTCGAATGGGCGATCGCGACGCGCGTGCAGGGCGATCGCGACGTCCTCATCGTCACCAATGCGCGTGGTAAGCCGCTGGATCCGAGTCTGCCGCCGACCCCCGTAGGCGTCGTGCCGACGACGGCGAAAGTGGGCATCGATGCGACCATCGGGGAAGGAATCCCCAAGGAGCGCTACGAGCGCATCGCCTACGCCTATGCGGTCACGGCGAAGATCGGCGATTACGTCAAAGGCAAGACCGATCACGCGGCCAAGGCCGGCGATGCCCGGGCGGTTGCAGCGCTCGCCGACGAGATTCTGAACCTCATCGCCGAAAAGCCGCTCTATTACACCGAGCTCGCCGAGCGTTTCTCGGCCTACGATTTTCAGACGGTCGCACGCGCGCTTGGGCACCTGCACGCGACCGAGCGCCTCTGGCAGGACCCGGAAGGGCGCATGTGCGTGCGCGGCTCCAAATTCGCGGCAAGACCACCGGGGTAACCGTGTCCTCCTGAAGT
>DASQHF010000213.1:0-2027 GCA_035632215.1 Micropepsaceae bacterium | reverse complement strand
AGGGATGGCGCCTTTGCGGCATCCCTCGCGGGAGAGGGGGTTGTAGGTTGAATCGCCGTGGGCGGAAGCATCGCGATCAATGCCGCCGCATCAGCGGGATCATGAAGAAGGAGCCGATGACGCAGCAGGCGACGAGGAACTCGAAGCCGGCGAGGAAATCGCCGGTGCTCTTGACGAGCGCGCCGACGACGAAGGGCGCAAACGAGCTGATGGCGTTGGCGATGCCGGCATAGATGCCGAAGCCCGCAGCCGTCACCTTGGTCGGGATGATCTCGGTGCCGAGCGTGAAGAGCGTCGGCGTCGTGCCGCCCCAGAAGAAGGCGCTCAACGCGATGCACCATGCGGACTCGATCGCGCCCGGCACGACGGCCGCGAGATAGAGGAAGACGCCGGTGAGGAACAGGCCGACACCGCAGACGGCGGCGCGCTTCCCCGTCCAATCGCCGACAAGGGCGCAAAGAATCTCGCCCAAGGCCATCAGGATGAACGGGAGCGAGGAATAGATGCCGGCATGCGCGATATCGAAATGGCGCGCCTGCTGGAGATAGGTCGGGAGCCAGGCATTCAGGCCCCAGAGGTAGATCAGCGTTCCGGTGTTGAAGACGACGAGGCACCAGAAGCGCCAATCGGAGGCGAAGGTGGCGAAGCCTTGGACGAAGCTCATCTCCTCGCGCGGCTTTGGCTCGGGGGCATCGGATGCGGGCGGGTTGTCTTTCAAATAGAGGAGCACGATCGGGAGCACGACGAAGGCATTCAGCACGGCGAGCACGTAGAACGATGCGCGCCAGCCGAATTGCGCAACGAGCATGATCACCAGCGGAAACCCGATCGCCGAGCCCAAGGGGCTGCCGATGGTCCACACCGAGTTCCCGACCGCGCGCTCCTTGGGCGGAAACCAGCGCTTCACGGTGGCGGTCGAGGTGCCGAATTGCGGGCCTTCGGTGATGCCGATGACGACGCGGCCCAAGAACATCAGCGCGTACGAGCTGACCGCGCCCATGAAGGCCATGGTGGCTCCCAAGACGACCGCGATGGTCGAGAGCGTGCGCTTAGGGCCAAAATAGTCGCCACTGATGCTGAAGAGCATCATCGAGGCGCCATAGGCAAAGACGAAGGCGCTCATCAGGAGGCCGAGGAGCGCAGGGTCGGAGACGCCGATCGCGGACTGGAAGTCCTTGTTCGTGAACAGGACCGCGATGTTGATGCGGTCGAAGAAGGCGGTCGTGACCGCGATCAAGAGGATCGCCGTGATCGCCCAGCGCGCGAAGCCCGCTCGCGCCGGCGCCTCGACTCTCAGCGCGCGTAAAGACGCGTCGTTCACGCGTTTCCTCCCTCTATTTGAGAGTGAGCATAAATAAGGGGCGGGGGCTCCGCCACAGATATGGTTAATGACGAAAGGTGGACTCCTAAAATCCATCCAAGAGAGTTAGCCTAATGAGGCAATCGGTGGGGGAGCGATATGCAGTTCGTCGATGCCGCTCGTTTAGAGCGCCGGCGGGAACAGACCGTGAAGTCCCGCTCGCTCGCTGATCGCCACCCTTATTTTCAGGGTGTGGCGGAAGCTCGCTATGTGCTGCGCAAGGTCTTCCGCATGGTCGAGGACGAAGCGCGGCGGGCGGGCGTCGAGCCTTTGGCGCACCAGGCGCTGATCCAGATCTACGGCAGTCCCAGCTATCGCCTTCGGGTGAAGGAGGTTGCGGACCGGCTCGACATCACGCCGGCGTTCGCGTCGAGCCTGGTGAAGGCGCTGGTCGAGCAGGGTTACGTCCAGCGTGAGCGTGACAAGACCGATAACCGCGTGATCTGGGTGAAGGTGACGAAGGCCGGGCGCCAGCTCCTGCATTCGATCGACGAACAGGTGCAGATCCATGTCGACTATTTCACCGCGAACCTTGACCCTAAGCAGACCGAAGCCGCGCTCTCCGTGCTGATGTTCTATGTCGGGGTCGCGATCAAGGCACCGTAGGCGCTCCCCTCACACGCTCGAGATTTCGCTTCGTTCATCTCGAGCGACCTCTCCCCCTTCG
>DASQHF010000212.1:0-6737 GCA_035632215.1 Micropepsaceae bacterium | reverse complement strand
GGCCGGCGCCCCGACCTCTCCCCCTTACGGGGGCGAGGGGATTCGAGGGCACTGCTCGCTTCGCGATCAGCGGAGGCGAGGGCATTCTACGCCCGGGCGATGCGGGCGGCGGTGATGTCTTTGATGCTCGCGGTGCCCATCTGCTTCATGGCGAGCGTGAATTCCGCGCGCAGGATCTCGAGCACGCGATCGACGCCCTCCTGACCGAACGAGGAAAGGCCCCAGATATACGGCCGGCCGATGCCGACCCCGCGCGCGCCCGAGGCGAGCGCCTTGTAGATGTCGGCGCCATGGCGCACGCCGCCGTCCAGGAACACCGGAACGCGCCCTCTCACCGCCTGCACGACGTCGGGCAGGCAGTCGATCGTCGCGCGCAGCGTCTCGGTCGCGCGGCCGCCATGGTTCGAGACGACAATGCCGTCGACGCCGTGCTGGACCGCGAGCTCGGCATCTTCGGCGGTGTCGATGCCCTTGAGCATGACCTTCATGCGCGTGAGGTTCTTCAGCTTGTCGAAGGTGGCCCAGTTCGCTTCGGGCGGATTGATGCGTCCCTCGAGGCCGCGATACATCGGCCGCAGGAACCCTACGCCGCCCCCGCCCGGATGACAGGAGAGGCAATCGCGCGTGTCGGCGCGCGAGAAGCGCGCGGCGGTCGGCATGTTTCTTCCCGGAAGCACGTCGATGGTCCAGACGAGCACCGGAACGCCCGCATCCTCGATGCGCTTGACGAGCTTCTCGGTGTCGTCCCACTTGACCGGCAAATAGAGCTGCTGCCACGGCGGGACCCCGAGCGTCTTGGCGATGTCCTCGACCGACGTGCTCGTGACATTGGATAAGATCATCGTGTGGCCGCGCGCTTTCGCCGCGCGCGCGGTCGCGAGCTCTCCTTCGCTATGGAAGGCCTGCTGTCCGCCGACGGGGCACAAGAAGAGCGGCGTCTGCCAGCGCTGACCGAAAACTTCCGTGCTCAAGTCGGGCTGCACGACGCCGGCAAGGCGGCGCGGCTTCAGACCGACGTGCTTGAAGGCTTCGACGTTGGCTTTCAGCGTCGCGTCGTCGTCGACGCCGCTTGCCATGTAGCCCCAGTGGGCTGGCGGAAGCGCGCGATGCGCAGCCTCCTCGAAGTCCATGACCTGGAGCGCTTCTTTGGCGCTCTTGAGCGCGGCTGCTTCGCGCGGCGTTGCGCTCTGAGCCCAGGCGCGGGTGGAGGGAGCAAGCACGGAGCTTGCGGCGAGGAATTGGAGGAGTTCGCGGCGCGTGTTCATGGGGGGAGATTAGCAGAAAAACATGCAACTGCGCAGCAGGGTCCCCTCACCCGGCGCGCCAGTGGCGCGGGCTTCGCCTGCGCGGCGCGCCGCCCCCCGATCAAGTCGGGGGCAAGCTCTCTCCCACTAGGGGAGAGGGCAAGCTACTTCGTCGGCGCGGGCGCGTCCGGTTTCGTGGCGCCGCTGGTGTTTTGGGACTGCGAGACCATGGTGGTGAAAAGGGCGTCGAGCTTCTCGGGCGCGCCCATGAAGAGATCCACGGGCGGCATCCAGAACTGCATGATGCCGCGCAGGATCGTGTTCTCTTCCGAATGGTTGAGCGCAAGGCCTGCGAGATATTGCAGGCGCAAGTCGCGGTCGTGGTTGATCTCGGCATTCTTGAGCCAGGGCTCGAGCCCGGCACGGCTCCCCGCATAGGTCGCGAAGAGCTCGTTTAACGAGGAGAATTTCGCGTCGGTCAAGGATTCGCGCACGCGGGCATGATCGGCGCGTTCGTAACGTGTCTCTAGCGTATCGAGATTGATCGTTACCGGATCGACGGAGCCGATCAGCACGAGGTCGTAGCCTCCGCCGCCCTCGAGATTGTTGGCCCACACGGTGCCGTAAGGGAAGACTTGAAAGAACGTCGCGATCTCGCTTTGAACCGTCGGCACATCGCTTTCGTATAACGGCACCCATTGCGAGACGATGCCGCCCTTGTTCAGGTGGGCTTTGACGATCTCGAAATATTCCTTGGAATAAAGCGTCGCGCTCCCCTTGACGAAGGGATGGATGGGATCGGACGTGATGATGTCGAATTTCTCGGGCGTCGAAGCCACGAAATGGCGCGCGTCGTCGTAGACGATCTCGGTGCGCTTGTCGGTCATCACGTTGTAGTTCTGCTTGGCAAAATATTTCGTGCTCGTCGGCGGGATCAACGGCTCGAGCTCGCAGACGACGATGCGCTTGACCGACGGATAGGTCGTGAAGGTCCCCGCCGTGACGCCCGCGCCGAAACCGACCACGAGCACGGATTGCGGGTTCGGATTCATCAGTCCCGGCAAATGGCCGAGCATGCGCTGGAGCTTCATGTCGTAGCCTTCGGTCGAGGCTTCGACCTTGCCCGCGACATGAAACTGGATCGCGCCGTCGTTCCACTGCGACACCGCGATCGAGGTGTTGCGGCCTTCCGCCGTCATGAGAATTTTCAGCTGACCCGACACGGTCGCGATGCGCCGCCCATAGGCGATGAGCTCGCCCGGCACCTCGTGCATGCCATAGGCAAAGAGTCCCAAAAGCCCGATCGTGACGCCGGTGGCGAGCTCGAGCGCGGGCGAGCGCTTCACCTGCATGATGGGAAAAAGCAGCACGAGGCCGCTCAAGGCCGAGACGGCGAGAAGGGCGCGCTCGGTGTCGCGCGTGCCGATCCACGGGATCAACACGAGACTCACGGCGAGCGCACCTACGATCGCGCCCAGCGTGTTCGCGGCGTACACGCCACCGACCGTCTTCCCCGGATCGCGCGAGGATTTCGCCGCGGCAAAGGCGAAGGGGAAGCTCGCGCCCCAGCAGAGCGTCGCGGGGAGAAGCGCGAATGTAGAGCGCACGAGATCGAGCTGGAAGGTGAAGATCGGCGCGATCGAGAGCTGCGGATTGATCGGCCAATAGGGGAGCCAATCGGCGATCATCGCCGCCGTCCAGGCGATGCCTAAGGCAGCGAGCAGCTGGCACCAGGCAAGGCTTGCGCGAGGATCGAGTGTGCGGCTAAGCGCGGAGCCCACCGCGGTCCCGAGGGCAAGCCCCGTCAAGAATACGGCGAGAATGATCGAGAACGCGTAGACCGTGGCACCGAGCGTGAGCCCCAAGAGCCGCGTCCACACGACCTCGCTCCCGATCGCGGCCGCGCCCGAGAAAGCGATCGCGACATAGACCGGCCAGACCGCCGCTTGCGATTGCGGCGTGGCGATCTTCTCCCGCTCAGGCTCGGCGGCAAAGCGCGCCGGCGATCGTAAGCTCAAGAGAAGACTGACCGCGGCAATGGAGATGTTGCAGGCCGCTGCCGCGAAGGTCGCGATGTTCACATCGTAAAGCCGCAGGAGATAGAAGCCGGCGACGAGCGAACCGACGACGGCGCCCAACGTGTTGGCACCGTAGAGCAAACCCCACCAGGAAATCCCGCGTGGCGAGGATTCGATCCAGCGCACGATCGCCGGCAAAGACGCGCCCATGAGGATCGTCGGCGGCAACAGGCACACAGCGGCGACGAGACCGCGCAACAACATGCCGATGAAGCCCGCCTGCGGGCCGGTGAGATAGGCGCCGCCGATGAGCGGAATGAGAAGGAGCTCGATCAGGCCGAAGATCGCGATCAGGAACTCGATCGCAGCGTAAACGCTAAGCGGATGGCGCGAGCTTGCTCCCTCAGCCGGAAAGAGTCTCGGCAACGCGAGCGAACCGATCGAGAGCCCGCCCATGAAGGTCGCCAACAGCACGCCCAATGAGATCGCGGTCGAGCCGATGGCCAGCTGCAAGAGCTGATACCAGACGATTTCGTAGATGAGCGCCGCGGCACCGCTGCCGGCGAACAGGACAAGGAGAACGGGCAGCAATCGAGACGTAGATAGCGAAGTGCGAGTGGCGAGTGGCGAACTCGTGTCAGCCCGTTTCGCCATTCGCTAATCGCTACTCGCCCAACTACTCGGCGGCTTGCGGTGCTTGTCGTGCTTCCGCGGCTGGGCGCTTTTGCGGCAGGGGCATCCGGCGCACGTAGAGCGCCATGAACGCCGAGAGCAAAGCCATGCCGGCGCAGGCGAAGAAGGGATAGTCCCAAGTGCCCGTCGCCTCGAAGAGATTGGTAGCAAGGCCGCCGCCCAAAAGCGCCGCAAAACCCTTGGCGCTGTAAAGGAAAGCATAGTTGCCGGCCGAGTTCTTGCTGCCGTACAGATCGGCGAGCACGGTGGGGAACAAAGCATAAAGCTCGCCCCAAGTGAGGAACACGAGCGCGACGAGCGCGACCCAGAGCGCATCGCTGCTGCGCCCTATTGTGGTCAGGGCAACCAGGAAGATGGCCTGGAGCAGGAATGCGACGAACATCGTCCTTTCGCGGCCAAGGTAATCCGAGACCGAACCCCACAAAATGCGGCTTCCGGCGTTGGCCAGCGGATAAAGGACGAGGGCGACGGTCAGCGCTGTCGCGCCGATCCCGAAATTGGTCGCCACCGGCTTAACGGACGCGGTGACCATCAAGCCGCCGATCGCAACCGAGAGCATCGCAACGAACAGGAAATAGAATTGCGGCGTCCGCAGCATTTCCGTGTAGGTGAATTGCAGGTCGTGGCGCCGGACGGCCGCATTCGGCTTGGCCGCGGCGGCGGCAACCTTGTAGGTGGACGGCGGGTTCACCAGCACGAGGCCCGCCAGCGCGATCAGTGCGCCATGCGTGACGCCGGTCCATACGAACGTATTGGAATAGCCGATGGCGCGGATCAGGTAATCGAATATCGGATTGAAGAGGAACGCGCCTCCCCCATAACCCGCTGTGATAAGGCCCGAGGCGATACCCCGCTTATCGGGAAACCATTTCACCGCGGTCGAAACCCCGCAGGCATACACGCAAGCGACGCCGATCCCGGCCAAGCAGAAGAAGGCGTAAAACGAAATCAGATTCGAGACCTGCCCCAATGCGCCCCAGCCGACCGCGCACAGCACTCCGGAGGCGATCATGAAAAGCCGGGGGCCGAATTTGTCGATGTAGGTTGCAAAGAACGGCATCGCCCAAGTGCCCGCAGCGATGAACAGGCCAAAGCCCCACCCCACATCGGAGAGCTGCCAGCCCTGCGCCGCGTGAGCTTTGACCATGGGCTCCGCGAAGAGGGTCCAGGCATATTGGAGGTTGCCGATCATTATCATGCCGACGAAGGCGGACCATAACCGGACCCATCGACTCATCGCTTGCTCCTCTTGCCCCGTGTCTTTCGCTTTGCGCCGGGTGGCGCCAGCGAGATCATTGCCCCGCAAGGTGGCGCAAGGGAGATCATCCCGCAAGCCCTCAGCTCACCCCCTCTCCCCAACCCTTGTCGGGCCGGCAAAAGGTCCGCTGGACCTTTTGCTCGTCGGCCCTCCACCCTTCGGGGGCGAGGGGGACTCGAGTCTTGATTTCCCCTCGCCCCCGTGAGGGGGAGAGGTCGCGAGCGATGGAGCAAAGCGACATCCCGAGCGGGAGAGGGGGGTGTTCGAAATACGTGGCTTTCGCGCCCCATCAAGCGTGCTGGACCGCGGACGGGGCGGTCGAGTATCGTGGCCATCTTCGTCTAAAAACGCGATTTCGGCCAATCGCCATTCAACATGGGAGCAGTTACGTGACCGCTTATAACGTCCTCATTTTCGGTGCTTCTTACGGTTCGCTTCTCGCGACCAAGCTTCTTTTCGGCGGCCACAAGGTCAAGCTTGTCTGCCTCCCTTCCGAAGCCGAGATCATCAATAAGGAAGGCACGCGCGTGCGCCTTCCCATCAAGGGCCGCAAGGACCTGGTCGAGATCGATTCCCGCAAGCTGCCTGGAAAGCTCTCGGCCGACGTGCCGACCGCGGTCAATCCCGCCGATTACGATCTCGTGGGGCTCGCCATGCAGGAGCCGCAATATCGCGCGCCCGGCGTGCGCGAGCTTCTGGACGCGACCGCGAAAGCGAAAGTCCCCTGCATGTCGATCATGAACATGCCCCCCCTGCCCTATCTGAAGCGCATCCCCGGGCTCGATGCCGATCTCTTGAAATCGGCCTACACCGACTGGACCGTCTGGCAGAATTTCGACCCCAAGCTCGTCACCCTGTGCAGCCCAGACCCGCAGGCATTCCGGCCGCCGGAGGAAGGCGTCAACGTGCTTCAGGTCACCTTGCCGACAAACTTCAAGGTCGCGCGCTTCGATAGCGACAAGTCCACCGGCATGCTTCGTCAGATGCAGGACGACATCGAGGAGATCCGCTTCAATCCGGGCGACGGGCCGCTCGAGCTGCCCGTGAAGCTCAAAGTCCACGACTCGATTTTCGTGCCGCTGGCGAAATGGGCGATGCTGCTCACCGGCAATTATCGCTGCGTGACGCCCGATGCCGCGCGCTCGATCAAGGATGCGGTGCATTCGAATCTGGAGGACTCGCGCGCGGTCTACAATTTCGTCATGGACGTGTGCGTGAAGCTCGGCGCCAACCGCGACGACCTGGTGCCGTTCGAGAAATATGCGGCGGCGGCATCGAGCCTCGTCCGGCCCTCGTCCGCGGCGCGCGCGCTGTTCAACGGCGCGCCCAATATCGAGCGCACGGATCGCCTGGTGCAGATGATCGCGGCGCAGAAAGGCATGCGCAACAAGACGGTCGATGAGACGGTCGCGACCGTCGACGCGCGGCTCGCGATCAACCGCAAGGCGGCAGCGTAGACCCGTAAAAATGTGTCATGGCCCGGCGCCGAGCGTAGCGAGGTGACCGGGCCACCCAGCGGCCCGG
>DASQHF010000211.1:0-15732 GCA_035632215.1 Micropepsaceae bacterium | reverse complement strand
AAGGGGCAAGCGCCCCGTACCAATCCCGTTCCAAAGCACGACCGCCTGCGTGCTGAAGACATGTGGGATCGAATCGAAGAACAAGCTCGTGCTGAAGACGCCGTATTTGCCGAAGGTCGCGCGATAGGATTGGTCGTCGCGCGCCACGTTCTCGGCTTCACCCGAGAAATAAAACGCCGTTTTTCGGTTCTCGGCGAGAAAGCCCGCGCTGCTCAAGAGGAACCCGGTGTGAAGGTCGCTGTATTGCAGCGAGCCCGAGGCACCCATTCTGCCGGCGTTTCCAAGGTAGCCCGCTTCGCCCCAAGCCGAGCTCCACCAATCGGGATCGGATGAGCTCTGCACCATTTCCGGGAGGAGCCATGGCCGCGGGTAAAGCAAACCCGTTGGCGAGCGGGAGTTCTCGAACAAGGCGGAGAGCCCCAGCGGGTCGGGCTGAAGGTGGAGGATCTCGCCGCTCGGATTGAAAGTGTTTCCCGTGGCGCTATCCGCACCGACGGCAGTGTCGGCACGGACGATCGCTGGAGAAAACGCGAGTGCTGTTGCGCCGGTCAGCAGCAACGCGCGAAGCGGCAGGCGAGAAACTCTGCGGCGGGACTTTTCCATGGCTCGTCACCTCTCGAAGCGCGAGCCTGCGGGACTGTTCGAGCCGTGGATCTGGGCGTGACAATTCGAGCAGCTGCGGTTGATGAGCCGCACGTCGGGTAGCGGTCCGTTCGCGAGATATCCCCGCGTCAGGAGCTCCGCCGGATGGCCGTTCTGCGCGTGACAGCTCTGGCAGAGAATGGGGCGCGCGGTGACGAGGAGCTTCTCGTTGTTCGAACCGTGCGGCGAGTGGCAGTTCAAGCAGCTTTCGCGCACGGGTGCGTGCTCGAAAAGGAACGGCCCGCGCTTCTCGGCGTGACAGGTGTAACAAACCTCGTTCACGCTGTCGGCTTTCAGCAAGGGCTCGGTCGTGCTGCCGTGCGGGTTGTGGCAATCGACGCAGGTGATCTTGCCTTCGAGAAGCGGCATGTGCGAACGGCGCGTGAACTGCGCGCGCTGCGTCTTGTGGCACTGAAAGCAGGTCTCGTTGACGGAGCCACGCGCTTCCAGCCCGCGGGCGGAGAAATTCGCCATCGGATTGTGGCAATCGCTGCAGGCGAGGTCGTGGCTCTCGTGCACCGAGTTCGGCCAGAAGATGCGCTGGCCGCCGCGATGGCAGGTGAGGCATTGGGCGTTCTGCTGCGAGACGGGAGTTTGGCTGCGCTTCGAAAAGCGGATGATGCTCAAGGGTGCAGCCGGAGTGCGCACATGCGCCGAGCCCGGTCCATGGCAGGCCTCGCAGCCGGCGCTCTCGAGCGCGTTGCGCGGATTGAGCCCGAAGACTTTGGCGTGGATCGTGTGGGCCCAGTTCTGCGCTTCCTGGCTGTGACAGGAAACGCAACTCTGCTGCCCGACATATTCGCGCTGCTCTTGCGCTTGCTCCGCAGGCGCGGCCGCCGCGAGCTTGACTCCCTCGCCCGGTGCGAGCTTTGCAGAGGTGCCGCTCGGACCGCGCTTCAGATAATCGGCGATCTCGTCAGCGAGTTCTGTCTGTGCGTGTCCGGATGTCTTTACCCCGCGATGAAGGTTCTCGAGACGCGGATCGCCGAACGTAACCTCGCTGGCGGAATCCCGGTTCTTGAGGTAGGCATCGATCTCGGACGCAAGATTGCAATCGAGACCGCATGCTTTGTCAGGGCCGCGAGCGGTGTCGTGCGCTTCGGCAACGAAGCCGACGCACACAAGGGCGCACGCAGCGAGCGGATAGAGCAAACGCACGGCTGTTTTTCCCCGTTCCCTCGGCGTGCGTCGTCCCGACACGGGCGCAGCCTACCCCCCCAAAGACGAAGTTCCCGCCTCCCTATTCCCTCGTCAATGAGACTTAGGTCGGATGCGGCCGACCCCGCCCCGAACCGGGCGCCGCCATGTGGCTGAAATATCCCGTCTACCAGCCAAGCTTAGTGCCTGCGAAACAACAGGAATATGAAACGGTGCGTGCAAAGGAATAATGGCCCGCACAAGTCCGTCTCCGAAGCGGGCGAGGCCAAGTTCCGTGCGGGAACTTTTCGTGGCGCGCTGCGAACCAATCCCTCCAACCGAAAGTACGGCGCCGCCGCCCGCTTGAGCGCCGAGACTCCGAAACGGTGAGAAAGATCATCTCCCGTCCTCAAATCATATTGCCCGCGAAACACGAGTTCGCCCAGGTGGCGCCACCACCACGCGTAGCGCGCATCCGTGAGGTGGTACGGGCTGATAACTCCGATAAGGATGAATCCGTTTGGGCTCAGCCAACGGTCGAAAGCCCTGAACAGCGGCGCGTGACCCGGAATGAGATTTAACACCGCGAAATTTGCGGTGATGGCATCGAGGCGGTCGTCGCCGATCCGATCCTGCTTAAGGAACTCGCCGAATGGCAGCGAGACGAGCTTGATCCGGCCGGTCGCCATTTCGCTGCGGCAATAGTCGGAAAATGTTTCCTGCATTTCGGTGGACGAGTCATAGGCATGGACGCGATGGCCGTGTTCGCCGTATGCCTTGGCGTCGATGCCGCTGCCGGCGCCAAAATCGAAAATCGACGCGCCTGGGCTCAAGCGAGACAGGACTGCCTGCTGGAACATCGCGCGCGTGCCGCGATCGCTTTCCGAGGCCAGCATGAATTCATGGTATTGCCGAGCCGTCATGTCGCGCGCCGAGATGTTATTCATGGGAGGGCGCGCGCTCCTCGTGTGCGTCCCCAGGCTTGTGACGTGCCGCATAGATCGCCATCGTCTCGACACCGAAATGCCGCGAGCTCACGCGCTCGACCTCGAGGCCATTGCGCGTCATTCCGTCGAGCATTGCCTGCGGTTCGCCATGGCTCGACAGCACAAACAGCGCGACCCCGTCGGGCTTGAGCGCTCCCGGCAGACCCAGTGCGCAGCGCTCGATGACATCGGGGCTCTTCCAGGCGCGTTCGAACGGTCTATGGGGAATTCCACGAAAAAAAGGAAGGTTGAAAACCACGAGATCGAAACTTAAGCCGGCGACGCGCGCGAATAGATCTCCCTCGACCACCCGGATCTTATCTTCGAGCTTATTGAGGATCGCGTTTGCGCGCGCGCAGGAAACGGCGCGCGGCTCGATGTCGACGGCGGTCACGTTGTAGCCTCGTGCCGCGGCGAACACCGCGAGAATTCCGCATCCTGTTCCGAGGTCGAGCGCGGTCGGCGGGTCGTTCGCATTGACGCGGATAAGCGGCGTATCCTGGAGGAATTCAGCGAGATAGCGGCCGGCGCGAAAGATCACCGGGTTGAGGACGCCGGGCCAGACGATGAACTCGCGGCCGCGCACCCGTTCCATGACGGCGCGCTTAAGCTTGCTGCTTAAGATCGTCCGTTTAAGGAACATCCACGGCAGACAGAGCCGGTACACGAGAATGGACACGGCGGGCGGTGCAGCGGGAATTCTTTTGTCGAGCGCCACGCTCAAAAGCCGGTGATTTCCGGCCGGTTGTAAGGGAAAATCTTGTTCACGACCTTAAGCTCGATGGGAAAGGCATAAAACTCGGTCGCGTAGCGCCAGCCCGCGGCAGCCTTGAGCGCGATGCGGCCCGGGCCTTTGAGCTTGGGATCGGTGACCGTGGGATAGGCCGCGTGCAGCACCTGCTGGAAATTGCGCACCTTCTTGCGGATGCGATCGTTCATCCAGGGAAGCTTCGATGAAAGATGCTGCGCGAACCGTTCCCAAGGCGCTTCGATCCAGACCTCGAGACTTTCCGGATATTTGAACCCGGCCGTCATCGCTTCGTGCAGCATGTCGCCTGCGACGGGGACCGGACTGAAAACATAGAAAATGATCTCGGTGGCCGGATTCACCCGTTTCAGCCGGCGAATGAAGCGCAGCGTCTTGTCGAGATCGGCTTCAGGGTCGGGCGGATTGCCGACGATGAACGACATCTCCGGCACCACGCCGAAGCGCGCCATCTTCTCGGCAACGGCCAAGACCGTCTCATGCGTCTGTTTGCCGCCCTTGTTCATGCGCTTAAGCATCTCGTCGTCGGCGGCTTCGGCGCCCATGAACGCCATCTTGAGCCCGCTTTTGGCCATCGCCGTCCAAGTCTTGTCGCTGAATTTGAGCATCGTGTCCGGACGGCCGAAGCCCCACCAGCCGATCTTTAGGTGCGCGATGCGTTCGCTGAACTCGGCAATGCGCGATTCCTGCACGAAGAAATTGCTGTCGTAGAACTCGACCGCATCGACGCGATAAGCCTCGACAAGATGATGGACGACTGCCGCCGTGCGTTCGGCCGTTTGCGCCGAATAGCGGCCGTTCACCTTGTGCACGACGCCGCAGAAATTGCAGGTGAACGGACAGCCATAGCTCGAATGATGCGCAACCGTGCGCGAGCCCATGAAGGATTTGCGCATGTAACGTTCCATCGGCACGCGGTCGTAGGGGAAGTCGGGGAGCCGATTGATATCGGGTAGCGGCGGCTTGGGGTTCTTCACGACCTCGCCTTCGGGTGTGCGCCAGGCGAGTCCCGCAAGCGTCGAAAACTCCTCGCCGGATCTCAATCGCAGCAAGAACTCCGCGAATTCGTACTCGCAGTGGCCGCGGAAGACGTAATCGATATACGGTGCCTTCATCACCACGTCGCAATGAAGCGAGGGAAAATATCCGCCCCAGACGATGGTGAGCTTGGGAAACTCTGCCTTGAGCGCCTTGCAGATCGGAACCGCGTTCGAAAGCTGTGGCCCCGGCATAACGGTCATGCCGAGAACTTGCGCGCCCGTGTCGCGAAGAGCGGCTCTCAATGCCGCGAATCCGTCCGCAACGAGATTGCCATCGATGATCCTATAATCGATCTTGCCTTCGAGCAGCGCTCCCAGCGAGAGCAGCGACATCGGCAGCACGGGCTTCTTCGAAGGCGAGCTGACGGGATTGTAGAGGAGGATCATTGCCGCCGCTCCACGACGTCGGCGCGGCGCTCGAGCACGAGCAGCGTGTGATCGCCCATGCGCGAGAGCGGCCACAAGTTCGCGACCTTCCGATCCCAACGGGCAAGCGCCGCGAATAGACGCGGACGTTGCCGCTCGAGATGAAAGAGGTGGGAGGGCGGCAAAAGCACCCCGATTCCGCAAGCTTCGAGGGCGCGGAACGCCGGCGTCGCGCGCTTGACTTCGCCGACTTTCCAATAGCGGATCGCGAACGAACGATCGTGTAACCTCGCCTCGGCCTTACCGCTCCACCGGCGCCCGGCTCTGCGATCGAAGCGGCTCGAATAATACAGCGTTTCGAGCGCGCAGAAGCGGCCCATGAAGACGATTGCGGCTTTGCCGCCGGGTTTGACGCAACGGGCCAAGGCTCGCCCGAACGCGGCGAGATCCTCGATGCAGTTGGCGGCCCCGAAATTCGACAGGACAAAATCGAACGGTCCGAGAGTGGCTATTCCGGAATCGGTGCGGTTGAAATCGAGTTCCGCCAAACGGATTCTCGCGCTCGCGCCGGCAAGTTTCGCTGCGGCGGCTTTCAGCATGGCGGCCGAGCTGTCCGCTGCAACGACATTACAGCCAAGCCGCGCGAGCCGGATCGCGTCTTCTCCGGTCCCGCAGCCGAGGTCCAGGACGTCCATGCCGGCACGAAGATGAGGGGCGATCCTGAGCCACACGGTTTCCCGCAAGGCGCGGCCACAGAAGCTGTCAGTAAAGGATTCGTCATAGGCCGCTGCGGAAGCATCGAAGGGGCTTGCAATCAGCGATGGGTCGGCGAGGTCAGCCATGCTCGACCTCGTTTCGCGTCGCGTACATGCCCATTCGACTGATCACGGAGGCAGCCCTTGCCTTGACCAGGCTGCGCCAGGAGGCCGTGCCGTCCTTCACGCGCGCCAATTCCGCTTCCGCCCGCAGCCAGCGCTGCGTGTGACCATAGAAACGGCGCGAATTGCGGCCGCGAATCGTGAGATCGCGATCCGATCCCTCTTCCCAAGCCTTCGTCGGGATCACGCGATCGGCGACGAGATCGTAATAGGGCGTGCCCTTGATCGGGTAGGAGAGGGTGGTCAGCACATCGTCGGGCGCAGCACCCCGCAAATGATGGGCGGTCGCGTTCAGGTCATCCCAGGTTTCGCCATCGTACCCGACCATGATGAACGTGCCGGCCCGGATGCCGTGCCGTTTGACAAGCGCGATCATCTCCCGCATCCGCACCCCATCGGTCCGACGGTCCATGCCGTCCAGGATGCGCTGCGAGCCGCTCTCGGCGCCGATCCAGAGCCGATAGCATCCCATCTCCGCAAGCGTCCTGACTGTCGCCTCGTTCAGGCGGTCCTCGCGCGTGATTGTCTCGAACGGATAATCGAGCTTGCGCCGCTTCAGTTCGGCGGCATAGCGCTCCAGCCATTTCGGGTTGATCGTGAACACGTCGTCGGCGTACCAGAGCTGGTCAGGCCGATAAGCTTCCCGGACCCGAGCGATCTCGTCGGCGACATTTTTCGGCGAGCGCCGGCGATGCGTGCGTCCATAGACGGAATGGCTGCACCAGGCGCATGGGTAAGGGCAGCCGCGCGCGGTTATCAGCGACACTGAGCGCACGTGATGGTGCCTCTGCCAAGTGTCCAGATATTGTTCGAGGTCGATAGCGGCGCGATCGGGGAAGGGCTGGGCGTCGAGGTTCTCGATCTGCGCCCTCGGGGCGGTGGAAAGGATCTCTTCGTGTTCGCCCTTGAAATAGATGCCGCGGATCTCCGTCAGGCGATTGAGCCCGTGTTTCGCGATATGTGGGATCAACTCCTCGAGCGCCCGCTCGCCTTCGCCCGAGACGACGATATCGGCGCCGCGCGAGAGATATTCGTGGACATAGTTCGACGGTTCCGGTCCGCCGAGAACCACGATCGCGCCAATCTCCTTGCATTTTGCGATCAGCTTGAGCGCGTTCTTCCGCGTCATCAGGTTGACATAAAGGCCAACCAGCCGCGGCGCCTTTTCTGTAAGCGTCGCCTCGGCCGAGGTTAGATCGAGGAACGTATTGTCGAGCACCTCGACATCAAATCCGCGCGCCTTCAGATGCGAGGAAATGTAAAGCAGCCCGAGCGGGGGATAGGGTTTCATCACCCGCTTCTCCGCCTCGTCGAGCGTCAGGAAATAACCGTGTGTGAGAAGGATATCCATCCGCCCGCTCGTCAGGATCGCGCAAGAACGGCCCGCTTGGGGGCGTCGGCACGTGCGGGCGTTTGAGGAGGATGGCGGGCACGCAAGAGGCGCATGCGATAGAGCGACAGCGGCACGAGCGGCAGAGTTAGACCCGCATAGCCCAGAGCAAGAAGGTGACGAAGCTTGAACGGCTCGCGGCCCCAAAGCACGTCTTTGAAGCGCCGCCAGGCGCGGCGTCGCTTGAAATCGCGGTGCACATAGGCGTGGAGCTCGCGATAGAACTCGGTGCTGAACGGACCGCGATAGAGCATCGCGAGATCGCCCGAATCGACCCAATTCCGTTTTTCCTTCAGCTCCTGCTTGACCCGTTCATAGAATCCGGTACCCGGCAGCGGATAAGATACAGAGATGCCGAGCTCGTCGGGCGTGTTCTCGCGAATGAGCTCGAGCGTCTTCGCGATGTCCTCGGCATTCTCGCCCGGATATCCGAATTGGATGAAATATCCGACGCGGATCCCCGCATCCTTAAGATGCAGCGTCGCGTCGCGGATCTGCGCGATCGTAAGGCCCTTGTCCATGGCGTCGAGGACGGATTGGCTTCCCGATTCAGCGCCGAGCCAAACGATGTCGCAGCCAGCGCGCTTCAAGTCCTCGATCGCGCCTTCGCGCAAAAGGATGTCGGCGCGGCTCAAGCATTTGAAGGGAAGCTCTAGATCATGCCGCTCCAGCTCGTCCGCGAACGCGCCCCACCATTTGGGCTTCAAGCCCATGATGTCATCCATGAACCAGATATAGTCGGGCGAGGCGAGCGCGACGAGCTCTTTGAGCTCGGCAACGACATTCGCCGCGCTGCGCACCGTATAACTCTGGCCCCAGATCGGCTTCGCGCACCAATTGCAGAGATAGGGACAGCCCCGTGTCGTCGCCATGTTGACCGCGAACATTCCGTGCCGTTCACGCCACAGACGCCGATAGGCGTCGAAGTCGACGAGATCCCAAGCCGGGAATGGAAGAGCATCGAGATCGCGCATTGGCGCTCGTTTCGGGCCGCGATGCAGCGCGCCATGCGCATCCACGCTCGCGATGCCGTCAATGCCGTCCAAAGCGGCCATCGCGTCGCGATCAATCCCATCCGCGATCTCGGCCAAGGCCGCTTCGCCCTCGCCCAGGATGACGGCGTCCGCGCCGGCCCTAAGGTAGAGCTCGGGATGATCGGCAGCATCCGCGCTGCAGACGACGACTTTCGCGCCCGCATCGCGCGCCGCGGCGATCATGGCGAACGCCGCATCGCGCATGTTGGCCAGGCACATCTTGGAGAGGTAATTGAAGTTGTCGTCGAAAAGCACGGCGAGATTGGGCCTCTCGCGGCTTACGGCTTGAGCCCATTCTTGGGGAGACTCGGCCAGCATCGCGTCGAAAAAACGGACGTCGTGTCCTTGCGCGCGCACATAGCTAGCCGCGTGCAGCGTTCCCAAAGGCGGAAAGGGCTGCATCTCGGCCCATCGCGGCGGATCGAGGCGCAGGAAATAGACGCTGCCAATCAGCAAACGAGCCACGGTTTCAAACCTGCGGTTCTAATCTCATGTGTCGCGCAACCGCGTATTGGGCGGCGGTGACGAGGCTGCACACCCGGGAAAACCATGGGTCCGCCGCCCTTGGAGGTCAAGCGCGAAGAGCCCTTTCGCCGGGCGCGATGGGAACAAATCGAGCTACGACAGCGGTTCGGCCGGTCGGAATGTCTCGACCAGAAATTTTTCCACCGGGAGGGAATAAATTTCTCGCCGTGCCCGCCAGCGCGCGATCTTCTGCAACGGGCGGCGTAGCGGCGTTTCGCGCCCCCAGGCGACCCGGTTGTAGAATTTGAACCGCTCGACGCGGCGATAGACTTCGGGCGAAACCCATTCTCCGGCGGCCCCTGCCACATAATCGAAGCCAGCCCATTCCTCGAGGGTGCGCGGCATCTGGTCCTTGACCTCATGGGCGAGAGGCGAGCCCGGATAGGGCTTGTAGTAGAAGATCGGCGTCTCGAACGTCGGACTCATGGCGCGGAGCGTCTTGATGAGCGCCAGCGTGTCTTCGAGGGCTTCCTCGGTTTCGCCCGGGAAACCCACGATGAAGGAGAAGATCACCCCAATTCGATGGTGCAGGCATTTCGCGGCCGTCTCGAGCACGTTGTCGACGGTGGTGTCCTTCATGATCCGCTTCATCATCGCCGGCGAGCCTGTCTCGACGCCGACGAGGACGCGCCGCAAGCCGGATCTCGTGCAGAGTTGCCAGGTTTCCTCAGGCAGCCGGACGCCCTGATCGGCGCGTAGCGTCCCTGCCCAGGTGAAGCTCAAGCCCCGGCGCAGGAACTCTTCGCAGATCGCCGCGACCCGGTGCTGATGCGTGAAGTAGGTCTCGTCCTGGAAATTGAGATCAGTGAAGCCGTATCGCCGCCACAGCGTCTCGATCTCGATGCCGAGCCGTTCCGGCGTCATGCCCTTCCAGTTCCGTCCGTAGACGAACGGATCGGCACAGAAGGCGCAGCGAAAATTGCAGCCTATGGAAGTGATGTAGTCGAGCTGCCTCCGGCCTTTGAAAGAAAAATACCTCTCGACCGGAATGAGGTCGAAATTCGGCGGCGGAAAGTCGTCCATCGAAGCAAGCGGCCGCGAGGGGTTGGAGACGATGCCTCCAGGCCCGCGATAAGCCGTTCCGGCGATCCCCTTGGGGCTCATGCCCTCAAGGAGGTGCTCCAGGAGTTCCGCGAACGTCGCTTCGCCTTGGCCGGCCACCGTGATATCGATGCTCGGCTCGGACAAGGTCTCCACGGGAAACAGCGACGGATGCCAGCCGCCGACGATCGTCGGAAGCTCGGGGCGTCTCGTCTTGACTGCCCGCAATATTCTTAGCGCGTCGCCAATCGGGCGCCCGGTGAGCATTGTGACGCCGAAGCACAGCGCGTCCTCGATTTCGCGCAGCACCTCGCCCAAGGGGTCCTCGGTGATCCTCGCATCGATGATGCGGACGTCGAAGCGCTTCGGGTCGAGGTTTGAGCCGACGGCCATGAGCGCGAGCGGCATGGTGTGAAACACCGCTGCGGGATTATAGAGAACGACCTTATGCTTCCCGACCGCCGGCATCGGCCGCGCAGGCAGGTTCACGGGTTGAACCCGGAATAGGGGAATATTTCTCGGACAGACATCGTCTTACTTTAGCCGCCGCTATTTCACCTTACAATCGGTGGGTTTTTTGATGCCGGGCATGTTGACTCGAAGCGGCGCAATCAGGACTCTACAGCGCCTCGGCTAGACGCAGCGGGCGATCTGAGGGCGGGGAAGAAGACCGGTCTGCTGCAACCAAAGCTGTCTCATGGAACTGTCCATCGACCCGTACGCGTCCGAGCCCTGGTGCGCCTATCCCCGGGCGAGAGTTCGCTTGAGCGAGCTCGAGCGCGCCATCTATTCGACGATAGCCTATCGAGATGTCTTCGATTTCGCGCCAAGCATCGACGAGATCCACCGCTACCTGCATTGGGTTAAATGCGAGCGCGAGGACGTCGTGCGGGTGCTCTCGCGCGGACCTTTGTCCGAGCTGTACCTGACCACTGACGGACGCTATTTCGCGCTCAAAGGGCGGGAACACATTCTGGGTTTAAGGCCGCGTCGCCGTGCGTTGGCTGAGACGCGGTGGCCGCTAGCCCTTCACTATGCGCGGTTTCTTGCCAATCTGCCCCATGTGCGAATGGTCGGCTTGACCGGCTCCTTCGCTGCCGACAATTTTTCGGAAGGGGGCGACATCGATTTCATCCTGCTCACGGATGCCGACGCGATGTGGCGTGCGCGCGCGCTTGCGAGGACGGCTGCGCTCTTCAGCCGCAAGTTCGGCACGAACATGCTTTGTCCGAACATTTTTCTTTCCATGACGACGCTCGCCCTCGAACGGGAAAGTCTTTACGACGCCCACGAGCTTGCGCAGATCGTGCCGCTCTTCGGGCGCACGGCGTATGACGAGTTGCGCCGGAAGAACCGCTGGTCGGAGAGCTATCTGCCGAATTCCGAAGGTGCGCCGGAAATATGTCCGCAGATCGAGCGCTTGTCGTCGCCCAAGCTCAAAGGCTTCGTCGAGTGGGGTTCGAACTCGCCCCTTGGACGCTGGATCGAAGCGCTGGAAGCGGCTCGCAACATGCGACGTTTCAATCGTGGCGACCGCTTCAAGGGTTGGACCTTGGCCACGCGCGAGCGTCATTCGTTACGAGAGTCGATGAAGCTGGACATCGAGAAGGCCTGGCGCCGTCGCCTGGACGCGTTCGAGGCGGCAGAGGCCTGAGATGTCGGAGGTGAACGCGAAGCTTCCCAAGATCGCCATGGTGGTGACGCGCGATATTTCCGCCAATAGCGGCCGATCCCGTACGATCCGCGAAATCGAACGCGCCTTGGCACGGAATTTCGAGGTAAGCACGCTGCGCTTGCGCAGCGGCTTCGAGACGCGCCGGATCGCCGACATTGCCGCTATCGCTTGGGCGTGGTGCAAGTCGTTTGCGCTCGCAAAACCATTGCCGCTGCAATGCGCGCTTTATGCCGTGCCTTCGGAGCATCGGCGCTTGGCAAGGGAAATTGCGGGCGGGCAATTCGAAGCCGTGTATCTAGACATGGTGCGCTGCCAGCTATTCCTGCGGCTTCTTCGCAGCGAGTTGCCGCGGCTGCGCGTCATTACCGACTTCGACGATCTCGTGTCGCGCCGCATGGACGCTCTGGTGAAGTTGAACCAGCCGCTGTTGACCGGATTCGCCGGGGCGTTTCTTCCGGTCTGGTTACGGTCTCTCGTCGAGGGACCTCTTTCGCGTCTGATAACGCGCCACGAAGACGCGACAATCGGATCCGCAGAGCAGGAGATGATAGCGAACTCCGACGCGGTCGTTCTGGTATCGAGTTCGGAACGGGCGCAGCTCTTGCACTCTCTGTCACCAGCCGCGGCGGCGGTCTACAGCGCTCCGCCGCCATCCGAGATCAATGCGGACGCGATACCGGCCTTGGAGTATCGTTTTATCTTCGTCGGCAGCGACTCGCTTCTCCAGAACCGCCTGGCGATCGATTTCCTTCTGGATTTGTGGCGCAGGCTGCGCCCCGAGACCGAGCTCCACATTTACGGCCGTCAGAACCGCGCGGAGCAGGTGGTCGCTCGAGTCCGCTGGCGCGGTTTCGTATCCGATATTGCGGAGGCATACCGGCCGGGCAGCATTTCGCTGGTGCCCGCGCTCATACCGGGGGGGATCAAGACCAAGGTCATCGAAGGCTGGTCCTATGGCTGTCCGGTTCTCGGCAACGCATGTGCGCTTGAGGGCTTGCAGTTGAGCGAATACCCGCTCTCGGTTCCGGAGGAAGCGTGGGATTCTTATATCCTCCATCCCGAAGAACATGCCGAGCATTGGGCGTTGGCCGCTAAGCAGGGAAACAAATTCGTTCGCGAGACGCTTTCGCGCGAGGGTTATGCCCTGACCTGGCAGCACATCGTGTCGCCAAAGACCGTGCGTGTCGGCGCCACGGCCGCGCAGCCGGCGCTCCAGCCGCTCTCGGCGGCGCAAACGATCTGAGCGAATTCGGGGAGGTATTTGGGCCGATGTCGGGGAACGGCTTCTCATGATTGTCCGGGCGCGCGCTCCGCTCCGCTTGGGGCTGGCAGGCGGAGGAACGGACCTCTCGCCTTTCTGCGATCTTCATGGCGGCTGCGTGCTGAACGCGACGATCGACCTTTACGCTTATGCCCACATCATCGAGAAGGACGATGGCCTGATCCGCATTTCGGCGCCCGATATAGGCGAGGACTTCTCGGGCGAGGCGAGGGACAGGCTCGAGCCCACCGGCTCGCTTGCCCTCCACAAGGCCGTCTACAATCGGATCGTGAGGGATTACGGGGATGGCAAGCCGCTCGCGTTCCACTTGATTACGCATTGCGACGCGCCGCCTGGGTCGGGGCTTGGCTCCTCATCGACGCTTGTGGTCGCGATACTCAAGGCCTTCGTCGAATGGCTGCGGCTCCCCTTGGGGGAGTACGACGTCGCGCGGCTCGCCTACGCAATCGAACGGCGGGACCTGCACTTCGCCGGGGGCAAGCAGGACCAATATGCGGCGACGTTCGGCGGCTTCAACTTCATGGAGTTCTACGCCGACGAGCGCACGATCGTGAATCCGCTGCATGTGAAGAACTGGATCCTGTCCGAGATCGAGTCCTCGCTCGTTCTCTATTTCACCGGCGTGTCCCGCATCTCGTCGGCAATCATCGAAGAGCAGACGAGGAACATCGAGGAGAACGATCCTTCCTCGATGGAAGCGATGAAAATCCTCAAAGAAGACGCAATCGGCATGAAGGAGGCGGTACTCAAGGGCGACTTCGGGAGATTCGCCCATTACATCGGGAATTCCTGGGAAGCCAAGAAACGCACGGCACGCGGGATCTCGACGCCCAGAATCGAGCGGGTCTTCGAGCTCGCGATGAGTGCCGGTGCCAAGGCCGGAAAAGTATCGGGCGCGGGCGGCGGAGGATTCATCATGTTCGTCATCGACCCGGCGCGCCGTAGTTCCGTCGTACAGGCGCTCCAGCGCGCCGATGGGGAAGTGAAGAACTGCCATTTCACGAAGGGCGGCACGGAAGGCTGGAGGCTCGATTGAAGAGGCCCCCGAGCATGGACGGAAACGAAGCGGCAAGAAGAATACGAAACGCTTTCGCGGAGAGCTCCGGCAATTATGCCAAGCTCTGCGAAGAGGCGGAGGCGATTGCGGAGATTGCGCTCAAGATCGTGGAGCGCATGCGCCGCGGCGGCAAGCTGATGTTCTGCGGCAATGGCGGCTCGGCCGCCGATGCGCAGCACCTCGCGGCCGAGCTTCAGGGCCGCTATTTGAGGGAGCGGAGCCCGCTTGCGGCGATCGCCCTCACTGCGAACACGTCCACCCTTACGGCCGTCGGCAACGATTACGGGTACGGGCAAGTGTTCGCACGGCAAGTGCGAGCGCTTGGCAAGCCCGAAGACGTGCTGATCGCAATTTCGACCAGCGGAAACAGCCGCAACGTGATCGAGGCGCTCGAAGTCGCCAAAGCCATCGGCATGTTCACGGTCGGCCTCACCGGCGCATCGGGCGGAGCCGTGCGCGGGATTTGCGATGCCCTGATACGCGTTCCCTCCGACCGCACGCCGCGAATCCAGGAGATGCATATCGGAGTGGGGCACATGATCTGCGAGATCATCGAGGATTGTCTCGTCTGATGCGACCGCCCGGCCGACAATGCGTGATCCTCGCCGGCGGCCTCGGCACGCGCTTGGGCCCGCTCGTCGAGCATGTGCCCAAGCCGATGCTGTCCGTTGGCGGCCGTCCCTTCGTCGAGCATCTGGTTCGGCAGGCTCGGCGCTTCGGGTTCGATTCTTTCGTCTTCTTGGCAGGATATCGCGGCGAAGTCGTCGCCGAGCATTTTCGCCCCGATGGCGCGCTCGCGCGCGAGCTTTGCGCGCGGTTCACGACCCGGATCGAGCATGAGCCATTGGGCACCGCGGGCGCGCTTCGGGAAGTGGCGCCGCTACTCGATACCAATTTCCTGATGCTGAACGGAGACTCCTGTTTCGACTTCAACCTGCTCGACTTGGCGATGCACGATGTTGGCGGCGATCTGCTTGGGAGGATCGCGCTCCGGCACATTGCCGATTGTACACGTTACGGCATGGTTGAGGTCGCCGGCGATCGGATCATCGGATTCCACCCCAAGGGGCATCAGGGCCGCGGGCTCGTCAATGCAGGCGCTTATTGGTTGGACGCCCGTATCATCGAGACTTTGCGCCCTAAAGAGACTTCGCTCGAGGCCGACGTCTTTCCGCGGCTCGCTGACGAAGGCCGCCTTGGTGGTGTCGTCTATGACGGATACTTCGTGGATATCGGGATCCGCGCCGATTACGAGAGAGCGCAGGCCGAGTTCCTGCGCATGGTGCGCCGCCCCGCGGTGTTCTTCGATCGCGACAATGTCCTAAACGAGGACAAGGGTTACACCCATCGTCCGCAAGAGTTCCACTGGATTGAAGGCGCCCAGCGTGCGGTTAAAACCTGCAACGATCTCGGATATTTCGTCTTCGTGGTCTCCAATCAGGCCGGCGTGGCACACGGCTTCTACGATATTGCCTCCGTCGAAGCGCTGCATCTTTGGATGAACGAAGAGCTGCGCAGCATTGGCGCGCATGTCGACGCTTTTAAGTTTTGCCCGCATCACCCGCAGGGAGCGGTTGCGGCATACCGCGAGGACTGCGCCTGCCGGAAACCCAAGCCCGGCATGATCCTCGAGCTCAATGATCGGTGGCCGGTGGTCAAGGAAGAGAGTTTGCTCATCGGGGACCGGGACTCCGACGTCGAAGCAGCCAGGAGCGCCGGCTTCCCGGGAGTGAAATTCCCTGGTGGCAACCTCGAAACTTTCGTGAAGGGAATATTGCCGTCCCCAGCACGTCTTAAGAACATTCGCGGGTGGTACGCGGACGCGTGAAACGTCTGCCTCCGATTGACCGGAGGCACTTTCCCTTGTTACGGTTTGCCATTCCGGAGGGTTCCCATGCTTCGCAAGCCGCTTG
>DASQHF010000210.1:0-13979 GCA_035632215.1 Micropepsaceae bacterium | reverse complement strand
GCTCGTCATAATCTTGCTCACCGGCGCGGCAGCGTTTGTGCGCACGGCCGGCGCCACGAGGCCAAGCGCGCTCGCTCCTGCCAGGACTTTGCGTCGCGTCAGGTGGTTCTTTTTCATGACCCTCTCCCACTCCTCAGGCGCGACAAGTTTGGACCAATTCGCCCGTCCTTGCACTAGGACGGGCCAGAAAACTCCGCTTGCTGCCCCCCTTCAGATCGCGAGAATGGCATGCTCGACAATGAAGAGGCTGGGATGGGACGGGTCCGGGTCTTAGTGTTGGGGATCATCACGCTCTTGGTGATCTACGAGTTCTATTTCGTCTATAAGCCCGCCCCACCGTTCCGCCTTCCACCGGCACCTTCACAACAGCCGGCGCCCGCGGCCGCACCAAGCAACGAACCCCCACCGATCCAGATCATCCCCATCACACCGGACAGCAAGTGACAGCCTTCGCGCTTGCCGAAACAGGCGCAATGGCGAAAATGACCAAGCCCTTCAGTGGAGGCGCGCTTGCGGGGAGCACGGCTCATCGTCCTTATCATCGCTACCGCCGTGGTGATGTTCCAATACTTCTTCTATCTCGCGCCCAGTGCCCAGCCGCGTCGCGTGCAGCCCGGTGCGACGCCGGACACCGTTGGCGTCAAGGTGCTGACCCAGGATCCAACGAGCCAACAATGATCCGCCGCGCGGCCATTCTTGTCGTTGCTGCCTGTGCGATACCCGCACTCGCGCAGCCGCGCGATGCCCTCATTGTACCCGGCGAACGTGTGGGACCGATCGCGCTGGGGCTATCCGAAGCCGATCTCTTGAAAGTGGCGGGCGCTCCCGCTTCAACACTGCACCAAGGCAACGAGACGGTCTATTCCTTCGGTCGCGTGACAGTGCAGATCGGCACCGCGGGCGTTGACCTCATCACTGTCGACGACCCGCGCTTCGAAACCGCGGACCATCTGCGCCTCGGTCTCGCCGTACCTGTTGCGATTTCGCTTTTGGGACAGCCAGTCGAACAAAGCACGCTGAACGGCGTCGAGACGCTCGAATATGAAGGCATGGCGCTGATCGTGCGGAACAATCTGGTGATGCAGATTCGCATCCAGCGGCGATAGGAGAGTAGGTAATGCTGACCCCCACCCTCGATCGGCGCAGCCTGTTGCAAGCTGGCACCGCCGTTGCCGCTACATCGTTCATCGCGGCGCCCGCAAGAACCGCAACGCGAGTTGATCCAATGACGCCCATTCCGATCCCGACGCAGGTGCCTTCGAGAGAAGGCGTGGCGCAGGTCGCCGGTACAAAGCTGTTCTATCGGGATACGGGCGGCATGGGGCAGCCCGTCGTGCTGCTGCATCCCGCGACGGGAAGCGCACTCATCTGGAGCTATCAGCAGCCCGTGTTCGTGCGCGCCGGCTATCGTGTCATCGCCTATTCGCGGCGCGGCTATAACGGCTCGGACGCGGTCGATAAGAGCAATCCCGGCACACCCTCGGGCGATCTCGCGGCGCTCACCGATTATCTGAAGCTCGGGAAGTTTCATCTCCTGGGCTCGGCGGCTGGCGGCGGCATCGCGGTCGACTACGCGCTCTCGCACCCTGACCGTCTGCACAGTCTGGTCGTCGCTTGCGCGGTCGGCGGCGTCGAAGACGAGTCTTATCTGAAGTTGACGAGCGAAATCCGGCCCAAGGGTTTTGACGATCTCCCAGCGGAATTCCGCGAGCTGGGACCGTCCTACCGCGCGGCCAATCCGGAAGGAACGAAGATCTGGGCCGAGCTCGAGAGCAAGGCCGTCACCGGCAACCGCTTCGGACCGCGGAACGCGAATAAGATCACCTTCGCCAAGCTCGCGACGTTAACCGTGCCGACGCTCGTGATGGCGGGCGATGCCGATCTTGCCGTGCCGCCATCGGTGGCGCGCGCTTACGCGGAGCATATTCCGCGCGCGGACGTCGTCATCGTGCCGGAATGCGGCCATTCCGCCTATTGGGAGCGGCCGGACATCTTCAATCGCGCGGTTTTGGACTTCTTCTCGAAGCACCGCGGCTGACGCGAGCGCGAAAACGCGCTAACGCTAGGGCATGACCGCGGAGACGCCCACCGTTCTCGTGCCCGCGCGCTCCTCGTGGCGCTTGTCCCCGCTCGACTGGGCGTCGCTCGTGCTCGCGCTCACCCTCGCCGTCCCGCTCGCGTCGGTGATCTTCAGCGTGTTTGCGGGCCCAAGCCCCACCTTCGTGCACTTGGTCGAAACAGTGCTCGCCGAGTATGTCGTGAACACGCTCGCTCTCGGCGTCCTCGTTGTCATCGGTGTACTTGTGATCGGCGTGCCGGCGGCATGGCTCGTCGCATGCTGCGAGTTCAAAGGCCGGCGCGTGCTCGAGTCGGCACTCGTGCTCCCCTTGGCCGCGCCCGCTTATGTGCTGGCTTATGCCTACGCGGATTTCCTCTCAGGCTTCGGGCCGGTGCAGAGCGCGCTGCGCGCGGCAACCGGATGGGACGCCGGCGACTATTGGTTTCCTGACATCCGCTCGCTCCCGGGTGCCGCACTGATGCTGACGCTCACGCTCTATCCCTATGTGTATCTGCTGGCGCGCGCGCGCTTCTTGAGTGAGTCGGCGAGCGCGCGCGAAGCGGCGCTCCTTTTAGGCCGCGGACCGTGGCAGTCCTTCCTCGCGGTCTCGCTTCCGCTCGCGCGTCCCGCGCTCGTCGCCGGCGCAACGCTTGCCGCGTTCGAGACCTTCGCCGATTACGGAACGGTGTCCTATTTCGGCGTCCCCGTGTTCACCACCGGCATTTACAGCGCCTGGTTCTCCTTCTCCGATCCGCGCGCTGCAGCACAGCTCGCGACCATCCTGATCGCCATCGTCGCCTTGGCACTCTCCTTGGAACGTCTTGCACGCGGCAAGGCGCGCTTCCACGAGACCGGACGGCGTGACCGCCGTCCGGCGCGGTATCGCTTATCGGGCGGAAGATCCGTCCTCGCGATCATCGCCTGCGCGCTGCCACCCCTCTTGGGCTTCATCGTGCCTGCCGTCGTGCTCGTTGATCTCCTCGTTCAGTCGGGCGGGCCGACGCGGGACTTTCAGCGCCATCTCCTGCACAGCCTGACGCTCGCGGCCTCTGCCGGCGCCATCGTCACGGGAGGGGCGCTCGTCCTTGCCGTCGCCAAGAAATTCCGCCCGAATGCGCTCGCCGGACGCGTCGCCTCTTTCGCGGCGATGGGCTATGCCGTGCCGGGCTCGGTGATTGCCGTCGGCGTGCTCACGCCCTTCGCGCTCTTGGATAGCGCCATCTCCGGTACGGCTAACGCGCTCTTCGGCGTCTCGACGGGACTCCTTCTTACTGGCGGGATTGCCGCACTTCTCTTCGCCTATACCGCGCTTTATTTGGCCGTCGCGCTCCAGAGCGTGGGAGCGGGCCTCGAGCGCGTCACGCCCTCCATCGGCGGCGCAGCGCGGCTTTTGGGCGTGGGCCCCTGGGACGAAGTGAAACGCGTCTATCTTCCGCTGGTCGCCCCAAGCGTGCTCACGGGCGCGCTCCTCGTCTTCGTCGATGTGATGAAGGAGCTGCCCGCGACTTTGATGCTGCGCCCTTTCAATTTCGACACGCTTGCGATCGCGGCAAACAATTACGCCTCCGACGAGCGGCTCTCCTGGGCCGCAGCGCCCGCGCTTGCCATCGTCGCAGCCGGCATCATCCCTTGCATTCTCCTCATTCGGAGCATCTCGGCTTCTGCCCACGACCGCGAGGCATTGCCGTAATTTCCGCACCGGTTTAGTTTTTCGCCGTGACTTCGGAGGCCCACATGCAGCGCGCAAAGCTTGCGTTCCTAGCCCTCATTCTTGGGACGATGTCCGCTCCTGCGCTGTCCGCAGACGCAATCCCGGGCGATTGGGTCGAAGTGATGGCCGGACCGATGTTCACCGTCCACGCTCCACCCGGCACGACGTTCGAGCGCATTCGCACGGGCGATGCTTTTGCCGGTGCGTTTCACGGGCCCGGCTTCGATCTCGCCGTCGAGTTCGGCTATCACCGCGAGGAGCTGAAAGCCCCCGATACCGTGAAGAACCCGACCATGCAGAAGCTCTCCTTCGACGAGAAGCCCGGCACGATTCTATCCGCGACATCGGCCGATTCCGAGCGCCCGCGCTTTGTCGAGCTGCATGTCCCCAATGTCGAAAACGATGCCTTCGGGCCATTGAGTCTGGTCATCACCAGCTCGGTCGCCAAGGCCGAAGACGAAGCCACGGTGAAGCGCATCTACGAGACGGTCAGGTTTGGGTACAAGAACTAGCGGTTACCGCCAGCCGGCGCGGTCAAAGATCGCTTGGGCCTGTGCCTGATTCTGTCCGTAGACGGACACATTCAAGGGATCGGTTTTGAAAGTCCCCAGCGCGCTCAGCTCCGCCGAGCGCTTCATCGAGGTCACCGCCGGGAACTCGTAGTTCGCATTTGCGATGATGTTTTGCGCCGCATCGCTCGCCATATATTCGAGGAATTTGACCGCGACCGCCTTATGCGGGGCTGAGGCCATAACGCCGCCGCCCGAGATGTTCACATGCGTTCCGAAATCGTCCTGGTCGGGAAAAATGGGAGTTAGCTTCTTCGCCGCATCGCGCTCTACCTTCACCTTCGAAGTCTCGAGCCGCACGTAATAATAATGGTTGGCGATCGTGACGCCGCATTCGCCCGCCGCGACGCTTTGCAAAAGCGTCGTGTCCGCGCCTTGCGGAGGCCGAGCGAAGTTCTTCACAACGCCCTTGACCCAGGCTTCCGCCTTTTGCGGGCCCCAACGCTCGATCAGCGCGCCTAGAAGCGAGAGATTGTAGACCGCCGAACTCGACCGCATGCAGATCTTGCCCTTGAGCTTCGGATCGGCGAGCGAGTCGTAGGTCTGGACGAGATTGGGGTCGACCCGCTTCGGGTTGACGAAGATGAGCCGTGCGCGGGTCGAAAATCCGAACCACAGGTTCTTCGGGCTCTTCAGCGGCGCCGGAATGCGGCTATCCAATATCTTGGACTGGGCCGGCTGGAACAGGCCTTCCTTCTCGGCAAGCCAGAGATTGCCGGCATCGACGGTCAGGAACACGTCGGCAGGCGAGTTCTTGCCTTCGGCCTTCATCCGGGCGAGAAGCTCCGGCCCGTCGCCCTCGATCACATTCACGGGTATTCCGGTAGCCTGTTGAAACCCATCGTAAAGCAATTGATCGGAATCATAGTGCCGGGCCGAGTAGATGTTCAGTTCATCCGCGGCGATTGCCGGTCCCGCCGCCCCGAAGACGACACAAAACGCGGCCAGTGTTGAGCGCAAATGCATAGCGGAAGGCGAGCCTTTTTGAGAATGACTATCATAAACGGCGATCGCCCAAGCGCAATGCCTATGATTCGGATGATTCGGACGGGTTCGCGGAGGGGTTGTACCCCGCGGCGATATCCTGAAGGATCGGGATAAAGGATTCTCGATGAGAACACGCAATATCGTCATTGGCGTCTCCGCCCTGGTCCTTGCCGGGATCGTCGCGACGCCGTTCCTGCTTCCCCTCGACACCTATCGCGGCCCCATTGAGGCTGCCGCGACCAAGGCCTTGGGGCGCGCCGTGCACATCAACGGCCCGATGCACTTGACCGTCTATCCGGAGATCGGCGTCTCCGTCGGCGACGTTTCGGTCGCGAATATCCCGAACGGACACGATCAGGAGATGGCGACGGTCAAGAGCATGGTCGTCGGCGCCAAGGTCATGCCGCTCTTTTCCGGCCGCTTGGAAGTGACGCGGCTCGTCTTGGGCGAGCCAGTCATCCATCTCGAGACCAAGGCCGACGGCGGCGCCAATTGGCATTTCGACACGCAAGAGGCGCGCAACGGACCCGATCAGCGCAATCAGGCGGGCACGTCGCTGTCGCGCATCGGATTCACGGAAGTCCGCATCAACGACGGGCGCATCACCTATTACGACGCCAAGTCCAAGAAGTCGCAGCTCTTCGACAAGGTCTCGGTGTCCCTCGACATGCCCAACGCCGGAATTTTGGGTGTGGTGCAGCCGCTTATCCTCGACGGCTCGTTCGACCACAACGGCGAGTCGCTGAAGATCAACGGCCGGCTCGACAATTTCGCCAACATGCTACGCGCGCAGCCGACGAGCGCGAGATTCTCGGTCGCCTCCATGATCGTCAATGCCGAGTTCACCGGCACGCTCGGCGTTTCGGGCAGCATTTCGGGTGCGTTGAAACTCGGCGCGCGCTCGGTGCGCAGCTTCGCCGCCTGGATGGGTTCCCCGATGCCCCCCGGCAACGGCTTCGGACTGATTGCGCTCGAAGGTCAGTTTGCGGTGCAAAATGGCCTCTACGGCTTGAGCCACACCCATCTCGCCTTCGATTCGATGGATCTCAATGGCGACGTCAGCCTCGACACCAATCCCGATGTGCCGATGCTCAAAGCGCGTCTCACCATCAATCGGCTGGACGTCAATCCTTATCTCGCGCCGGGCGCTTCCAACGATACGGTCGCAGCCGGAAAAGCGAAGAAGACCGATCCGGGCGCGCCGCTCTCGCTCGGCGGCCTGAAGGCGGTCAATGCCGATGTGATGTTCGTCGTCGGCGAGCTGGTGACTCCCGATTTGAAACTCGATCGTGCCGCGGTGAAGGCGATGCTCAAGAACGGCGTGCTGGACGCCGACATAACGAACATCTCCGCTTATGGCGGGTCCGGGAAGGCCAAGATCGTCATCGATGCGAGCGCGTCCGAGCCCAAATTCAGCCAGTCCATCGACCTCACGGGCCTGAAAGTGCAGCCCTTCCTCAACCAGCTGATGGGGGTCAAGGACATCACCGCCACGGGCTCGGTGTCGATGCAGTTGGCTTCGCACGGAAACCGGGTGGACGAAATCGTCAAGCGCCTCTCCGGCAAGGGCGAGATTCACTTCAAGGACGGCTATATCCAGGGCGTCGATCTTGCGCAGGTCGCGCGCGTGCTCCAGTCGGTGGTCACGGCACAGGTCCTCACCGACGCGATAAGCGACGATGCGAAGACCAATTTTGGCGAGATGGGTGGCACCTTTGCCGTCAAGGACGGCGTGCTGCACACCGACGATCTCGCGCTGACCAATCCCACGATCGAGATCCGAGGCCGGGGGGATGTCGACCTCTCGGCCAAGTTCGTCGACATCCACTTCGAGCCCCATGCGAAAAAGGGCCTTCCCGGCATTAATCTCGTCGATGTGGGCGTGCCCTTCACCGTCAAAGGCCCGTGGAACAAGCCGAATTACACGCCTGACGTGGTCGGCCTGACCAAGAACATCGTCAAGAAACTTGGCGATGACGCGACCTCGCCTTTGGAGGCGCTTACCAAGCCCGGCTTGTCTCTGAAGTCGATCTTCGGTACCGGAAAGCAGAGCAACTAGGCCCCACCCGTCCTCCTTTCAGGGGGAGGGGGAGTCTACGCTGATCTACACCTCCCCCTGAAAGGGGAGGACGCGAGCGGCGCGAGCCGCGAGCGGGCGGGGGTCAACTTTGCGCCCTCGCCTCTGGTAAGGGAGACGCATGAAGATTTCGCGCCGGTCGGCGATTTTCTTGGCCGTGGTCGTCGGCGCCGGCGCCACGGCTGCATGGTACTTGCGCGGGCCTTCGACGCTCACCGTCGTCAGCTGGGGTGGCGTCTACGGCAGAGCCCAGACGCTCGCCTTCGTTCATCCGTATGAAGACAAAACCCATGTCGACGTGATGCTCGATAACTATAGCGGCGGGCTCAAGGAGATCGAGTCCCAGGTGAGATCCGGCGCGATCGACTGGGACGTCGTGGACATGGAGCTCGAGGATGCGGCCCAAGCCTGTCGCGAAGGGTTGCTCGAGCGCCTGGAGAACGTCGAGCTCCGCCCCGGGAGCAACGGTGTAGGCGCCGGGCGCGACTTCGTGCCTGGCGCGATCGGTCCCTGCTGGATCGCGAGCGCCGTCTACAGCCAAGTGATCGGCGTCGATTCCGGCCGCTACGACACGCAGCCTCGAAGCTTGCGCGACTTCTTCAATGTCGCGCGCTTCCCCGGGACTCGCGGCTTGCGCGACGGGCCGAAATACAATCTCGAGCTTGCGCTGATGGCGGACGGCGAGCCGCCGTGGCGAGTCTATTCCGTTCTGGGGACCCAAGCAGGGCTCGACCGCGCTTTCGCCAAGCTCGACACCATCAAGTCGTCCATCGTTTGGTGGAGCAAAGCGGCCGAGCCGGCCGATCTCCTCAACCGCGGCGCGGTTGCCATGACGACCGCGTTGAACGCCCGCGTCTTTTCCGTGGAGGCGCAGCCCAAGATCGCGACACTTTGGGACGGACAGCTCTATCAGATGGACGTGTTCGGGATCCCCAAAGGGAATCCCAAGAAGAAGCTCGCGCTCGATTTCATCCGCTTCGCCACCGGGCCCGAGCCGCTCGCGGAAATGGCACGCTATCTTCCCTACGGCCCGGCACGGCGATCCTCGGTTGCGCTTGTCGGACGAAACCCCGAGACCAACGAGGAGATGCGGCCGCATCTCCCGACCGCGCCCGAGAATTTCGGACGCGCGCTCGAGGTCGATCCCGACTGGTGGGCCGCTCATGGCACCGCCATCCAAGCGCGCTGGGACGAGTGGAAGAAGCAGTAATCCATGGCCGCGCTGACCCGGCCACCCAGTTGTCCCGCGTCCGCGCGGCGAATAATTCTTGTTTGAACCCCTAGGGTTGATTAGTCCTTTTGCGCGCACAGACGTGCGCGCACTGGGTGGGCGGCTCAAAGCCGCCCATGGTGAAGTTTAGGAGCGGCCCTCACTTCATGCTTTCCTACGCGTTCCGCCGAATTCTGGGCGCCATCCCGACGCTCCTTATCATCATCACCCTTGCCTTCTTCATGATGCGGCTCGCGCCGGGCGGGCCGTTCGATGGAGAACGCCGGCTCCCGCCCGAGATCGAGCACAACATCGCGGCCGCCTACGATCTCGATAAGCCCGTCTATCGGCAGTTCTTCATCTATCTCGGGCGCCTTTCGCATGGCGATTTCGGGCCGTCCTACAAGATCCGCGACTTTACGGTCTCACAGCTGATCGCGCAGGGCTTTCCGGTGAGTTTGAAGCTCGGGCTCTCCGCCATCACGATCGCGATCTTCTTAGGCACCACCTTGGGCGTTATCGCGGCCTTGAAGCAGAACCGCCCGCCCGACTACTCGATCATGAGCATTGCGATGATCGGGATCTGCATCCCGAGTTTCGTCACCGCGCCGCTTTTGCAGCTCCTGTTCGGCATCTACGGCCTGCACATCTTCGGTCTCGATCTCTCCCTCCCCGTGGGCGGTTGGAACGGGGGAGCCGTCCGCAACATGGTGCTCCCCGTGCTCGTGCTTTCGCTTGCGCCTATCGCGGTGATCGCGCGGCTCGTGCGCGGCAGCATGGTCGAGGTGTTGCGCTCGAACTTCATCCGCACGGCGAGGGCGAAGGGCCTTCCCACCTATCGCGTGATCACGCATCACGCGCTGCACGCAGGATTGCTTCCACTCGTCAGCTATCTCGGGCCCGCGGTCGCCGACATCGTCAGCGGCTCGCTCATCATCGAGCAGATTTTCGGGCTTCCCGGCATCGGACGCTATTTCGTTCAGGCCGCGCTCAATCGCGACTACACGCTGGTGATGGGCGTGACCATCTTCTACGCGACCCTCATCATCGGGCTGAACCTCGTCGCCGATCTCCTCTACGGCGTGCTCGATCCGCGCGTGAGGTACGAGTGATGGCGCGCCCGCTCGTCACACACCCGACGGCAGAGCTCATGATGCGCTCGCAGGCGGTGCAGGGCCGGAGCCTGTTGGCAGACGCGCGCCGGCGCCTCTTCCGCAACAAGGCCGCGGTGGCGAGCATGGGCCTCTTGAGCGTCATCGCGCTGATGGCGATCTTCGCGCCTCTCGTCTCGGTCTATGCCTTCGACTTCGGCGATTACAACGCCATCAATTGTCCGCCGAACTGGTGGCCGACGGAGCTTTCGCGCTGCGCGGGCGCGGGCGCACATGTGTTCGGGACGGACGCGCTGGGGCGCGATCTCTTCGTGCGCACGCTTTATGGCGCGCGCGTCTCGCTCGCGGTCGGCCTCACCGCCACCTTCGTCAGCCTGATGATCGGCGTCCTCTACGGCGCCGTCGCCGGGTTCGTCGGCGGACGTGTGGACGCGGTAATGATGCGCACGGTGGATATTCTCTACTCCCTCCCCTTCATCTTCTTCGTCATCATCCTGATGGTGATCTTCAACCAGAACTTCATCCTCCTGTTCGTTGCCATCGGTGCGGTCTCCTGGCTCACCATGGCGCGAATCGTCCGTGGACAGACCTTGTCAGCCAAGCAGAAGGAGTTCGTCGAGGCTGCGCGCGCGGGCGGCGTCAGCGGCTTCGGCATCATCCGGCGCCACATCGTGCCCAACGTGGTGGGCCCCGTGATCGTCTATGTGACGCTCACCATCCCCGGCGTGATCCTGGCCGAGAGCTTCCTCTCGTTCTTAGGCTTGGGCATCCGTGACCCGTTCACCTCCTGGGGCGTGCTCATCTCGGAAGGAACGCAGCAGATGGAGACCGCGCCCTGGTCGCTCATGTTCCCCGCGAGCTTCATGGCGCTGACGCTGTTCTGCTTCAACTTCATAGGCGACGGCTTGCGTGACGCACTCGATCCGAAGGATCGGTAAGCGCAATGGATCCCGTCCTTTCCGTCAAGAATCTCGACGTGCGGTTCGCCACGCCGGACGGCGAAGTGCATGCAGTGAAGAATGTCTCCTTCGACATCGGCCAGGGCGAGTGCCTGGGCGTGGTGGGCGAATCCGGGTCGGGCAAGAGCCAGCTCTTTCTCGCCGCCATCGGCCTGCTCGCGGGCAACGGCAAAGCGACGGGTAGCGTTACCTATCGCGGGCAGGAGCTCCTTGGCGCGAGCGCGGAGAAGCTGAACCGCATCCGGGGCTCGAAGATCACGATGATTTTCCAGGACCCCTTGACCTCGCTCACGCCGCACATGCGCGTGGGCGAGCAGATCATCGAATCCCTGCGCATGCACGAGAAGATGAGCCGCGCCGAAGCCGAACGCAAAGCGCGCGAGACGCTCGAGCTCGTGCGCATCCCGGAAGGCGCGCGGCGGATGCGGCAATATCCGCACGAGCTATCAGGGGGCATGCGCCAACGGATCATGATCGCGATGGCGACGGCCTGCGGGCCGGATCTCTTGGTCGCAGACGAGCCCACGACCGCGCTCGATGTCACCATCCAGGCGCAGATCCTCGACATCATGCGTGACTTGAAGGCGAAGCTCGGAACATCGGTCGTGCTGATCAGCCACGACATGGGCGTGATCGCGGCGATGGCCGATCGCGTCCAGGTGATGCGTCACGGCGAATTCGTCGAGCAGGGCTTGGCCGACAAGATCTTCTATGACCCGCAGCATCCCTATACGCGCATGTTGCTCGACGCCATGCCGCGCATCGACAGGCCCGAACGCCCCGGCCATGTCGCCTTGCAGCCGCTTGCGGCGGAAGAAGAACGCACGACCCTGCTCAACGTAGAGGATGTGAAGGTCTATTTCCCGGTGCGCGTCGGCGGAATCGTGCTGGGTAAATACAAGCCGCTGCGAGCCGTCGACGGGGTGAGCTTCACGCTGTCCAAAGGCGAGACGCTGGGCGTCGTGGGCGAGTCAGGCTGCGGAAAATCGACGCTCGCGCGAGCGGTTTTAAGGCTCCTGCCGTCGACCGCGGGCGCCGTGCTCTGGTGCGGGCGCGATCTTTCGGCGGCCGAACAATCCGAGATTCGCTCGCTTCGGAAAGAGCTCCAGATTGTCTTCCAGGATCCTTTGGCGAGCCTCGATCCGCGCATGACTGTGGGCGAGAGCATCGCCGAGCCGTTGCGCTCGCTCGAGCCCTTCACGCCGCGCGCCGAAGTGACGCGGCGAGTCGCCGAGATCATGGAGAAGGTTGGGCTCGATCCAGCCTGGATCAACCGCTACCCGCACGAATTTTCGGGCGGCCAGAACCAGCGCGTGGGCGTCGCGCGCGCGATGATCTTGAAGCCGCAGCTTATCGTCTGCGACGAAGCGGTGAGCGCGCGCGACGTCTCGATTCAGGCGCAGATCATCGATCTCATCCTGGCGCTCCAGTCCGAATTCGGCATGTCGCTCATTTTCATCAGTCACGATCTCTCGGTCGTACGCCAGGTGTCGCACCGGGTGATGGTCTTGTATTTGGGTCGCGTCGTGGAGCTTGCCTCGCGCGATGCGATCTACAAGGACGCGCGGCACCCGTACACCAAGGCGCTGATCTCGGCGGTGCCGATTCCCGACCCCAAGGCCGAGCGCGCGAAGCCGAAGCGGCATTTGCCCGCCGAGCTGCCCTCGCCCTTGGATAGCCGGGCGGCACTCACCTATTTGAAGTCGAAGCGGATCGACGATCCCGATGCCGAGCAGTACCGGCCGAAGCTCATTGAAGTCGCTCCCGGCCACTTCGTCGCCGAACACGATCCCGTGTAGGCAGCGAGCGTCTCACCGAAATCACCCCTCCTTTGGCCGTGCTTTGAACTTGGCCCTTCTCGCGTTGTAGCTTACGTCCAAGGTGTCATTCGCGAAGAGAACAACATGCCCCAAATGCTTGACCGGCGCGCGTTCCTAGCTTCCGCCTCCAGTGCAACACTTTTGATCGTCGCGGGCTGCGGACAACCGAACAGCGCGTCCAACACCAAAGGCGGTGTCCCCAACCAGACGCCAGGTGTCACGGTGCTCAATCGCGGCAACGGCGCCGAGCCCAAGAGTCTCGACCCGCACCATTCGGAAGGCACGTGGGAAGTAAACGTCATCGGCGAGCTGATCGTGGGCCTGACCACCGAGGACGCCGAGGCCAAGCCCATCGCGGGTGCGGCCGAGAGCTGGGAAACGTCGCCCGACGGGAAGACCTGGACCTTCCATCTGCGGGATCATCAGTGGTCGGACGGTCAGCCGGTCACGGCGGAGGACTTCATCTACGCCTGGCAGCGGATCCTGAACCCGAAGACCGCCGCGCAATATGCGTCCCTCCTCTACATCTTCAAGAACGCGGAGCCGATCAACGCCGGCAAGATGCCCCCGACCGCACTCGGCGCCAAAGCGACCGATCCGAAGACGCTCGTGCTTGAGCTCGAGCATCCGGCGCCCTACATGCTCGAGCTGATGACCCACCAGACGACCTATCCCGTGCCGTACCACAAGGTGGAAGCCCTTGGCGACGCCTGGACCAAGGCCGGCGACTACGTCTGCAATGGACCATACCGGCTGACCGAATGGGTGCCGAACGACCACATCACGATCGAGAAGAACCCGAAATTCTACGACGCGGCGAACGTGAAGATCGATCGTGTGGTCTTTTATCCGACGACGGATGCGGATGCGGCGTTGAAGCGCTTCCGTGCGGGCGAGCTCGACGTTCAGGACCCGCTACCCGCAAGTCAGATCGATTGGCTGCGTCAGAACCTGCCCGACGTGCTCCAGATCAATCCCTATCTTGGGATCGGCTACATCGTCTGCAATCAAAAGCGCAAGCCCTTCGACGACGTGCGCGTGCGCGAGGCGTTGAATTTGGCCTATGACCGCGAGACGGTGAGCGACAAGATTCTCCGCTTGGGGGAACCGCCGGCCTACAGTTTCGTGCCCGCGGGGATCGCGAACTATCCCGATGGGAATGTCTTCGATTTCAAACCGCTCCCCTACCCCGAGCGCATCAAGCGCGGACAGGAGCTGATGAAGCAGGCCGGCTTCTCCGACCAGAACCGGCTGAAGACGACCTATGCAATCTCGACTGCCCCCGATGCGCGCCGCGTCGCCGCCGCCGCGCAACAGATGTGGAAGCAGATCTATGTCGATATCGAGATCGTGCCGTCGGAGGTGCAGGTGAATTACTTAAAACTCCAGAACGGCGATTACGACATCGGCGGCGCGGGCTGGATCGCGGACTACAACGATGCGAGGAATTTCCTCTTCCTCCTGATGACCAATAA
>DASQHF010000209.1:0-3892 GCA_035632215.1 Micropepsaceae bacterium | reverse complement strand
TTTACCGGATGATGGATTCGAAGCGCTATATCGATGAAAGCGCCAAGTGGAACGCCTTGTTCAAGGACATCATCACGCCGAAGCGGTGACTCAAAATTTCGCCATGGCCGGCCTCCGAGCCGGCCACCCAGCAGCGCCGCGTCCGCGGCGCGAATGACTTTTTTTTCGCGCGCCGACGCGCGCGCACTGGGTGGGCGGGTCGAGCCCGCCCATGGTGAGTTTTGGAGTGCTTATTCCACCGTGACGGATTTCGCCAAATTGCGCGGCTGGTCGACGTCGGTGCCCTTGGCGACGGCGGTGTGATAGGCGAGGAGCTGGATGGGCAGCGCATAGACGAGCGGCGCGATGAAGGGGTCCGTTTCCGGCACCTCGATCTTCGCCCAGGCTTTCTCGCCCGCGGACTCTATGCCTCGCTTGTCCGAGATCAGCACCACCTTGCCGCCGCGGGCCATCACCTCGTGCATGTTCGAGACAGTCTTCTCGAACAACGAATCGTGCGGCGCGATCACGATCACCGGCACGTTCTCGTCGATAAGCGCGATCGGCCCATGCTTCATCTCGCCCGCGGCATAACCTTCGGCGTGGATGTAGGAGATCTCTTTAAGTTTCAGCGCGCCTTCGAGTGCCAAGGGGAAATCGACGCCGCGGCCGAGATAGAGCACGTCCTGTGCCTTGGCGATCTCGTGGCCCAAGGCCTCGATCTTCGTTTCCTGGTTCAAGGCGGCCACCATATGGCGCGGCGTCTCCAACAAGAGCCCGGTAAGCCGCTTCTCGTCGGCTTCGCTCAAAGTCCTTCGCGCGCGCCCCGCCGCGATGACGAGCGAGGCCAAGACCGCGAGCTGGCAGGTGAAGGCCTTGGTCGAGGCGACGCCGATCTCTGGTCCCGCATAGGTTGGCCAGATGACATCCGATTCGCGCGCGATCGTGCTCTCGCGCACATTCACGATCGCGGCTGCGCGCTGGCCGTTCGCCTTTGCATCGCGCAAGGCCGCCAGCGTGTCTGCGGTCTCTCCCGATTGCGAGATGTAAAGCGCGAGCCCGCCGTCGGGATAAACCGGGCTGCGATAGCGAAGCTCGGAAGCGACATCGGCATCGACGGGAAGCCGCGCCAGCCGCTCGAACCAGTATTTGGCGATCATGCCGGCGTAGAAGGCGGTACCGCAGGCCGAGATCGTGAGCCGCGGCGCGCGCGCGAACATGTCGGAGACCTCAGGCGCGAAGTCGACCTTGGGGCCCGAAGCATCGATGTAGCGCGACAGCGTGTGGCCGACGACTTCGGGCTGCTCGTGGATCTCCTTGGCCATGAAGTGGCGCTGATTGCCCTTGTCCACCATGGCTGAGGCGGGCGAGATCATGTGCACGGTGCGCGACACGCGCTTGTCGCTCGCGTCGTAGATCGTGACCTCCGGCCCTTTGACCATCACGAGATCGCCGTCTTCGAGATACGCGACCCGGTTGGTGAAGGGCGCGAGCGAGAACGCGTCCGAGCCGAGATAGGCCTCGCGCTGACCGTAACCGACGGCGAGTGGGCTGCCGCGCCGCGCGCCGATCAAGAGCTTCTCCTCGTCCTTGAAGATCATGACGAGCGCGAAGGCGCCGGTGAGGCGCTTCACTGCCGCCTGCGCCGCATCGAGCGGTTTCATGCCCTGGTCGAGATAATAGGTGACGAGATGGGCGGCGACTTCCGAATCCGTGTCCGATTCGAACGTGTGCCCGTGCGCTTTGAGCTCGTCTTTGAGCTCGCGGAAGTTCTCGATGATGCCGTTATGCACCAGCGCCACGCGCGAGGTTGCGTGCGGGTGCGCGTTCCGCTCTGTCGGCGCGCCGTGGGTCGCCCAGCGCGTGTGGCCGATCCCGGTGAAGCCGGGAAGCGGCTCTCTGTTCAAGAGCTGCACCAGCTCGACGAGCTTGCCGGGGGAACGCCGGCGGTCGATGCGTCCGTCTTTGAGCGTGGCGACGCCTGCGGAGTCGTAGCCGCGATATTCGAGGCGTTTGAGCGCGTCCACGATCAAGGGCGCCACGTCGCGCGTACCCGCAATGCCGATAATCCCGCACATCGCTAGTCTCCGCTTTCCAATATGCGTGGTTCATCCCCCCTCCGCCTCGCGCGAAAGTGCGCTCGGCACCTCCCCCGTAAACGCAGGGCAATCGCATATGGCTCGCGAACATCGACAATGCGTGAATTGCCCCCTCTCCCTAGCCCTCTCCCCCTGCGGGGGCGAGGGGATTTGAGCTCAAGATCCCCCTCTCCCCATTGGGGGAGAGGTCGCGAGCGATGAGAGTAGCGACATCGCGAGCGGGAGAGGGGGTAGGAGTTGGAAAACAGCGCGGCCGTTCCACCAACACGCTTTGCCATATGCGATTGCCCTGCCGGGTTGGGGGAGGTGACGTAGAGGTCCGAATTGTGTCGGCCAGAGTCATTCGTCCTCGTCTTCGTTGGGTTGCCGTTTCGCGCGCATGGCCTTGGCGCGTTCGGGCTTTGCCACCTGGCGCGCGCGCCCCAAAGCGAGCGCGTCCTTCTCGACATTCTCGGTGATCGTGCTTCCCGCCGCCACATAGGCGCCGTCGCCGACCTTCACCGGCGCCACCAGCGTCGTATTCGAGCCGACGAAGGCGTTCGCGCCGATGTCGGTGACATGCTTTTCCGCGCCGTCGTAGTTGCAGGTGATGGTGCCGGCGCCGATATTCGTCTTGGCGCCCACCCGCGCGTCGCCGATATAGGTCAAGTGATTGGCCTTGGCGCCTTCTTCGAGCCGCGCATTCTTCACCTCGACGTAATTGCCGACGTGAACGTCCTTCTCGAGCACGGTTCCGGGACGGAGCCGCGCGAACGGGCCCACGATCGCGTTCGGCCCGACCTCGGCGCCTTCGAGATGCGAGAAGGCGCGGATCTCCGCGCCTTTGCGGATCGTGACGCCCGGCCCGATGACGACATAAGGCCCGATGACGGCGTCCGCCTCGATCACCGTATCGGCGGAGAGGTAGACGGTCTCGGGCGCGGCAAAACTCACGCCCGCTTCCATCAGCTCCGCGCGTTTGCGGGCCTGGAAGGCGGCCTCTGCAGCGGCCAATTGCGCGCGGGAATTCACGCCCAGCATCTCGGCTTCCGATCCCTCCACGACGGCGCAGGTGAGACCCGCCTTGCGGCCGAGCGCGATCGCATCGGTCAAATAGAATTCGCCCTGCGCGTTCTTGTTCCCGACTTTGCGCAAGATTTCGAACAGCTTGTGCCCTCTCGCAGCCAGCATCCCGGCGAAGCAAAGATCGACCCGGCGCTCGGCCGGTGTCGCGTCCTTCTCCTCGACGATGCGCTTCACGATGTCGCCGTCAACGATCATGCGGCCGTAGCCGGTCGGATCGGCGGCACGAAAACCTAGCGCTGCCATGTCGGCGGACTTGAGCCGGTCCAACAGCCGGCCGAGCGTCTTGACCGTGAGCAGCGGCGAGTCGCCGAACAGCACCAAGAGGTCGCCGTCGAAATCTTCAAGCTTGCCCTCACTCGCGAGCACCGCATGTCCGGTCCCAAGCTGGCGCTCCTGGACCACCGTCGCGGCGTCCCAGGCCCTGGCGACATCGACGACTTCGTCGGCATCCGCCGAGCGAACGACGATGATCCGGGCGGCCTGAAGCTTCCGCGCCGCGTCGAGCACATGGGCGAGCATCGGCCGGCCGCCCAGTTTGTGCAGCACCTTGGGGAGCGCGGACTTCATCCGCGTCCCTTGGCCTGCGGCGAGCACGACGATGGCGAGCTTGGACGTCATTTCTTCATCCGGCGGGCCAAAGAGGCCAATTTCGTAATCCGGCAACTTAGTGGGGGTAAATTGACGTTTTGTTTCGTAATCTTTCCCTGTGGCAATTTTTGGCTTTTCCTTGGGTGCCCTGGATTCGCCAC
>DASQHF010000208.1:0-18656 GCA_035632215.1 Micropepsaceae bacterium | reverse complement strand
AAGGTGTGTGACCCCATTTCCGATTTCCGAGATCGAGAGAGAGAGAGAGAGAGAGAGAGAGACTCCATGAAACCTAGGGCGATGCGGATTTGCTTCATCGGCGACAGTTTCGTCTCCGGCGCTTACGACGTGGAGTGCTTGGGATGGGCAGGCCGCATCTCCGCGAGCGCGAGGCGCCGCGGCCACGACGTCAGCCCGTACAATCTCGGCGTACGCGGCGAGACGAGCATGCAGATTATGAAGCGCTGGCGGGCGGAAGCCGAAGCACGCCAATCGGCGCAGCAGGAGGGACGACTCGTGTTCGAGTTCGGCGTCAACGATGCGCGCGAAGTGAACGGCAAGCGCCTCCTGGAAGCGGAGCAGTCGTTCGCGGCGGCTCGCGAAATCCTCGCCGCAGCATCGGTGTGGAAACCAACCCTGATGATCGGGCCGCCGCCCGGCGGAGATTCCTCTCGCAATGGCCACGTGGAAGAGCTTTCTCGGCACCTGGCTGAGATTTGCGCGGAGCTCAAGGTACCGTACTTCGACTCTTGCACGCCGCTCTCTCGGTCCTCGACCTTCATTCCGGATGTGAAACACGTCGACGGCACGCATCCATCCGCCAAGGGCTATGCGGAATGGGCGCGTTTGATCGACGAGTGGCCAGCCTGGCGCGACTGGCTACCCTAGCGGCTAGGCGGCTTCCGTCTTGCGCGCATCGTAATTCAAAAGCGGGCCGAGCCAGCGTTCGGCTTCTGGAATCGTCCAGTCCTTCCGGCGCGCATAGTCCTCGACCTGATCGCGTTCGATCTTGCCGACGCCGAAATAGCGCGCGTCCGGATGGCTGAAATAGAGTCCGCATACGGATGATCCTGGCCACATGGCGAAGCTCTCGGTCAATTTGACGCCGGCACGCCTTTCGGCATCGAGAAGACGGAACAGAGTGCCCTTCTCCGTGTGATCCGGTTGGGCGGGATAGCCTGGCGCAGGACGGATGCCGCGATAGGATTCCGCAATCAGCTCTTCGGTAGAAAGAACCTCTTCCGCTGCATAAGCCCAGAACTCCTTGCGTACGCGCTGGTGCATTCGCTCGGCAAAGGCTTCCGCCAAACGATCGGCGAGCGCGCTCAAGAGAATGGCGTTGTAATCGTCCTTGTCTGCCTTGAAGCGCGCGGCGTGAGTTTCCTCGCCGATGCCGGCGGTGACGACGAAACCGCCAACATAATCCGGTTGTCCGCCTGAAGGGGCGACGAAATCGGAGAGCGCGAGATTGGGTACGGCGCGGTCGCGCGCCACCTGCTGCCGAAGCGTGCGAAGCACCGCCAAGACCGATTTTCTCGACTCGTCGCGATAAAGAACGATGTCGTCCCCACTCGCGGCCGCGGGCCAGAACCCGATGACGGCGCGCGCGGTCAACCACTTTTCCGCCACGAGCCGCTTCAGCATCGTTTGGGCATCGGAAAAAAGGGCCCGGGCGGCCGCTCCCGATTCTGGATCGTCGAGCAGATCGGGGTAGCGTCCTTTCAACTCCCAGGCGTGAAAGAAGGGCGACCAGTCGATCAGCGGGATCAGCTCGCTGAGATCGTAGTCGGGAAAAGCGCGCGTGCCCAAGAAACACGGCTTTGGCGGAATGTAAGACGCCCAATCCGGCTTGAATGCATTGCCACGCGCCTGCGCCAGCGTCAGGCGACGCTGGGGGCCGCGCTGGGAATCGTGGGCCGCGGCGATCTTCGCATATTCATTCCGTATCCCGTCGACATAAGACGCCTTCGCCTCGCGTGAGAGCAAATTCGTCACCACGCCGACGGCGCGGGAGGCATCCGTCACATAAACCGACTGCCCGCGCCGGTAGTTGGGATGGATTTTCACCGCCGTGTGGACACGGCTCGTGGTCGCACCGCCGATCAACAGCGGGATGTCGAAGCCTTCGCGCTCCATTTCCGCGGCGACATGGCACATCTCGTCCAAGGACGGTGTGATGAGACCGGAGAGACCGATGAGGTCGGCGTTCGTTTCGCGTGCCCGCTGTAGGATTCTAGCGGCGGGCACCATGACGCCGAGATCCTCGACCTCATAACCATTGCACTGCAGAACGACGCCGACGATGTTCTTGCCGATATCGTGCACATCGCCTTTGACCGTCGCCATCACGATACGGCCAGCGGATTCTCGCCGGGCGCCGGCTTCCTTTTCCGCTTCCATGAAGGGAATGAGATGGGCGACGGCCTTCTTCATCACGCGCGCCGACTTGACCACCTGGGGCAAGAACATCTTGCCGCTGCCGAAAAGGTCGCCAACAATGTTCATGCCGGCCATCAGCGGACCTTCGATCACGTCCAGCGGTCGCTTGGCGCGGAGCCGCGCTTCCTCGACATCCTCGAGCACGTGGTCGGCGATGCCATGAACCAGCGCGTGCGAAAGCCGTTCCTCGACGGAGAGCCCGCGCCAGGCATGGGCGATCGCCTCTTCTTCCTCGGCGCCGTGGCGCTTGAACTCGCTCGCGATGTTAAGCAGGCGCTCGGTCGCATCGGGGCGGCGGTTGAACAGCACGTCCTCGATCGCATCGCGCAACGCCGCGGGGATGTCTTCGTAAACGGGTAGATTGCCGGCGTTGACGATGCCCATGTCCATCCCGGCCTTGATCGCGTGATAGAGAAAGACCGAGTGCATCGCCTCCCGCACGCGGTCGTTGCCGCGGAACGAGAACGAAAAGTTCGATACGCCCCCCGAGACATGCGCGAAAGGAAGGGCCTGGCGGATGCGTGTCACCGCGTCGATATAGGCGCGGCCGTAATCATTGTGTTCCTCGATCCCGGTCGCGACCGCAAAGATGTTGGGATCGAAGATGATGTCTTCGGGCGGAAAGCCGACCTTGTCGACGAGGACATCGTAGGCGCGCCGGCAAATCGCGAATTTTCGTTCGGCCGTATCCGCCTGCCCCTGCTCGTCGAAGGCCATCACCACGACCGCGGCGCCATAGCGGCGGACCTTCTTCGCCTGGGCGATGAACGCCTCCTCGCCTTCCTTCAGACTCAAGGAATTGACGATCGGCTTGCCCTGGACGCATTTGAGCCCCGCTTCGATGACGCTCCATTTGGAGGAATCGATCATCACCGGAACGCGCGCGATATCGGGCTCGGCGGCGATGAGATTGAGAAAACGCCGCATGGCATCCTCGGAATCGAGGAGCCCCTCGTCCATGTTCACGTCAATGAGTTGTGCTCCACTCACGACCTGACTGCGGGCGATGTCGAGCGCTGCATCGAACTGACCTGCCGTGATCAGCTTGCGGAATTTCGCCGAGCCGGTGATGTTGGTTCGCTCGCCGACATTGACGAAATTCGTCTCGGGCGTGAGCGTGAAAGCTTCTAAGCCCGACAGGCGAAGTTGGCGCGGCTTCTCCGGTACCCGCCTTGGGGCGACACCGGCCGTCGCCTCCACGAAGGCGCGAATGTGATCAGGTGTCGTGCCGCAGCAGCCGCCGACGATGTTGACCAGCCCCTCGCGCGCGAAGGCGCCGATATGCGCGGCCATCGACTCGGCCGTTTCATCATAGCCGCCGAAGGCGTTGGGCAGACCGGCGTTCGGATGGGCCGACACGAGCGTGTCGGCGGCTTCCGCGAGATCCGCAATATAGGGCCTCAGTTCTTTGGGACCGAGCGCGCAATTGAGCCCGATCGCCAATGGACTTGCGTGCCGTACGGAATGCCAGAACGCTTCGACGGTCTGGCCGGTGAGGGTACGGCCCGAAAGGTCGGTGATCGTTCCGGAAATCCAGATCGGCAGGTGTTCGCCTACCTCCTCGAAGACGTCTTCTATCGCCGCGATCGCCGCCTTGGCATTCAAGGTATCGAACGCGGTCTCGATCATGATCAGGTCGGCGCCACCCGAAACAAGAGCACGCGTTGCGTCCGCATAAGTCGCGCGCAGCTGATCGAAGGTGATGTTGCGGAAGCCGGGATCATTGACGTCCGGGGACAAGGACGCCGTCCGGTTCGTCGGGCCAAGAACCCCGGCAACGAAACGCGGTCGCTCGGGCGTAGAGACGGCGTCGCACACTTCGCGAGCGAGCTTCGCCGCGGTCTCGTTCAGCTCGAGCACGAGCGTTTCGAGGCCATAATCGGCCTGGCTGATTGCGGTCGAATTGAAGCTGTTGGTCTCGATGATGTCAGCGCCGGCATGCAGATAAGCCCTGCCGATATCGCGAACGATGTCGGGCTGAGTCAGCACCAGGAGATCGTTGTTGCCTTTGAGGTCATGTGAGTGATGCTTGAAGCGTTTCCCGCGGAATTCCGCTTCGCCGAGTCCATAACCTTGAATCATCACGCCCCAGGCGCCGTCGAGCACCAGGATGCGTTCGCGCGCGGTACGCAAAAGCCACTCAAGCCGCTTGCCGCGAAGGTCCGTCACGGCGTCACCGATTTCGGCTGAGGCTTGATACCGAGGATATTGCAGACCGCGAAGGTTAGCTCGGCCTGGTTCAGCGTGTAGAAGTGGAACTGATCAAAACCTTCCGACTTGAGCACGCGCACCTGCTCACAAAGCACCGCCGAAGCCACGAGCTTGCGGCTTTCGAGATCTTCCTCGAGCCCTTCGTAAAGGGACGACAGCCATTTCGGCACGACAGCGCCGCAGCGCGACGCCATGCGAGCGACACCCTTGAAGTTCGTGGTCGGCATGAGACCGGGCACGACCGGAACGTTGACCCCGGCCACGACCGCGCGATCGCGGAAACGCGTAACGACTTCGTAGTCGAAAGCGAATTGCGTGATCGCGCGCGTGGCTCCGGCGTCGATCTTAGCCTTGAGGATCTCGGTGTCGTGGTCGAGTGACGGCGAGTCGGGATGCTTTTCCGGATAGGCAGAGACGCTCACCTCGAAAGGCGCAATGGCGCGGATTCCCGCAACGAGCTCCGCCGTCGACTGGTAGCCGTCCTTATGGGCGCAATAGCGCTGGCCCTGATCCGGCATGTCGCCGCGCAGGGCAACGATATGCCGGACCCCGGCGGTCCAATAGTCGCGGATCACCGCATTCACGTCCTCGCGCGAGGCCCCAACACAGGTGAGATGCGCGGCAGGCTTGAGAGGAGTCTCGTCGATGATCCGCTTTACGGTTGCGTGCGTGCGATCGCGCGTCGAGCCGCCAGCGCCATAGGTGACCGAAACAAAATGCGGCCGCAGCGGCGAGAGCCGCCGAATGGCGTTCCAGAGCTGCGTCTCCATTTCGGGGGTCTTGGGCGGAAAGAATTCGAAGGAGACGGCGCTCTGATCGGATCCGGCGAGGTGTTGCAGGTTCATGCCACGGCCTCCGCCTTCCGACGCCGATGGACGCCTGAAGCCGTTTCCGCGAACCACACCATAACGGTCAGCGTCTGCGAACCCGAGCGTGGGGCCAGCGCTTCGGCCGCGAGCGGCTTCAAGCCGATAGCTCTGAACCAGCCTTGAACCTCGCGGTCGGAGAAGCCAAGGCGCCGATGGGCGTGCTCGGCGCGCAGGAACTCGAGCTCATGGGGTGCAAAGTCGACGACGAGCACCCGGCCGCCGGGCTTGAGCACCCGCGCGGCTTCGCGCAAGGCGGCCTGCGGATCGTCCAGGTAATGCAGAACCTGATGGAAGATCGCCGCGTCAAAACCGCGCTCGGGATCGCCATCGGCGAAGGGCAAGCGATAGAGATCGCCGCGGCGCACTTGGCAGTGCGTTGCGCCGGCGCTTGCCAGTTTCTCGCGCGCCAGTGCCAGCATCTCGGGACTTTGATCGATTCCAACGCCGCGCTTGATATGAGGCGCAAGAAGCTCGAGCATTCGACCAGTTCCTGTACCAACATCCAGAACATCGGTCGGTGCTTCGCGGCCGAGCAAAGCGATCACAGCTTTCTCGACGTCCTGTTCAGGCACATGGAGCGAGCGGATTTCCTCCCACCGCGGCGCGTTCTCGCGGAAATACGTTGCCGCCGTCTCGGCTCGCGCGGCCCGCACCTGCGCCAGGCGGCGGCGATCGGCGGCGAGGATCGTGTCATCGGTCCCCTCGACGATCTCGTTCAAGAGATGCGCGAGCTCGCCCGCCGGCCCACGCTCGGCAGAGCGATAGAGCACCCAGGCGCCCTCCTTGAAGCGTTCGAGGAGTCCGGCCTCGCAAAGCAGCTTCAAGTGACGGCTGACGCGGGGCTGGCTTTGACCAACGATCTGCGTGAGCTCGCTGACCGTGAGTTCCGCTGCCATCAGAAGCAACAACAGACGCAGACGCGTGCCATCACCGGCCGCGCGCAGCATTCCTACCAAACGTTGCATCTCGCCTGGACCCCTCAGAGGGCCACATCTCATATAAACATATCTTTATATGAGTATGCAATATCCGGGTTGCGGCAAGTGAACACCTTGGCTTTGCCGTCATGAGATGGACAATATTCCGTCAATTGATATGTGCTAATCCTAGTCACCAACCGTGCGATTCTCGCGTTCTAGGTAGACGGCCGTCGAGAAACCCCGATCGGACATATTGTTGCTGAAATGAACGCGTTAAGTAGGATTTTTGCGGCCGTTCTGGTGGGCTTTGTGCTGGCGGGATGCGCCACGACGCCGGCCACCGAAGGCTCCGACGTCAACGACCCGCTCGAGGGCTGGAACCGCACCATGTTCAGGGTGACGTTGGCGGTGGACAAAGCCGTCTTCCGCCCGACGGCGATTGCCTATCGGGACGTATTTCCTCAGCCCGTGCGCGACTCGGTCCGCAATTTCCTGAACAACCTCAATTCACCGGTCGTGCTCGCCAATGACATCCTGCAGGGCGAGGCCAATCGCGCCGGGATCACGCTGTTGCGAGCCGGCGTCAACACGACCATCGGCGTTGGCGGTTTGTTCGACATCGCGCAGAAGTGGGGATACCAGCGCCACTCCGAAGATTTCGGTCAAACGCTTGCCGTCTGGGGCGTCGGCGAGGGGCCATACCTGTTCCTTCCCCTCTTCGGACCCGCGAACCCGCGCGACCTGTTCGGTTACGTGACGGATATTTTCTTCGATCCAATTACTTATGCGCAATGGGACGGCAAGATTTACTATCAGATCGGGAGAAGCGGCATCGACTATCTCGACTTGAGGGAGCGCAACATCGAGACGCTCGACGAAATTGAGAAGGGATCGCTGGACTATTACGCCTCGATCCGCAGCCTCTACCGCCAGACGCGCAACAATGAGATTATGAACGGCGCCACGCAAGTTCAGGATCTGCCGGACTTTTAAGCAGCGCCTGGCGGCGAAATCTTGACAGTCCGGAACGAAGCGATTTTTCAGCACCTTGCCATGATATTGTCCGGAATCAAGCGCAGACCAAGCCGTGTGAGCACGCGATTGACGGAGAATGCGATGAGTGCGAGCCCGCAGAGTTCCACTAACCAAGCCGTAGGATCGAGCAAAACCCTTTCTCGCCGCGCCTTTGCATGGGTCGCAGCTTTGATCGTCGCGGGCGCGTTCTTCGCCGGCCAGAGCGCGCAAGCCGCAAGCGCCAATCCGGCCGAGGCCTTCGTGCAGCAAAATGTCGACCGCGGTTACATGATCTTGAACAGCCAATCGCTTTCGCAGGAACAGCGCCGCGCGCAATTTCGCGAATTCATGCTCTCGCTGACGGATCCCAGGCGTATTGGCATGTTCGCGCTTGGCCAATACGCCAACAGCGCATCCAAGGATCAAATCGAGGACTTCGTCGTCGCGTTCACCGACTACGCGGTCGCGACCTACGAGACGCGGCTGAGCAAATACAAGGGACAGACGCTCAAGGTCACGGGCTCGCTCGCGCGTGCTCCCGACGATGTCGTGGTGAATGCCGACGTGGTCAGCCCCGGCAACGGCAATGCACAGCCGATCAAAGTCGGTTTCCGCGTCCGCAAGACCGCCGACGGAAGGCCGATCGTCACCGACATTCAGGTCGAAGGCGTCTGGCTCGCCTTGAGCGAGCGTTCCGACTTCACCGGATATTTGCAGCAGCACGGCGGAAACGTCGCTTCGCTGACGCAGCTCTTGAAGACGCAGACGCAACAGATGCGCAATTCCGCCGCTTGATCGGCCTCAAGCCCTCGCGAAGCGCTTGTATTTGATCCGGTGCGGCGTGTCGGCATCGATCCCGAGACGCCGTTTCCGGTCGGCTTCATAATCCTGGTAGTTGCCCTCGAACCATTCCACGTGGGAATCGCCCTCGAACGCCAGCATATGGGTGGCGATGCGGTCGAGAAACCAGCGGTCGTGGCTGATGATCATCGCGCATCCGGCGAAGTCTTCGAGGCCATTCTCGAGCGCCCGCAGCGTTTCGACATCGAGGTCATTGGTCGGCTCGTCGAGCAACAAGAGGTTGGCGCCCGATTTCAGCATCTTGGCCAGATGCACGCGGTTGCGTTCGCCGCCCGAGAGTTGCCCGACCTTCTTCTGCTGATCGCCGCCCTTGAAGTTGAAGGCGCCGACATAGGCGCGCGAAGGAATGGTGCGCTTTCCGAGCTCGAGCACATCGAGCCCTTCGGAGATCTCTTCCCAAACGGTGGCGTTCGGACGAAGCGCGTCGCGCGACTGATCGACATAGCCCATGACGACGCTGTCGCCTTTGCGCATGCTGCCGGAGTCTGGTTCTTCCTGCCCCGTCAGGATGCGGAAAAGCGTGGTCTTGCCGGCACCATTCGGACCGATCACTCCGACAATGCCGCCGGGCGGCAAGGTGAAATTCAGGCCGTCGAACAGGAGGCGATCGCCATAGGCCTTGGCGAGATCCTTGGCTTCGACCACGACTTGCCCGAGCCGCGGCCCAGCGGGAATGACGATCTGCGCCGTCCCACCCCGCGCATCCTGCGATTTCGCCAAGAGCTCCTCGTAAGCCGAAATGCGCGCTTTCGACTTTGCCTGCCGCGCTCGCGGCGAGGTCTTGATCCAGGCGCTTTCGCGCGCAAGTGCCTTGAGCCGCGCCTCTTCCTGTTCGGTCTCGTGCGCGAGACGCTTCTCCTGCTGGTCCAGCCAGCCCGAGTAATTGCCTTCGTGCGGAATGCCGCGGCCGCGATCGAGCTCGAGAATCCAGCCCGTTACGTTGTCGAGAAAGTAGCGGTCATGCGTGACGAGGACAATCGTCCCGGTGTATTCGCGCAAATGGCGCTCGAGCCAGGCGACCGACTCCGCGTCGAGGTGATTGGTCGGCTCGTCCAGGAGCAGCATGTCGGGCGCTTCGAGTAGGAGCTTGCAGAGCGCAACACGCCTCTTCTCGCCGCCCGAGAGAGTGTCGACGCTCGCCATCGGATCAGGACAGCGTAGCGCGTCCATCGCCATCTCGATCTGCGAGTCGAGATCCCAAAGGTTCTGGGAATCGATCTTGTCCTGGAGCGCCGCCATCTCGTCCGCGGTCTCGTCGGAATAATTCGCCGCCAACTCGTTGTAGCGGTCGAGAAGCGTCTTCTTCTCCTTCACCGCTTCCATCACGTTCCCAAGCACGTTGAGCTGCTCGTCGAGCTCGGGTTCCTGGGGCAGGTAGCCCACGCGCGCGCTTTCGGCCGCCCATGCCTCGCCGACGAAGTCCTTGTCGATACCGGCCATGATGCGAAGCAGCGTCGACTTGCCCGAGCCGTTCACGCCTATGACGCCGATCTTGGCGCCGGGAAGAAAGGACAACCAGATGTCCTTGAGCACCTGGCGACCGCCGACATAGGTCTTCGAAAGACCCTTCATCACGAAAACATATTGATACGCTGCCATGGGAAACCTTTGGGGCTTAAGACGAGCGGCATAGTGATCGGCCGCCGCAAGCGAAATGTCGAGCTGAGATGCGACGGCTATGTCCGAAGATCAAGTGCAAGCGCGCGCCGCGCGCGTCTTCCGGCGGCGCGACCTAGATCAGAAGTTCAGCTTGGCCCGGGCGACGCCAGCGACCGCGTTCTGGCCCCTGGCGCCTGCCGCATTCAGCTGATAGGCGGCATTGGCCTGAAGTGCGAGCGTTCCATCGAGGAACGTCGTGACGTAGCCCAGCTCGACGTCGGACTCGCGCACCGGAGAGCTTTGAAGCGCGAAATTGGGCGATGCCGGCGAGAGACCAGCATACACTTCAAGCGGACGAGACACGGCGATGCCGAGCGCGTCGCCGCCGAACAAACCCTGCTTCGCAAATGAGATGCCGTACGCTTGCGAGCGCACCGAATCTCCCGCCGGGATCAAATTCCGGTTGAGATCGAGCTGCGTAACCCCTTCATTATAGGCAACGGTTGTCACCCAGCCTTCGCCGAAACCCACTCGCGCGGAGATTCCGAGCGCGGTCGTATCCGTCGGAAGACCCGCAAGAGCGCCCGAGGTAATACCCAGTAGCGAACTGTTCCCAGTGCTGCGTAAAGCGCTCAAACCCAGCGCGCCCCAATCCGAGAAATTCCAGTTCATCAGGGCCGCGGTCGTGCCGATGCTGCGCACGTCGCTGCCGAGCCGGGCCGCAAGCTCGCGAGAAAATGCGCTCGGTTGATTGGGATCGAGCGCACCAAGCGAGAGCGCGTCATAGGTTATCCCGACACTCAGACTGTCCCCCAACGTCATCCGCATGCCCGACAGACTGCTCGAGCCGAGCATGTAGGACGACCGCAGCGCGGTCGCTCCCGGGAACAGGTCGCCGTAAATGTCCCAATTGCGGCCACGGGCAAATTCGAACGAAAAGCCGCCTGAGGTCGCATTCGCCGAAGCGAAAGGCGTCAAGGAAACCGAGCCAAGCGAGAAATTGACGATGGGAGCAGGATCTTGCACGGCCGTTTGAGCGGTGCCGAGCCTGAGTGGCCCGACGCCGTCTGTAGTCGCAGCCGCTGCGGTCGAAACCGACCACAGTCCGGTACAAACCACCAATGCTGCCGCAACAGCGCGACCGCGCATTAATTAGGACCCCTCTCTGCCCGCGAGTCGGGCTTCGCCTCATCCGTATGCTACCAGCTCCGGCCTTGTTAGGAAATGAAGCTTCTGCAACACGGCTCCCGCCAAAGCAACAAATTTCGACGTCAGAACGTAAGCTAAACCATTGGAACTTCGCGACCTTTCAGGTTCTCTGCCGCTTGGCCGATCTACTCCGTCACTGTGGTTCTTCTGCAATTGTCACGGGTAATTGTCACGCGATCGGGGGGCTGGTGTCGGAAAGGCCCTAACCGGCTCGAACGATCTTTTTCGCGATCAGCCCGGCGATCTGTTCTTTGGAATAGCCGGCCATCGTCAGCACGGCCTCGCTGTCCTGACTAACCCGCGGCGGCGGCCGGTCCTCCTGGCGGCCGGCCTGCACCCGAAAGGGGGACCGCGCCCGGGTAAGACGGCCCTCGGTCGGATGAAGGTACTCCTCGAACAAGCCCACCGCGGTCAGATGCGGCTCCGCGAACAGCTCCTCGAGCGTGTTCACGCGACCGCACGGGATATCCAGCTCGGCGAGGATCGCCAGCCACTCTGCCGTCGATTTTGCAGGCGCGGCATCAGCGATGACCTGATAGAGCGCATCGACACTGGCGCTGCGCTTGGCAGGATCACGAACCCAATCAAGTTCGAGGAGATCTTGCCTGCCGATGCTTTCGATGAACCGCGTCCATTGCTCGGTCGTGTACGGCATGATGGCAATATAGCCGTCCTTGGTCTTGAACGGGCGGCGGTTCTTGGCGAGTAGCCGCTCATATCCCGCCGGTCCCACTGGAGGCGACAACGTGCGCTGGGCGAGATGCTCGATCATCAGAAACGCGACCATGCTCTCGAACATCGGCGTTTCGATCAGGGCCCCCTCGCCCGTCTTGAGACGTTTGATGAGACCGGCGACGACGGCGAAGGCAAGATGCAGCCCCATCACCTTGTCTGCGACGATCGAAGGAAAGAAGCGCGGCGCGCCGCTTGTATCCTTGTTGAGATCAGCCAAGCCCGACATCGCCTGGATAATGTCGTCATAGGCAGGTCCGTCCGCATACGGACCGTCCTGACCGAAACCCGACGCGAAACAGTAGACGATCTTTGGATTGGCGCCCTTCACCGCCTCGTAGGAGAGCCCGAGGCGCTCAGCCGCACGCGGCCGCATGTTGTGCACGAGCGCGTCGGCCTTGGCGCACAGCCGAAGCACGATCTCGCGGCCTTCTGCCGTTTTCAGATCGACCGCAAGCGAGTGCTTGTTGCGGTTGCTGTTCAGGAAACCGGCGCCCATGTCGGGATGGCGCCCCGGGCGGGGTGAGCGGCCGACGTCGCCCGACAACGCTTCCACCTTCACCACCTCAGCGCCCATGTCGCCCAGAAGCTGGGTCGCATAGGGGCCGAGAAAGGTCGTCGTAAGATCGACGATGCGGATGTCCTTCAGAAGATCAAACATGTGTCAACCATAGGCTTGGACGAAGTAATAGACCGAGAACACCGCGCCTGCGGCGGTGATGATGAGGCGCAGCAAGGGATTGGGGATGCGCCTAGCGACGCGCGCGCCGAAATAGCCGCCCGCGATTGACCCGGCCATGACGATGAGGGCGACCCGCCAATCGACGACGCCCGTTCCGACGAACAGCAAGACGGCGACGCCGTTGATGAAGCAGACGAGGAAGTTGCGCTGCGCGTTGGTGCTCTGCATGTCCTCTTCGCCCGAGACCGCCATGCCGGCCAAGAGTAGAATCCCGACCGCGGCCCCGAAATAGCCGCCGTAGATGGCGCTCAAAAACTCCATCACCAGGAGCCGCGTCTTGCGATGGCGGCCATGCGCCAGTTCGGCGCTGCGCTTCACGATCTGGGGCGAGAACGTAAACAGCAGCGTGGCTACAGCAAGGAGCCACGGCACGAGATAGAAGAAGAACGCGTTGCCCGAAGCGAGCAGCAATATCGCGCCCGCGAGTCCGCCGACGATCGCCACGACAATGCGGGGCGGGAGCTCCTTTCGCATCGGATCAAGTTGCGCGCGGTAGGCAAAGGCTGACGTCATCGCGCCCGGCCAAAGGGCGACCGTCGTCGTCGTGTTGGCAAGCACCGGCGGAAGACCGGCGGCGAGGAGCGTGGGAAAAGTGAACAGCGTTCCACCGCCGACAAGCGCGTTGCAGATGCCGGCGAGAAACCCGATGGGGACAAGCGTGGCGATTTGACCAGCGATCATCGCTCTTTCCGCGCGAGTAGCGCCGATACGCGTTCGGCAACCATCGCCATGTCGTCCACCGCCGGATAGCGGAAGGATTCGAGCGTTCCCTTAAACAGCCGGGTCACTCCCTCCTCGCGCAAGCAGTGGTGAAAGCGCGCGAACTTTTCCGATCCTCCCGGAAGCTCAGCGACGTAAACCGGCTTGCCGGTCGCGGCGGCCTCCGAAACCATGTTCACGGAATCGCTTGTCACCACGATGAAATCGGCGAGCGCGAGGAGACCGAAATAGGGATTCTCGCCTTCTCCGTCCCAGAGGAAATGCGGAATCGGCGCGACAGCCGCTTCAAGGATCCGAAGACATTCGGCATCGGTCCGGCGCGACGGCGTGATCAACAGGCTCGCTTTGAGCGCGGATGCCGCCCGGACCAATTGGTCTGCGAGAGTCTTCATCTCGGCCCGGCCTAAGCGGTAGGCCGCGTTCGATCCACCGATCAGGACGGCAACATAAGGCCGCGGCAGTTTTGCGAACCGAGGCCCCCAGACGGAGGCGCTCTCGCGCAAGCGTTCGGGCGTCACGCGATGAAGCGCGCCGCGCGTGGCGACGACGTTCTCGCCTCGAAGCTCATCATGTCGCGGCACGACGACGAGATCGAAGTTCCGTAGACTGATCACCGGATCCTGAAGCTGGACGATTAGCGCACGGCGGCCCAATCTCGCGCTCGCGTCACGGATAAACAGTGCCGCAGCGACACTATGACGCCCGGTGGCGATGACGAGATCGGGCCAGGGCGGATCGAGATCGCTTGCGAATTGCATCCGCCCGCCCAACCGGAAATACGGCGTGAGCCGGCGCCACGGCGCACGCAGGCGCACGCGTTTGATGACGGGATCAAGCTTCAGCGCTTCGGCGAGGCCGATGCATTGGCTCTCCATGCCCGCTTTGCCGTCGGTGATGACCCAGCAGGCAAGCCGAGCGCTTGTTGTAGGCTCAGAACCCAAACATGTGGTCCAGGCTGAAGGCGCGGGCGCCCAAGAGACCATGGTAGCCGAAGAGGCGGCAGGTCGTGTCGCGCACGACGACATAAGCGCGTTCGCCCGCCGATTTGCGTTCGGCTTCACCGAAGGTCTCGTTCACACGCCACAAAAGCGAGCCACCACAGGGAATGTGGACGAGCTTGCGCGCCACTTCCCTCCCCTCGCCCGACATCAGCATGAGCGCGGTCTCCGACGTCTCGTGCCACGGCCGCGAGGCCGGATAGATCAGATGGCAGAGCGTGTCATGCGGCGCCTGGCCCACGCGCAAGAACAGCCGCGTCGAGAGCCCCGGCGGCGGACCCTTGTAGGACTGCGGCTCGCCCTTATACGTCACGAGCGTGTTGAAGACGTGCGCGCCGAAGCTCGTCTCGGCGGCATGGCCGGTTTCGATGTCCTCGTAACGGAACAGCGCATGCAGCCAGCCGTCGGCATCCTTGCCGGTGGTAAAATCGTATACGAGCTCCATGTGCCCGTAATTGCCGGGGAGCATGCCGTTCAGAAGCTCGTTCGCCGCCAGCGCGACAGAATCCCTGCGGCTCAAATTGCCGAAGCTCTGCGCCGCGGCCTCGTTGCCGTCCTTGTCGTAGATAACGACCTTGGTCGGCAGATGATGCTGCGCGGTCGACATCGGCGTGGGAAGGATCGTGCTGCGATAGCGATCGATCGGGAGCACAGGCGCCGGCAGGATGAAGCCCTTTCCCAAGAGCTCGCCCAATTCGGGCAGCTGAAGATCCAGCTTCAAGTCCTCGCGCTCGACATTGGGATGGGCGATGCGCGATCGCCCGTTCTTGATTACTTCGTAGCGCGGACGGACGAAATGCTTGCCGGCACGGATCTCGAGCTGCTGCGGCCACTGGGCGCCGACGAGCTCGGCTGCAGAGAGACGCCGCGTCGCGAAAGCACCGAGCGGCTCGTCGAGATAGGCAACACGATCATCGCCCATCAGGTTCAACCCGATTTCGCCTTTGGGAATCGGCATGGGATGCGAATTCTGCACCCACAGGACGACGTCTTCATCGTCGTCGGGTGCGGGCAGACCGGCATAGCGATCGGCCGGCCAGGAATTGGCGTCATGCGTGCAGGAGAGCACGTCCTCGGTATCGCCATAGGTGTCGAGCGCGTATTTGACGATCTCGTGACCCGCCGCGCCCACGACGTGCATGAACAATTGACCGGTGAAGGGAGCGAGGTGAAAGCGCGCGCGGATTTCGGCACTGTCGACAACGATGGAAGCGTTTGCGCCCGGCAGCGTCTCCTTCCATTCTGCGAGCCTCTCGCCGCCGGCGCCGAAAAGCGTGAACAGGATGAAGCCGCCCTTGGAGCCGTAACCGCCCCAATAATTGATGGTGACGAGCCGCGTGTGCTGTCCACCCTCGTCGCGGAAGAACACGAAATTGGTGGCGAAGTTCAGGTTCGAGAGATAGCGCGACTTGTCCGACAGCATCTCGTCGGCAAGCCGGAACGCATCAAAGGAGAAGAGCTGCGCGCTTTTCGGCGCGAACAGTTTCAGATGCGCGGCGATTGTCTGCGTGTCGAAGGCCGCGATCAGCACGGCGCGCGCGCCGCATTCTTTCAGCTCGGTGAGCGGACGCGCGGTCTTTCCGCGGAAGCTCTTTCCTACATCCTTCACGTCCTGGACGAACAGCCCGCCGATCTCGAGATCCTTAAGCGGAAAGACGGCATCGAACGCGGCCAAGAGATTGTGCGGATCGTAGAGTGCGACGGGACCGCACTTGCGCAGTTCGGCAACGAGTCCGCGCGCGGGCTCGGCCGCCAGAGGATGCGTCACCGCCTTATAGAAGGCGTTCCCGCCGACGACGTTGGAGAAGGTCTCGACTTTCAGCGGCATCAGCGTCTCATGCGCCTCGGCCGAAGAGGCGCTTGAAGAAGGCGCTGATGCGATGGCGCCGCTGTTCCTTCCGGACCACCGACGCGCTCGTCACCCAGTTCAGCTGCACGACGCGGCGCGGGCCTTGGTAAGGCTCGAACCCATGCCATGCATTCGCGTCGTTCCTGAACAGAAGCAGCGTGCCCCGCTCGGGTGGCACTTCGGCGACAACGTCGTTCAAGTTGTCGGCCGAGCGCACCAAGCGCAGGCGGCCGCGCGGGCTTTCCCAGGCATCATTCATGTAGATGAGGGCAGTCACGAGCTTCGTCCGGCTGTCGGTGTGGATCTTGCCGTCGGCCGCGCGGCTCTGCCCGCGGACCGTGATCATGGTCGGCTTCGACGAGAGGTCGAGACCGAGTTTTCGTCCCACGACCAAGCTGATCTCGGGGCTCTCGAGATCCTTGACGAAGCTCGCGAACGCCGGACCATAGTTGAGGCTCGGAAGCGGAAAGCTGCCGGGATGCCCGATCGGCGGAAAATCGGCACTGATGCGATCCCGCGCTTCGGCGCGCAAGAAGCCCGGCACGATCAGATAGGGAAACGGGCTCTTTGCGACGGGCGCGGCTTCCAACGCGCTCAAGTCGACGGACCATTTGTCTGCGGGTGCCGATTCCGGGATGCGCGCAACCGTGTTCATTCGCTCTTTGCCACTGCCTCCTTGCAGCCGGTTTGTCAGTTCGTTTGGCCGGACGCAAGCCCGTGCGCCGAAGTTTTACCCACGGTCACTGCGCGGCCTTCACCGCCGCCAGCGCGCAAGCCAAATCGCCGGCAGGGCCCATGCCGGCAGCCTTGGCGGTACCGACGATCCGGCCGTTCAGCCGGATGGACACGCCGCCCGCAATTTCGCGATTGGGATCCAAGCCGAAGCCGTCGCGCAGCTCGAATTCCTGCAAGGGTGGCATCGGCGGCGCGCCGTCCATGCGTTCGAGATGCAGAAGCTCGCCATTGGAGTTGTAGATCCAGATGTTCACGGCGCCATTGTGGTCCCTGGCATAGGCGATGCAGGCCGACGCCAACTTCTGCGCGAGGTCGGCGGTCAAGCCCGGCTCGGCGGCACGCGCGGCGTTGGTCCAGGCAACGAGGGTCAACGCGATCGTCGAGGCAAAGAGAAATAACGCGCGCGGCATCGTTTTCAATCCCGTTTTGTTGACTCCGCCGCTCATCCGCTGGCATCTGTTTCTAGCATCAAACGGGATATTAAGGCAGAGGCATCATGGCTAGCATCCGCGTCGCCGTCATCGACGACTGGCAAAACGCCGCCAAGGGGCTCATCGACTGGTCGCCGCTGCAAGCGCGGGCCGAAGTCGTGTTCTTCCAGCGCCATTTCTCGGCTGCTCAGGAAGACGAAGCGGCGAAGCTGCTCAAGGACTTCGACGTCATCCTCTTGACGCGCGAGCGCTCGCGCTTTGCGGAAAGCCTCATCGCGAAGCTGCCACGGCTCAAGATGCTGTCTTGCACCGGCTCGCGCGCGCCCAATATCGACCTCGACGCCGCGACCCGGCGCGGTATCGTCTGTACACTGACGAGTGGCGGTCATTCGCCCGCGCCCGCCGCCGAAATGTCCTTGGCGCTGCTCTTGGCGGCCGCGCGTAAGATCCCGGCCGGCGACGCCGCCATCCGGCAGGGCCGCTTCCAGGAAGGCATCGCCCCCGGCATCAATCTCGAAGGCCGCACGCTCGGGCTCGTGGGCCTTGGGCGCATCGGCGGCTACATGGCGCGCTACGGCCATGCGCTCGGCATGCGCGTGCTCGCCTGGAGCCAGAATCTGACGGCGGAGCGGGCCAAGGAAGCGGGCGCCGAGCTCGTGACCAAGGAGCGTCTGTTCTCCGAATCCGATGCCGTGAGCGTGCATCTCGTGCTCGGGCCCCGCTCCCGCGGGCTTATCGGCGCCGAAGACTTCGCGCGGATGAGACAAGGCGCCATCTTCGTCAACACCTCGCGCGGGCCGATCGTCGAGGAAGCGGCCCTCATCGCCGCCATCCGCTCGGGACGGATCGTCGCCACGATCGACGTCTACAACACCGAGCCGTTGCCGCCGGACAATCCGTTCCGCGATCTTCCCAATACGGTGCTCACCCCGCATTTGGGCTTCGCCACGGTCGAAGGCCTGCACGCGTTCTACGAGCCCGCGCTCGAGAACATCCTCGCCTTTCTCGACGGGAAGCCCAAGAACCTGATGAACCCCGACGTGCTCAAGAAGAGCTGAGCAGGCGCGAGACTGGCGTACTTGATTTCTTGAATTTCCAATAATCTTGATTTCATTCAAGTCGCAGCCTTGTTTTTGCTGGGATTTTTGGCTTAGAAATCAAGTCGTCTTGAATTGCGGACCGCCGGGAGACCTGCCGCCGTCAGCGCCGCTTCTGATTTCCTTGTGATTAGAATCAGTTCTCGTGGAACGGTCGACCGGCTTGCCAGCCGTCTGTTGCAGCCACCCTCGTTTGATTTTCCGTTGATTAAAATCAATGCCTCCAACCTCATTTGCTTTGCAGCGTGCAATGCATCAAAATGCAAATCTTCTTGCAAGGGCTATCGACACGAAACCAGCCGCTACCTTTTTCGCGTTAGGTACGGCACGTGCACAGGCGAACTTTCCGGACTTCGTGGCGAGGGCGGCTTCGAAGGCGAGTTTGCCAAGGGATCCGATGCAACGCTGGACTACTGGTTCGAGTACATCATCTAAGGCTCGCCGATTAC
>DASQHF010000207.1:0-3945 GCA_035632215.1 Micropepsaceae bacterium | reverse complement strand
CTTCTCGGAGAAGGTCCTCGCCGTGCCGAAGGCCGCCATGCCCTTCGCGCCGCGCCCGTTCAAGCCGATCCCGAAACCCGCGCCCGACGGCACGATCCGCGTCGCCATCCCGGCGTCCACGATGAAGTTGAACCCGCCCCTGTTCGATGCCGTCGCGCGCATCGTCGCGGGCGCAAAATCGAAGGTCGAGGTCCAGTTCTTTCCGTTGGCCGGCACCGGGCTTCCCTATGTCGATCTCTTGCGCGTCGTGCGCGCGCGGATTCCGGGTGCGCAGGTCTTCCCCGAAGCACCGCACGACATCTATATGGAGCGGATGTCGAAATGCGATCTGTTCCTCTGCCCCTTCCCCTATGGCAACATGAACAGCATCATCGACTCCTTCCGCTTCGGAATGCCCGGCGTGTGTCTCGACGGCGCGGAATCGCACGCGCATGCGGACGCAGCGTTCTTCGCCCGAGTCGGGCTCCCCCCCGAGCTCGCCGCGAAGAACGTCTCGGACTATGTCTCGACCGCCATCCGGCTCATCGACGATGCGGAATGGCGCGCACGCTGCGCCAAGATCGTCACCGCCGCCGATGTGGAGGCGGCATTTTTCCAGGGCGACGCGAGCCTCTTCTGCAAGGCCGTCGCCGATCTCGTCTGGCGATCGTGACGGCGCGCTTGAGGAATTCCTGCGCCGGACTTATTTAGGTTTCTTCGGGGGCGCCGGATACGAATCGCATGGTGATGCAAGCCCTCTTTATCGGCCAGACTTATATCGACGTGACCTTCATCGCCGACCGCATCCCCACGGGCGACGACAAGGACGTGGCGCGCGACTATGCCGTGTCCTTCGGCGGCAACGCGGTGACCGCTGCATTCTGCTGCGCGCGACTGGGTGTAGCGCCGGATCTCTTGACCTCGGTCGCCGACGACTGGCTCGGCCGGATGTTTCTCGACATGGCGGCGAAGTACCAGGTCTGCGTCCACACCCGCAAAGTCCGCCGCTCCTCGCTCTCCTTCGTCATGCCGAAGGAGGGGAAGCGCGCCATCGTGCGCTGCCGCGACGACGATTACCTGCATCCGTTTCCGCCCCTTAACCTGAAAGGCTGCCGTGCGCTCCATCTCGACGGCCATCAGGCAGATGCCGCGATCCACTACGCCAAGGCGTGCCGCGAAGCGGGCATCCTGACCTCGCTCGACGGTGGCGGCGTGCGCGTGAACACGATGGAGCTCCTCGCCTTCATCGATGTCGCGATCGTCTCCGAGCGCTTCTGCGAGCAGCTCCAGTTGTCTCCGATGGCGGTGCTCGAGCTTTTGAAAACCAAAGGCTGCCGGATAGGCGGCATCACTATGGGAGAGCGCGGTCTCCTCTGGTACGACGAGAAGCAAGAGGTGAGCACGATGCCCGCCCTTGCCGTTCCTCCGACCGAGATCGTCGATACCAATGGGGCCGGCGATGTTTTCCACGGGGCCTATATTTATTCCCATCTGTCGCGGCCGAATTTACCTTGGAGCGGGCATTTCCAGTTCGCTCGCGCGGCTTCTGCGCACGCGATCCGGTTCTTAGGCAACGAGGCGCGGCTTCCGATCGTCGCCGATGTCGAAGCGACGATGGCGCGCTACCGCCCGGCTGCCCTCGACGGCGGCCTCGCCGCCACAGTCTGAGTTTTCTGCTATAATCGCCGAGCCGTTTGACAGGTGCGCCGATGCGATCGTTTCGCGCAATCATTTCCATCGCCGGCTTGGCCGTATTCGCCGGCTCGTCGGCGTTTGCGCTCGATCCGCCAAAATCGCTGACCGGAACGGTCGAATACAAGTCCGGAATGATCGCCGGCCAGGAGCGGCACTACATCGTCTATGTGCCGAAGATCCTCCAGCCGAATCCTCCCATTCTGATCGCGTTTCACGGTGGTGGCGGCGACGGGCCGATCATGCGCGAAGGCACCGGCTTCGAGTTCGATACGCTCGCCGATGAGCATGGGTTCGTGGTGATCTACCCCTACGGGGTGGGCCAGAGCTGGACCACCTGCCGCAAAGGCGCCTTCAACAAAGCGACGGAAATGCGCGCCAACGACGTCGCCTTCGTCGAGGCGATGATCGCCTACGAGGTGGAGGTGAGGCACGCGGATAAGAGTCGCGTCTACATCACCGGACACTCCAATGGCGGGCAGCTTTCGTTCAAGCTCGCGCTCGAGCGGCCGGAACTGTTCGCCGGCATCGCGACGACGTCCTCAAGCCTTCCCACCAAAGACAATATGAGCTGCGGGGAGGGCAAGCTCCCGATCCCCGTCTTCATGATGAACGGGACGGACGATCCCGTCGTGCCCTATCGCGGCGGCAGGACCGGCGGCGGCACCCAGACGCAAGGCAACGTCATCTCCGTCCCCGCGACGGCGCAGTATTTCGCCGCGCTCAACGGCGACGATCCGACGCCCGAGACGGTCAAATTGCCGCACTTGAACGATTCCGATCCTACCTGGGTGGAGCGCTCGACCTGGAGCGGCCCGGGCAAGCCGGGCGTCGTCCTCTATACGATCCATACCGGCGGACATCTGATCCCGCAGCCCTATTATCGCTATCCGACGGTCGTCGGCCGCATGACCAAGGATGTCGACGCGCCGACCTTGATCTGGGATTTCTTCTCCAAATTGCCACCGCGCTCGCCAAGCCCGCCTTGAGCGCGCGGCCTCAAGAACCTTCCCGCCGCTGTCTTTCCCCCAAAATTCCGCCGCAATCTGTTCCTAGATTGTGCTCAACGTTTACGGTGGTTGGCGGGCGCTGAATTTCCAAAAAATCAAACCGCGAATAGCGGAGGGGAAAAGAAGATGTTGCACAAATCGCTTATTCTCGCCTCGATCATCGCGATGGCGCCGGTCTTCGCTCTGGCGCAGACAGCGGCCGCGCCGCGCGTGTTGAGCAATCTGGCCCAACCGGCCGCCGTCGAGGTGGACACCATCGGCGCCGATGCCAGCAAACCGTCCGAGCCGGGCGTGACGAAATCGGCTCCGAAAAGGGCGCCGCAAGCGAAGGCTCCGGCGACGGCAAAAGCCCCACCCGCGTCCAGAGAGACAAGCAGCTCGACCGCTTCCATCAAGCCGAAGAGCGCCAAGGCCGCGAGCGCAAAGGCCCCGACAGCCAAGGCGCAAACCGCGAAAGCGCCGACGGCAAGGGTGCAGACGGCAAAGGCGCCCACGGCGAAAGGGCAAACGGCGAAAGCCGCGAGCGCGAAGGCGGGGACGAAAGTCGCATCCGCAAAGCAGATCGCACGCGCGAGAGCCATTCGTGCCAAGGCGAATGCGCAGAAGACCGGCGTCAAGTCCAAGAAACCCAAAGTGCCAATGACCACGTAATTGCTTGGCGAAGCGAAGAGCGTTCCGCTCTCGAGCCGAACGCTCTTTCCTCGCCCGCGTGCGGGACAGAGTTATCCTCCTCGCCCTGAAAAGGGGAGGTCGTCCTCCGAAGCGCGTCAGCACGAAGGAGGACGGGTGGGGGTCAATCGCTCAGCCTACCTCCACCCCCACATAGTGCGGATCGTTCCTGCGATCGCATTGGCCGGCACGCCCGATGCGAGCGAGGCGCAAGGCACGCCCAGATCGCGCGCCCATTCCGGAGTCGGGACGCCCAACGAGACGATGGACTCGATCACGCCCCCAGCCGCGGCGAAAGATTCGAGATAATTTCGGGCGACGTAGCCCGGCTTCGACTTGTCCGAAAGCTCGAAGCCGGCGAGGCCGTTGTAGCGATGGTGCGGACCGTACTCCAAGGAATAGTCGACCCACCATCTCGCCCATGTCTCGGCCGTCGAAGCGTCCGCGCCTTCATTCACCGGCCCAACCTGCGTCCACATCCTTAAGATCTGGCCGCTCGAGAGCATCAGGTCGAAATAACCTTCGCCCTCCATGCCGGTCAGCGCCCGGATGACCGATTCTTTTCCCGCTGCCGCTCCTCCGAGGAGCGCCCATA
>DASQHF010000206.1:0-3950 GCA_035632215.1 Micropepsaceae bacterium | reverse complement strand
GAGGTCGAACGCACGCGCTCGGGAAAATATTCGCCGACGAGCGCCACCGCGCTCGGCATCGCGCCGCCCACGCCGATGCCGGTTACGAACCGGAATGCGATCAGCATGGCCACGTCCGTCGAAGTAATCGTCAGGAAGGTGAGCGCGCCGAACGCTGCCGTGCAGGCAATCACCATGCGCCGGTGACCGAAGTGCGCGGACAAAGGCGCGACCAATAGGTAGCCGAGCAGCAGTCCCACCATGTCGGCATTCAGGATCGTGCCCACCATGTTCGGCGGCAGGCTCCAGCTCTTGGTGATCTGCGGCTGGATGTAGCCGATGGCCGACGTGTTGAAGCCTTCAACGAGGAGCGCAGCTGCTCCGAGAAAGCCCACGAGCCACTGCAGTCCGCCTATCTTGCGCGAATTGATCAGCTTGTCGGTGTCAAAGACGGTGCTTTCCACGGCTCAAGCCTTGGCCTGCGCGGGTTGCGCGAAAGCTTCCCGCTCTTCCACGCGCTTGTGTCCGTAGACGCGGCCCATGGTCACGATCGCGACGGCGCCGACGAGCATTGGGCCGGCCGTCGACACGAAGACCGCAGTCGGGGTCCAGCTTAAGTCCTCGAGCAGATAGCCGACCGCGAGCGGGCCCAAAATCGCGCCCAAGCGGCCAACGCCTAAGCCCCAGCCGAGACCCGTCGAGCGCAGCGCCACGGGATAGAAATAGACGCATAGCGCGTTGCCGCCTTTCTGCACGCCGCTGGTGCAGAAACCCGAGCCGAACGACGCCGCGAGAATGAAGGCCGCCGTCGTCCACGACAGTGCAAGACCGAGAAACACGCTGAACAGCGCGCCGCAGACAAAAAGCGAGCCCATCACGCGATAGGGCCCGAAGCGGTCCATGAGGGGTCCGATGATGAAAGCGCCGACGATGCCGGCCAGGAACGACATGCCGGTCGCCAGAATTGCCGTGGCTTGAGCGAAACCGGCATCGATCAGGATCTTGGTCAGCCAGGTCTGAAGCGAGGTATTGACGATCAGGTTCATGCCGAGCACGAACCAGATCACAACTGTTCCGAAGCTGCGCCGCGATTGGAAGAGCTGACCGAGCAGCGTCCAGAGATAAAGCTTCGATCCGCTGCGCTCGCCCGCGACGAGCCGCGTTCCTGGCGAAAGGGCGAGGCGAGGATCGATGCGTTTCAAAATTCGCGCCGCGTGGTCGGGTTTGTTGGCGCGGTTGATCAAAAACTCGAGCGAGTCCGGCAAAGCGAGGACCAGCGTCGCCGCGAGCAGGAGCGACAACGCGCCGCCGACCCACAAGGGTCCTTCCCAGCCCCAGGTTTTCAGCACGAGATCGGCGACTTCGCCGGAAGAGAACTGCCCGAAGGATAAGCCGCAATAGATGAAGGTGATCGAGGTCGACCGGCGGGCTTTGGGGAAATATTCGCCGGTGAGCGCGACGCCCGAGGGGAGCGCGCCGCCGAGGCCGATTCCTGTGAGCAACCTCAAGACGAAAAGCTCGACCGTGTCGCCGGCGACAGTGGTCACGATCGCCAACAGTCCGAACAAGACGATGCAGGCGACCGCAACGCGCTTGTGCCCAAATGAGCCGGACAAGGGCGACACGAACAAATAGCCGATGAGCAAGCCAATCTTGTCGGCGGAGAGAATCCAGCCCAGCACGTCGCGCGGCAGATGCCAGTCTTGCGCGATGCGCGGCGCGATGTAGCCGATCACCTGGGTGTTGAAGCCATCGACGAAGAGGATGCAGGCGCCGAACACGCCGACGAGAATCTGGAGCCAGCTGATGCGGCTCTCGTTGATCACGTCGTCGGTGTCGAGAACGCGCTCGACCATTGAACCTCCCGTGCCGGACGTACCGGTCTTGCAATAGCCTAGAGGAAATTCTCTGAGATAGTAATGCGCAGGATTCGCCGATCGATCGCGCGCACGCCAGCTCCCCGCGTTGGGTAGGCCAATCTCATGTGTCTCACGTTATTGGCGAACGCGTTGTGATCCCCCTCTCCCTAACCCTCTCCGCCTAACGGGGGCGAGGGGATTCGAGTCTTAATTCCCCCTCGCCCCCGAAGGGGGAGAGGTCGCGAGGGATGGAGCGAAGCGACATCCCGAGCGGGAGAGGGGGGACCGAAAGTTCGGTAATAGTGCGCACGTCACCGCGAAAGAAACTCGATCACCACCTCGTTGAACCGTTCCGGGAAATCGATGTGCGGAAAATGTGCCGCCTCCTCGAAGACGACGAGCTCCGAGCCCGCAATTCCCGCTTGGAGCCCCTGGCCATAGCCCGGCTCGCGCAAGGGGTCCTTGCCGCCGGCGACGATCAGCGTCGGGCGCTTGATGTTGCGGTAGTTCGTTTCCTCGCGCTCCCGCGTCTTCAACCCCGGCCGGCGGAAGCGCGCCGCAGCCGTGCACTCCCACGAGCCCGGCACCAGCGACAAACGATGGCGGCGCTCGAGATAAGCTTCGTCGGAGCGCAGCGGCGAGACCAGCAGCGTCGCTTCAAGGATGCGCTTCATGTGCTCGCGCGAACCATCGTAGGAATTCAGGATCTGGCGCGTCTCGTTCTCCGGCGCGAATCCGCCCGCGCTTGCCAAGACGATGCGCTCGACCGGCCAGCAGGGCTCGTCCATCGCCGTGACACGCGCGAGCACGCCGCCGCCCATCGAGTTGCCGATGAAATGCGCGCGTTCAATCCCGAGTGTCTTCAACAATCCGCCGATGTGGCGGATGCGCAATCCGATCATGTCGTCGAAACTGAAGACCTTGGCGCTTTCCCCGAAGCCGATCCAATCGGGGGCGATGACGCGGAAATGTCGGGCCAGCGCGGGGAGGTTCCATTCCCAGGAGAGCTCGGCTGAGCCGCCGAACTCGCCCGAATGTAAGAGCACGAGCGGGAATCCTTTTCCCGCCTCCCAATAATGCGTGCGCAAGCCCTCGTATTCGACGAACTTGCTCGCCGCGTCCACGACGGAACTATTGCGCGGCGACGGCCGCTGCCGCGGCTTCGGCGTCGGGCTGTTTCAGCGCTTTAAGCCGCGGATAAACCTCTTGCGCGAACAGCGTGAGATTCTCCACCGTGTCCGCGTGCGACATCGGCCCCGCATGGCCCATCATTAACAAGTTCGCCATGCCGCCGCAGTGATCGATGAAATCGGCAATCTGGCTGTAGACTTGGTCCGGCGTGCCGCAGAACAAGACGCCCGCATCGATCAAATCCTGCACGCTTCCCGTCGACATCTCGACGACGCGGCCGTCCTTGGTGAAGCTCCGGGGCTTTCCTTCGCCTTTCAAGATACGAACATTGTCCTCGATCGAGAGATAGCCGGGCGGGTTACGGAACGGCGCGAATACGATGGACGAGGTACGCGGATAGGTGGCGATCTGCTCGCCGCGCCGGCGTGCTTCTTCCTCCGTGCGACCGATCGCGACGAGGCCGAGATAGGCGAAGCGGTCGGCAGCCGCGGCCGCGCCGCCCCGTTTCGCCGCATAGCCCTGCCGGTAAGCGTCGTAGAGCCGGCGCGTGGCGTAGCCGGTACCGAGCGTCGCCATGACATAGCCGTATTCGCCTAATCTGCGCGCGCTATAGGTGCTCCCCGTCGTGCTCCACACGGGAGGATGCGGCTGCTGATAGGGCCGCGGCCAAATGTTGACTTGCCGATAGTGATAGTTCTCGCTTTCCCAGTTGAACGGCTCGTCGTGGCTCGTGAGTGCCTTCATGATGAAGTCGTGCGCTTCCCAGAAGCGGTCCGACTGGAACACCGGGTTCAAGTTCGCGATCGGCACTTCCTGCGGCACGCCGCGCACGAAGCCCATCTCGAGCCGGCCGCGCGAGATGACGTCGATGGTCGCGAGCTCTTCGGCCGCGCGCAACGGATCGGGACGGTTGGCGATCGGATAGCCGAGCACCAGGAGTCGCGCGCGCTTGGTGATCCTCGCAAGCACCGACAAACCGAT
>DASQHF010000205.1:0-34138 GCA_035632215.1 Micropepsaceae bacterium | reverse complement strand
GGCCAAGAGCAGCACGGTCGAGGCGAGCACCGCGGGCACGACGATCAAGGTAATGACCGTGATGCGGATATCGCGCAAGAATCCCATGAGCACGAAGCCCGCGAGCACGACGCCGATAAGAATGGCGTCGAACACGCTGCTCGCCGAGCCCAAGATCAGCTCGCTCTGGTCGTACCAGTTGGCGATCTGAAGATCCTTCGGCAGCTTCGGCTTGTAGGCATTGAGCGCGCTCTTGATGTCGTTGACGATCTGGACGGTGTTGCCGTCCTGCTGCTGCTTCACCTGAAGGATGATCGAGGGCTTTCCGTCTGCCGTGACGATGGTGAAGTTCGGCGCCGAGCTTTCGTAGACGCGCGCGACATCGGAGAGGATGATCGCGCCGGTGGGTCCGCCCTTGACCACCGTCTGGCGAACCTGCTCGGGGTTCTTGAGCTGGTTGTCGGCGAGCGTGAGCAGGAGTTTGTGCCGGTCCTCGACCTTGCCGACGGCCTCGAGCACGTTTGCTCCCATCAGCGCTTTTGAAACATCGTCCATTGCAAGGCCGTAGCTCGCGAGCCGCGCGGGATCGACGTCGACGCGGATTTCCCTGGGCGCCCCGCCCAGCACCTCGACCCGCTGCACGCCCTTGATGGAAGAGAGCAGGGGAAGGAGTTCGTATTGCGCGATCTCGCGGATCTTCAGGAGGTCCAGCTTTTCGCTAGTCAAGCTGTAGGCGGCGACCGGGAACACGTTCGTGTTCATGCGCCGGATGTCGAAGGTCGAGCCCATGGGCAGCGTGGGCAGGATGCGGCTGATTTCCGCCTGCACCTGAAGCGTCGCGACATTCATGTCGACGCCCCAGTCGAAGTTCAGCGACAGCTCGGCGGTGCCGCGGCTCGTGGTGGTGCGCAGATCCACCAGTCCCGGCACGCTCTTGATCGCCTGCTCGACGGGCCTCGTCACCTGAATAACCATCTGCTCCGCAGGCTGGTCGCCCGCATCAATGGTGATCGCGATGCGCGGAAAGTTCACTTCCGGGAAAAGCGCAACGGGAAGCCCTATGGCGCTGAAGGCGCCGGCGATCGCCGCCACCAGCATCAGAAAGATGATGGAACGCCGATGCGTGGCAGCCCATTGAGCGAGATTCATTGCTTCGTCTCCTCGACCGGCGTGTCGTCGTCGAGCTCGGTATTCCCCATGATCACGACGCGCGTGCCGAGTGCTGGATCGAAGCCGTCGATGAGCGCCTGATCGTTGGTCTCCACCAGCACCTTGATGTTCTGCTTCTTCGCCTCGTCTTCATCCGAGATGGTGAAGATGTAGGGCCCGGTCTCGTCTTCTAGAAGCGCGGAACGCGGCACCACGAGGCCTTCGCGCGGGGGTAAGTCGATATGCGCGACCAAGGACGTGCCGAGCGCGAGCCGCGCGTTCCCGGCCGCGGGGATATCCGCGAATGCCTTCACCAGATGGCTGTCCTTGTCCACGACACCCGTGACCGCGGTGATCTTCCCCGCCATCTCCGTGTCGCCTTGGAGCGGCACGTTGAGTTGCACCTTGGCACCTGGCTTCACTTTCGCCGCGTCCTCGGGCTCGAGCATCAGCTGGATGACTTCGTCGGTCTGGCTCGAGATCGTCCCGAATCCCGTATTGGCCTGGACCTTGTCGCCGGCGACCGCCATCAGCCCGCTGACGACGCCGTCGAAGGGCGCGCGAATGGTCTCCTCGGTGGCGCCCGCGCCGAGCTTCTCCTGCTGGTCCAAGGCAAGCTGCGCGTCGGAGAGTGCTTTGCGCTTGCCGGCGACGTCGTCGTTGGTGGCGAGCTTGTTGGCAAATCGCCGCTGCACCAGCTCGTAATCGGTCTTGGCGAATTCGAGCGCCGCTTTCGCCTGCGTGTAAGCCGCGGCATTCGCGAGCGTCGTGGCGATCGTCATCAGCGGCTGGCCGGCGCGGACAATCTCGCCCTCGCGGACATTGACGCTCTTGAAGACGCCGTCGCGCTGAACCAGAAGCACTTGGGTCTTGCCAGGAGACGATGTCACCGTGCCATAGGCAAGCGCGGTCGGCGTGACCGAACCCTGCATGACCTCGACCGTGGTGACCGTGGCCTTACCCTCGACGTCCGTGTTTTCTTCGGCTTTCGGCTGACCCCCAAAGACGATTTGCCAGAACACCACGCCGCCGACGATCGCCAAGGTCACGGCCAGCGCGCCCACCCTCACGGTCCATTTCAAGAATCTATTCCTCATGGGACGGGTTCCTTCATTTCGACTTGGGGCTGAATTTGCATTCCGATCACGCTGGAAAGCGCGATCGCATCGCTCCAAAGCGACTGTCTCAAATCGGAAAGCTCGGCCTCACGATTGAGAAGCTGGGTTTGAAGCGTGACATAGGTGAGCGCGGGCAGGTCGCCCGACTGATACGCTCGCTCGGCCGCATCCGAGTTCATCTGAAGCTGCGGAATGACACCTTCGATATCCTGGATCGCGCGGCTCAGCTCCTGCATCTCCGTCCAGATCTTCCAGGCGTCGGTCGTCGCCTGATCGAGGCGCGCCTGGTATTCGGCTTTGAGCTGCGCCCGCGTCGCTGTCTGCACTGCGATGTCGCCCTGATTGCGGTCGAACAAGGGGAGAGCGAGCGTCGCGCCGATCGAGTAGGCGTGAATCACGTTTCCGAAGCTCGAGGTGTCGCCCGCCGTGTCGCTCAGGCGGTTGACGCCAAGCTGAAGGCTCGGGAATTGCGACAGCACCGACTTGCGCAGGTTCTCCTCCTGGCTCTGATAGCCGAATTGCAAGGCCCGCAAGTCGGGCCGCATCTCGGCCACCTTGGCGAGGGCGGCTTCCATCGCCGCCCGATCCGGGATCGGCGGCGACATTAAGGGCTGCAACCTGACATCAACCTGTTCTTTAAGGCCCAGGAGCGCGCGCAGCTGATGATCCGTTTGCGACACCATGCGTTCAGCGGTCCGAAGCTGACTGCGGGAGTCGAGGAGCGCGCCGAGATCGACCGCCGCCGCATCGAAGGTCACATCGCCGACCATCAGCGCGCGCGAAGAGCGGTCCGACTGCGTCGCATACTTCTCTTCCGCATTCATATAGAGGTTGCGCTTCTCGGCTGCGGCGGCGCCCTGAATATAGAGCGTGCGCGCCTGCGCGACCGTCTGCCATTCCTGCCATAGCAGATCGAGATGGGCCTGATCGCGCGCGGCATTGGCCGCCGCAACCTTCGCCGGCTGAGTCCAAAGATTCTGGATGTCGTAGGCGAGCCCGAAGGAATAGCCACTTCCCCCGACGTCGCCCTGATTGGTCGGCTCGACGAGCTCGGCGGTGAGCTGCGGGTTGGGGAGAATCCCTGCGGCAAAGGCTTGCGCCTCGCCGATCTTCGATTTGGCGCGTTGCGAGCGCAAATCCGGATTGTTCAAGACCGCGATCGTCCCGACCGCGTCCATGTTCAAGGGTCCGGTGATCTGTATGGGCAGCGCCGCCGCCAAGTCCACATTCCCGGGCAAAGGATCGGGCGAATAGTGGATGCAGCCCGCCAAGCCCAAAGCGGTCATCAAGGCGCCAACGCGATAGGCCAGTCTGGAATGGGTAATGCTCATCTGAAAGACGATCCGGCTCAAAACGTCTCATAGGTCGGACCCCATCGGCCGATTAAGGCCGGCTTTCGCGATCCCCCTATGGCGACAGTGACAAGGCGTTGCGATCTGCCCAATGGCGCAGTCGAATAGCGGTAAAGTTCAGTCCTGCCAATGCTCAATTTGACAGCTGCGTGACCGCCTAGGATCGGCGCAGCGCGAGACGCAAAACGCTTGGAAATCGGCATCAGAAGCGGTCGGTTCAGGGATGCGTCCGCAATGACAATTTCGCCGGCTGGAGTAAAATAACGCCGACGCATGCGGCCCTTGACCTCCTCTTTGCTTGAGTGGGCGGGCACTCTGGCGGACCGGATGTTATGGTTGCATTGCCGGGGGGTTGGGATTTCGTAACTTTGACTGTGCGTCGTGCAGTTTAGCAGCCCGGGCGGTTCGGGCCGGTAACGGAGTGTGCAAGTGCGAATTCTCGTGGTCGAAGACGATACCGAGACGGCCGCCTATCTGGTCGGTGGCCTGGAGGAAGAAGGCTACTCCGTCACCAAGGCGGTTAACGGCCGAGATGGCCTGTTTCTTGCCACCACCGAGAACTTCGATCTCCTGATCATCGACCGCATGTTGCCCGAGCTCGACGGACTGACCCTGGTCAAAACTTTGCGAGCGGGACGGATAGAGACCTCGGTGCTGTTTCTCACCACCATGTCCGGGATCGACGACCGGGTCACCGGATTGAATGCCGGCGGGGACGATTATCTCGTCAAGCCCTTCGCGTTCGCGGAGCTCTTGGCGCGCGTCAAGGCCTTGAGCCGCCGTCCGCGCGGCACGCAGGCCGAGACCCATTTCAAGGTCGCCGATCTCGAGCTCGATCTCTTGAAGCGCGTGGTCAAGCGCGCCGGCCATGAAATACAGCTCCAGCCGCGTGAATTCCGTCTGCTGGAATATCTGATGCGCCATGCGGGCGAGGTCGTCACCCGCACCATGCTCCTGGACAATGTTTGGAATTATCATTTCGACCCGAGGACCAACGTGGTCGAATCGCATTTGAGCCGCCTACGGACGAAAATCGACAAGGGCTACAGTCCCGAGCTGATTCACACCGTGCGCGGCGCGGGGTACTGCCTCCGTGCCCGCGACTAAGCTCCTCCGCACCTCGAGCTTCCGCCTGACGCTGGCTTATGCCGGCGTTTTCGTGCTGTGCGTGCTGGTGCTGTTCGGGGTGAGCTACGTGTTCGTCACCGACTATGCGACGCAGGACGAGACCGACGAGATCGCGGTCGAATTCGACGACATCCAGAACGAGGCTGCGCTGGCCGGCGAGGCGAAGCTTCCCCAGATCATCGACAGCCACATCCGCTTGAGGAAAGACGTCCGTGCGGTCTATCTGCTGCTCGACGCCCAAGGGAACAAGATCACCGGCAATCTCGATGCGATGCCGCCGGTGATCGGTCCCACGCTGATGAGCCTCGATGTCGACGGGCGTTTCCGCACCATGCGCGGACACGGCTACAAGCTCGACAACGGCGACTACCTGTTCATCGGACAGGACACCTCAACCTTGAACGAAATGACCGATCTCATCGTCCGCGCCTTCGGGGTCGGTCTCGTCGCGACCCTGATGCTCGCGCTTCTAGGCGGCGCGCTGATCAGCAGGAGCGTGCTCGGCCGCATCGAATCGGTGGGCAAGACCACGCACGCGATCGTCGAAGGCGATCTCTCGCAGCGCGTTCCCTTGCGCGGCAGCGGCGATGAGTTCGACGAGCTGGCCAAGGGCGTGAATGCCATGCTTGACCGCATCGAGGACCTGATGAGGAGCATGCGGCAGGTCTCGAACGACGTGGCCCACGATCTGCGCACGCCCTTGACGCGGCTGCGCCAAAGGCTCGAGCGCGCGCGCCTTCGCGCCAACGATCCCGAAGAGCTTCAGGATGCGCTCGCCAACTCCATCACCCAGGTCGATTCCATCCTCGAGACCTTCGGCGCACTTCTTAGAATCGCGCAAATCGAAGCCGGGGGCCGGGCATCGCCACCGGCCGCCGTCAATGTCTCGCGCCTCTTGGCCGGCATCGTCGAGGATTTCGCGCCCGCGGCCGAAGATCACGGCCAGCGCATCGTCGCTGAGATCGACAAGGACTTAACGCTTTCGGCCGACCGCGAGCTCCTGACCCAAATGGTGGTCAATCTCGTCGACAATGCCATTCGTCATTCGCCGCCGGGCACCGAGATCAGCATAGAAGGCAAGCTCATGGAGGACGCCTTCGAGCTCGCCGTATCGGACACCGGACCCGGCATACCGCCGCACGAGCGCGAGAACGTGCTGCGTCCCTTCTATCGCCTCGAGGCGAGCCGCACCACGGAAGGAAGCGGGCTTGGCTTGAGCCTCGTCGCGGCAATAGCCAAGCGCCACCACGCCAAATTGAGCCTTTTGGACAACGCACCCGGATTGCGCGTCGCGGTTGTCTTTCCGCTCGCCGCTTGATTGACGTAGATTATCAAATCCCAATCTCGCCGGGCTTGATCGAAGGCGCGGGAGGGCAGTATTTCGAATTTTAAAGTGCGAACTCACTTGAAGGAGGTTGAAATGAGGAGATGGCTCTTGGCGTCACTAGCACTCGTGCTCCCGGCGGCAGCCGGTGCAGCGGATGCGCCGCCAGATTGGGCCTATCCCGCGGCCGCCCCGAACTACCAGCCGCCACCAGACAACGGACAACCGAAGCACGTCCAGGGCAGCACCAAGGCCTACACGCAGAAAGACGTCGACGATTTCACCAATCCGCCCGACTGGTTCCCGAACGAGCATCCGGCGATGCCCGACCTCGTCGCCCACGGCAAGGCGCCCACCGTGCATGCCTGCGACCAATGTCATCTCACGACCGGTCTCGGCCATCCGGAATCGGGAAACCTCGCGGGTCTTCCCGCCGCCTATATCGTCGAGCAGCTCGGGGAATTCCGGAATGGAAACCGCCACAGCTCGCTCGCCGGCCGTTCGGCCAACATGATCACCTTCGCCAAGGCTTTGACCGATGACGAAGTGAAGGCCGCGGCCGAATATTTCCAATCGATCAAGCCCTATGTCTGGACCAAAGTCGTCGAAACGACGACGGTGCCCAAGACCTTCGTCGGCGAAGGTAATATGCGCTTTGCCTCCGAAGGCACCGCCAAGGAGCCGATCGGTCAGCGCATCATCGAGATTCCCGAGCACGAGGAAGGCGCGAAAGTCCGCGATCCGCATTCGGCTTTCATCGCCTATGTACCGCCGGGAAGCGTCAAGGCCGGCGAAACGCTCGCGACGACCGGCGGCAACGGCAAGACGCTGCAATGCTCCATCTGCCACGGCCAGGATTATAAGGGCGTCGGCAATGTGCCCCGTCTTGCGGGACGCTCGGCGATCTACATCTTCCGGCAGCTCTACGACATCCAGCACGGCACGCGCAAAGGAAACGCGGTCGCGCTGATGCAGCCGGTGGTGCAGAAGCTCTCCGAGGCCGACATGCTTCAGCTCGCCGCCTTCATGGCCTCACGCCAGCCATAACAAATTCCTCCCTCTGAAAGGGGGGAGGACGCGAGCGCGTACGCCCGAGCGGGTGGGGGGCCGGTTACCTGGCCGCCGGCAACATGCGCTGTAGCACGCGGTCGCGCACGACGAAGTAGTGATAGAGCGCCGCCGCGATGTGCAGAATGATGAACGCGGCGAGCACGTAAACCATCCAGTCGTGGATGTCGCCCGCGGTATGCGCCCACGCGGAGCCCTTCTCGGCCAACGAGGGCAGCGGCAGGATTCCGAACAGATACACCGTCCAGCCGCGATAGCCGGTCGTCGCCCAGCCAAGAAGCACCATCACGATGATGAGCACATAAAGCATCGAGTGCGTGACATGCGCGAGGCGGTTCTGCCAGCCGGGCAGGTCGGAGGGCAGCGGAACCGGATTGGCGATCCGCCAGGCGAGCCTCAAGAAGACGAAGAACATGATCGCCGTGCCGATCGACATGTGCCAGGCAACGAGTCCCTCATCCGTCGTGTCCTTGCCGATATGGGGCATCGCCGAACCGACGATGTATTGGGCCGCGATCAGCCCGAACAGGATCCAGTGAAAGGACCTCGCAACGAAACCGTAGCTCTGCCCCTCGGCCGTTCTTGACTCCACGTCATCCTCCATCGCGCTTCAGTACCAAATTGGTAGGCAACATAACGCGTCCCTCGCTGAGGCGAAACCGACAGCCGCCAGATTTGCGAATGACAATGAGCCTCACTTTACGGTCAGTAGATCACCACCGAGCGGATGGATTTCCCGCCATGCATCAACTCGAAGGCGTCGTTGATCTTCTCGAGCGGCATGGTGTGCGTGATGAGATCGTCGATGTTGATGCGTCCCTGCATGTACCAGTCGACGATCTTGGGCACGTCGGTTCGTCCTCTCGCACCGCCGAACGCCGTGCCTTTCCACGCGCGCCCGGTTACGAGCTGGAAGGGGCGCGTCGCGATTTCCTGACCGGCGCCGGCGACGCCGATGATGACGCTCACTCCCCAGCCCTTATGGCAGCACTCGAGCGCCTGGCGCATCGTCCTCACATTGCCGATGCATTCGAAGCTGTAATCGGCGCCGCCGCCGGTGATCTCGACCAGATGGGCGACGAGATCGCCTTTCACTTCGCTCGGATTCACGAAATCCGTCATGCCGAGCTTCGTCGCCAGGGGGCGCCGCTGAGGATTGAGATCGATGCCGACGATCTGCGATGCACCGACCATGCGCGCGCCTTGGATGACATTGAGCCCGATGCCGCCTAACCCGAATACGACGACGCGCGAGCCGGGCTCGACTTTGGCGGTGTTGATGACGGCGCCGATGCCCGTCGTGACCCCACAGCCGATGTAGCAGACCTTGTCCATCGGCGCGTCGGAGCGGATCTTCGCCACTGCGATCTCGGGCAGCACGGTGTGGTGCGAGAAAGTCGAGCAGCCCATGTAGTGCAGAAGGGGCTTGCCGCGATGGGCGAAACGACTGGTGCCGTCCGGCATCAGGCCTTGGCCCTGGGTGGAACGGATCGCCTGGCAGAGGTTGGTCTTCGGATTGAGGCAATATTCGCATTGCCGGCATTCCGGCGTGTACAGAGGAATGACGTGATCGCCGGGTTTCACCGACGTCACGCCCGGGCCGACTTCGAGTACGACGCCCGCGCCCTCATGGCCAAGGACGGTCGGGAATCTCCCTTCCGGATCCTCGCCCGAGAGCGTGAAGGCGTCGGTGTGACAGACCCCCGTCGCTTTCAGCTCGACCAGCACTTCGCCCGCGCGCGGACCTTCGAGGTCGACATCGGCGATCTCTAAGGGTCGCCCCTTCTCGAACGCAACAGCGGCTCTGGTTCTCATGGCGGTCTCGGACTTGGCGGTGCTCCAACCCGAAGCCTATTGCGTTGTCGCGAAGCGGTGAAGCGATGAGTTCATCAAAAGTGTCATGGCCCGCGCGAGTGGGCCACCCAGTGCGCGCGCGTCTGCGCGCGCAAATCACTCATTCGCAGCGCGGACGCGCGGCGGCTGGGTCCCCCGCGAGTTTACGCTCGGGCCACGCGAACGCGCGGACCGGGGCGCGGATGACACATTTTTGCGCGCCCAAGCGCGCGCAATCGCGAATTTGCGCTAAGCTCGTTTGGGGGTAAGCACCATGATCGCCCGCAGAAGTCTGATCCTAGGAAGTGCTAGCGCACTTGTGCTCAGCGCACGCGCCCATGCGGCATCCCGCTTCGAGATCACCCGCACCGACGAAGAATGGCGTGCGCTCCTCACGCCCGACCAATACGCGGTCTTGCGCCAACAAAAGACCGAGCAGCCCTATTCGAGTCTCTTGGACAACGAGCACCGCAAGGGGGCCTACGCTTGTGCCGGCTGCGGGCTCGCGGTGTTCTCTTCGCAGGCGAAATACAACAGTAACACCGGATGGCCGAGCTTCTTCGAGCCGCTCCCGCGAGCGACCGTCATGACAACCGACCGCAGCCAAGGGCAGACGCGCACCGAATGCTATTGCCGCCGTTGTGGCGGACATCTGGGCCATGTCTTCGGTGACGGGCCGCCGCCCACGCATCTGCGCTATTGCCTGAACGGCCTCTCGCTCACGTTCAAGCCGGGCTGAAATCTCGTTCTCTTGTTTGTCATCCCCGGCGAGGCGCGAAGCGCCGAGGGAAGGGGACCCAGACGCCCATGGGTTCCCTTCCCCTCGCACGAACCGCAATGCGGTTCGCGCTCGGCCGGGAATGACAATCTAGGAATGTTGAAGTTGGCATGCTGCCAAGCTTGAGCTCCGCGCGCTGATCCATCTTGAGCTTGGCGCGTTTTATCTTGGATGACTGTTCGATCGTTTCACGCGAGACACCTGCGTACGATTCTCATCGGCGCGTTCCTCACCGCTTGTGCCACGGTTCCCAACGTGGAGCAGAAAGTCGAGGATGCCGGCGGCCCGCGGCCAAACCCTGAAATCGTCGGCGCGAGAGGCCCGCTGACCCTCGCACAGAGCAAGGCGATCCTCGACCGCATTGCCATCCAAGCCGGCGATGATGGGCTCTTGAAGCGCCATCTCGCGGTGGAAGAAGCCGTCGCCGAGACGCCACTCGTTGCCGGCAATCGCACGAGAGTGCTCGCCGACGGCGCCGAAACCTTTCCCGCCATTTTCGCGGCGATCAAGGGCGCCAAGAACCACATCAATCTCGAATACTACATCGTCGAGGACATCCAATCGGGCGGCGAGCGCTTGAGCGATCTCCTGATCGACAAGAAGAACCAAGGCGTCGCCGTCAACGTCATCTATGACAGCTTCGGCTCCGAGAGTACGCCGATCGCGCTCTTCGGGCGTTTGAAGACTGCCGGAATCAATGTCGTCGCCTTTAATCCCTTGAACCCCTTGGATCCGCACGCGCTCAACAGTCGCGACCACCGTAAGCTCCTGATTGTCGATGGAGCAAAAGCGATCGTCGGCGGCATCAATTTGAGCACCGACTATCAAAGCTCGGCGCCGGGAAGATCGATCTCGGCGGGCAAGACGCGCGCGGAAGCCTGGCGCGACACCGACCTCGAGATCGACGGCCCGGTGGTCGCCCAGTTGCAAGCCTACTTCCTTCAGCACTGGGCCGAGCAGAAAGGGCCGGTTCTCGCGGACACCGGATTCTTTCCGATGATCCCGCCCGCAGGCACCGAGGTCTTGCGTATCATCGGCAGCGCGCCCGAACAATCGATCCCGCGCTATTACGTGACCTTGCTGTCCGCCATGCGCAACGCCGAGAAGACCATCTGGATAAGCGCCGCCTATTTCGTGCCGACCGAGGACGAGAAGAACGATCTTATCGCTGCGGCGCGGCGGGGCGTCGATGTGCGCCTGCTCCTCCCCGGTGACAGCGATTCGCCCTTGGCGCTCGCCGTCGGCCATTCGCATTACTCCGACCTCTTGCAAGCCGGCGTGAAGATCTATGAAACCCAAGATCTTGTCCTGCATTCCAAGACCGCGGTGATCGACGGCGTCTGGTCGGTCTTGGGCTCGTCCAACTTCGACCACCGCAGCGTCCTCTTCAACGACGAGATCGATGCCGTGGTCTTGGGCAACGCGACCGCACAGGAATTGCAGAAGATGTTCGAGCGCGACATCCAAAAAGCGCATCCGGTCGATGTCGCGACCTGGAGAGAGCGCCCCGTCACTCAGCGCTTGGGCGAGCTGTTCTCAACCCTCTGGCAAAACCTCCTCTGACCGCATTCGAGAGCGAAGCGGATGCCTGATGTCCGCTTTCCACATAATTCGGAAAAACGGGCATTGCGCATTGCCCGATACCGGACGCTCCGAACGCTCGATAACGCCTCACCTAAAACGTCAGCCGTGTCGTCAATATCACGTTGTTGCGGTAGGCCGGTTGTTCGGGTGAGACCGCGATCTGATAGCCCGCGCCCAATACTAACCTGATGCGATTCTGGATCGTAAAGCGCCCGAAGATGATGCCCGGCGTCAGGAAGAGCTGGATCTTTCCTCCCTTGCTGCCGTCCGGCCACCAGGTCGTATTCGCTTCCAACTCGGGCCATAGCACATCCCAAAGATGGAATTGGGCGGCGATATTGACGAGAACGGGATGTCCGAAATTCCTCTCGGCAGCACTCGCACCCCCGGTCGGAATCTGCTCGCTTATTGTCGCCTGCAGGTCGAAGTCGCCCCATCCCTTGCCGAATGCCAAGGTGGGTTGAAGGACATAGACATGGTTGGAGAAGGCGGTGTTGCCTGTCGGCGCGCTGAGTTGCAGAAAGCCGCTCACAACGTAGTTTCCGCTGTCCTCGTTCGCACTCAAGAATCGGTATTTGACGAGGAAGACCGGCCAGTCTCCCCATCCTTCCGCAAGCGTCTGTCCGCTGGCTGACGTGCGCGTATCGTATGGCGGAATGCCGAAGAAGACTTCCGTCCGCTCCGTTGGGATGAACTCGACTCCCTTGCCGCCACCATAGTTGTCGAAGCGGCCATGCGTGTTCAAGGACTCCGAGAACATGTCGAGGCGAAATTCCTGCTCGAGCCGGGGTGTTATTGTGGCGAGCGGTGTCATCCAGCGCGGCTGCTGCGCCTGCGTCTGTTCGACCATCGCAAGCCAGGACGCGATGAAGTCTGTTCCCGCTGCGCTTTCGCCGGCGCGACACGGGAAGGATGCCAACATCAAGAGACCTACGAGAACCGCCAAACGGCGTTCTGGGCTTGAAATTAGGTAATCGCCGAGACTCATTTCCCCGCTCAGGGATTGCTTGCCCCAATCCCATTGACGCTCGGGTTGGCATCCACCCCAGGGTGGGCAAGCAAAAAAGTTCCGCTTTGGCTCGATAGAGCTATGATGGAGGATCGACTGGCAGGAGGGGCGATGAGCAATCCAGGGACCGGGAAACCGCAGGCTGCGGACCTAACTCAGGCCTGCTGTGAGTTTGCGCAAAAGCGCCGTGGGGGCGCGGCAAGCGGCGAATCCGAGGATGTCGCCCAAGACGCGTGTCTTAAGGCTCTCCAATCGCCCAGTCCGGAGCGAATTCGTGACCCGATCCGCTACCTCTTCCGCGTTTCGCGCAATCTGGTGATCGACAGGCTGCGACGCGGCGCGCGCGAGACCTTGGCCGCCCGGTCGCTGGCCGAGTTTCACGCGAGCCACGGCGAGACGTTCGATCCGGAGCGTAGTCTTGCCGCGAAGCAGGAATTGAGACGCGTGCTCGCCTCTATCGACGCTTTGCCGCCGCGCTGCCGCGAAGCTTTCAAATATCATCGTTTTGATGGCCTCAGCTACGCCGCGATTGCGCGGCGGATGAAGATCAGCACGAGCATGGTTGAGAAGCATATCGCCGAAGCGATGGTGCGGATCACACGTGCGCTTCGCGAAGACAAGGATCGACACCAATGAGCGGATCGCAGGAGTCCGAGCGTGACGTTCAAGCCGCCCGCTGGTTCGCGATGCTTCGGCGCGGCGTGACAACGCTGGAGGAACGGGAGGCTTTTGAGTCCTGGTTGCGCGACCCGGACAACGCGACGGTGATGTCGGAACTCAAGCGGGCCTGGGATACGGTCGGCATTGCCGGAAAGAGCATCAAAGCGGAGGCTTCGCTCAGCCGTCAGAAAGCTTCCCGCGCCCGGGTTACTTTGGTTGCAGCTTTGTGCGTGGTCTCGTTGGCGCTGGGCGCGCTATCTTACGGAGGCAACAGCGGCTTCTGGACGAGATTGGACTGGGTGGCTCGTTGAAACCCGAGTGCCTTGCGTAAAGAATCGCGGATAAGGCGATGATCACCGCCCTGCTTCTTGTTCACGGGATTTTGGCTGTCGTCCTGCTTGGAGCGATCACGCATCAAGCATTTGCTGCGAGCGCAACACGTCCGGGTGCAGGGCGGAGTTCCTTCATTGCCAAGTTCCGCAACACGGATGCGGCAAGCTACAGCAAGGTTGTCGTCGCACTTTTCGTGGCGATCATCTTTCTCGGATCGGTTCTGTATCCCAGCTACAGGCTCGTGGTGCGTCCCTTATTGCAGGCGCAAGACTTGCGCGCTGCCAATGGCTCCTTCGAGATCAAGGAGCACTTTTCCGCGCTTGCGCTGCTCCTGCTCCCGGCCTATTGGGCGACGTGGAGGCAACCTTTGACGCCCGAATATGCGAGTGCGCGCGTCGGGTTGACCTGGATACTCGCTTCGATGGTGTGGTGGAATTTCATCATCGGCCAGCTGCTCGTGAGCATTAAAGGGCTCTTTCTGTGATCAGCCACGCTCGATGGATGATGTTCTCACTATTCGCCTGCGTGACATACACGCTCGCCTATTACTTCGATTGGTCGCTGTTTCAGTACGCTCTTGCGGAGAACCGCTTCTACTTTTTCGTGCAAGACTCCGGTTCGGGGCCGCCGATCCTCTGGTACGGATGGCTCGCTACGGCTGTGCTCGGCGGCGCCGCCGGAGCGGTAATCGTGCCACCGCGGCTCTCCGCAAAGCTCCCAGGTGATCTCGTGTGGCTTCTTCCCTTGGCCGTCATCGTAGCGGCGCTTATCTACGAGAAACGCTGGTTCGTCTGAGTGCGCCCTCAGTTGACGGTATAGCCACGGCCTTGAAGGCATGCGATCTGAGCCCGCTTGTAGCCATCCATTTGTGCAGCGTAAGGGGAGGCCTGCTGCGATGGCACCGCGCTGCCCTGTCCCTGCCGGCTGACTTGGCCGGCCAGCGCATTGGCCGCTCCTCCAACACTGCCTTCGCCACCGAGGGCTCCGCCGAGAGCCTGGATCGCTGCGCCTTCCAAGTTTGCACTTGAACCATGTGTTTGCGGGGCAGCTGCGGAGCCCGGCGCAGGCAAGCGCGTGGGATCGAATCCCGTCTGGCTGACGGCCCAGTTGTGGCATTCGTAGCGGTCCCGATCCTGCTGCTCCTGGCTCTGACCTCTGCTCGGGTAGACGTACAGGTTCTGCCCCTGGACGCCGTACGAATTCTGCGACGGCGCGGCGTACGGATTCTGAGGCGGGACAGCACCGGACGGATTCTGCGGGGCCGCGCCGAACGGATTCCGCGGTGGGATACCGCCGTAGAAGCCCTGCGCCGCGACGCTGGACGAGACCAGGGTGGCCGCGACAAGCGTGAAAAAAGATTTCGGGATGACTGAAACCCACATTCTGGTCATGGCGATCTCCTGTTTCGTGGGAGCCGAGCACATCCGTGACGCGTTCATCCGATCGGCAAACGCAACGACGGGCGCTCTTCGCGCATGTTCGGCAATTGATTGACGGAGAAGGAATACGACTTAGGTCACATGGGGAGGCACGTGCCAGCACCACCCTCGACTCAGGTCTGCTTTCAGGAAAACCGGACCTTCCCGCATCAAGGCCGGAACAGCCGGAGTTGACCCGGCTGTTACCTACGGGTTTGCGTCGCCGTTCTTCGTTGCACTCATCGCAGTCTTTATTGCCTCCAATAACTGATCGCTCATCACGGGCTTGGCCAGAAAGCCGACCGCGCCCGCAAGCTTGCAACGGTGCCGCATGCCGGGTCCATCATCCGCCGTCGCGACGATAGTTGGAATTCTTAATCCCATACCTGCGAGACTGTGCAGTAGCTCCAGTCCCGTCATGTCTTTCATCCGCAGATCAACGATCAAGCAGTTGGGCACACTGATCTTCAGAGAATCGAGGAACTCACGCCCTGAGGCGTAGGTCTGAACCTGGAACGACGAATTTGCACGGATGAGGCGGGCCATCGCCCGGCGCACCGGTTCATGGTCATCCACAATCGCGATGCGTCCGAGCGACACAGCATTCCACCGATGGCCAGTGCTCAGAGAGCAGATAGTGCCGATTGGCTTAACAGCAGATGAACGCGTCGGGCCGGGTAGTGATCATTACACCGCCGGTGGAACCCGTTTGGGCTGGCATGTCTGCTATTGGGAAAAGCGGATATTCTGCTTTCAGGGCAAAATCACGAGTACTGTACGCGTCGCGCGGCCATGGCGCGGCCGACGCCCAAGATGATCGCGGCCGCGACGGCGAGCGCGCAAGAGAGCGCGACCATCGCCGCCGAATAATCGCCGGTCGATTGCTTGAACAGCCCGATGATAGTGGGCCCGAGAAATCCGCCCGGGCTGCCGATCGCGTAGCACAAGGACGTGCCCGCCGCGTTCGCTTCGCCCTTCAAGAACGTCGCCGGAATGCTGATCACGGGTGCCAGCACCGGATAAATCGCGATGACGGCGGCGGCGAGTGCGATCAACGACAACGTGTTTGACGCGCTCGCGCTTGCGACGAGAAACGCGCCGGCGGCAATCAAGAGCGGCAGCGCCACGTGCCAGATGCGCTCCTGCTTCCTATCGCTCGACAAGCCCCACAAGATCATCGCCGGCACGGCGGCGATGAAGGGGAGCGCGACGATGAAGGTCGTGCTGAGGGTGGAGAATCCCATCGCCTGCACGATCTGCGGCAGCCACAGCGTGGTGCCGTAGAGACCGAACAGGATGCCGAAATTCACCGCGCCGATCGCGATCACGCGCGCATCAAAGAGCGCGCGCCAGAGGTCGCCGTGCTCCGCTTGGTCCTCTTGGGCAAGCTCGGCTTCGATCGCGCGCTTCTCGTCCGCGCTCAGCCACGAGGCGTCGTTGGGTCTGTTCGATAAGACCAGAAGCGCGGCAAATGCGAGCAGAGCCGACGGCAATCCTTCCAGGACAAACAGCCATTGCCAACCTTTGAGCGAAAGCACCCCGTCCATGTTGAGGAGAATGAGACCCGAAAGCGGCGAGCCGACGATGAAGGCGAGCGGCTGCGCGATCAGGAAGGCGGCACCAAAGCGTGCGCGATAGGCTTTGGGAAACCAATAGGTCAGATACACGATCATGCCGGGAATGAATCCGGCCTCGGCGACGCCCAAGAAAAAACGCACGGCATAGAATTCGAACGGTGTCTTGACGAGCGCGGTCGACGCCGACAGTGCGCCCCAGATCGTCAAGGTGCCGAAAGCCCAACGCCGCGCGCCGAATTTTTCCAATAGCACCGTCGAAGGGACGGAGAAGACAGAGAAGCCGACGAAAAGGGCGCCCGCGCCCATGCCGTACACGGAAGGCGCGAAGACGAGGTCCTTGTTCATCGTCAGCGCCGCGAAGCCGACATTGACCCGGTCGATGAAGTTGACGACGTAAAGGACGACCATCAGCGGGATCAATCGCCGGGCGCATTTCGCAAAAATGGCCTCTTGTCCGCTCATCCTGCGCGCCGCGCCCCTTTCTCCCCGAGACCGGTCTTAGGCCGGCGGCTCAAGTTAAGCATGAGCCTGCTCTAGGCAACCAAAACATCCTCGTAGTAGTTTAGTCGCCACCTGCCTCGTAGCCCCTTTCGCGGGAGAAGCGCCGTTCCTTCAAAAGATAATCCGCTAGCGGAAGAACTGCGTTTCCTCCGGGGATTGATCGCCAATCCCCGGGGCGTAGGGGCTATTGCGCCCTCGACACCAGCTCTAGGGCGCGTCATGGCGGCGCAGTTGGACCCCGACCGGCCCGGGTCGATGCTTGAGCTCGGGCCCGGGACCGGCACGATTACGCGCCAGATCCTCGCCCGCGGCATTGCGCCCGAGCGCCTCGTGGTCGTCGAGCACGACCCGGAATTCGCCAAGCTGATGGCCAAGCGTTTCCCCGGGATCCATATCATCCAGGGTGACGCGTTCGACTTGAACCGCACCTTGAACGGGGCGGGGAGCGAAACCTTTGCCGGGATCATCTCCGGCATTCCGCTCTTGAATCATCCGCTTGCGAGCCGGCGCGCGCTGATTGAGGGCTGCTTTGCAAGGCTCAAGCCCTACGCGCCTTTCATCCAGTTCTCCTACGGCTTGATGAAGCCCGTCCCGCCGCCCTCAGGCGTCCGTGTGAGCTTGGCGGCCTTCGTCTGGCTGAACTTCCCGCCGGCGCACGTCTGGGTCTATCGGCAAAAATAAGCCGCCGCCGCTCTCACTGTTTGTCATCCCCGGCGAAGCGACGCATGCGCCCCCCTGTGTCATCCCCGCGAACTCAGGGGACCCAGCGCGCGTGCGTCCGCACGCGCACAAGAGTCATTCGCCGCGCAGTCCGCGGCGACTGGGCGGCGGCCGCGCGAGGTCGCAGCGCCTTACCAGTGCCACGACAAATAATTGTGTTTGACAAATTGCAAATATGCCATTACATTGCATTACGCAACAATAAATCAGGAGCCCACTACATGCCTCCGTTTGAATTGTCTGATTTCTTTGATTTCTGCCCACCAAAAGCCCAGCAAAACGAGGATTCTTTGAATTCAATCAAAGATTCGGGAAATCAAAGCGGCCTCCCAGCAGCCTATTTGCAATTCGCAATTGACGGAGGCGCCCATGGCTAGAGGCGGAAGCCGGCCCGGCGCCGGGCGGCCCAAGGGCTCCATCAGCCGCTCCACGCTTGCCATCCTCGAAGCGGCGAATTCGGGCGGCGAGATGCCGATCGAATACATGCTCCGCGTGATGCGGGATGAGGATGCACCGGACGCGCGCCGCGACCTGATGGCAAGGCTCGCCGGGGCCTATCTCCACTCGCGAATTGCCGCCCTCCCGCTCGGCAGCGAAGAGGGCGATCTGCAACCCCCTCCTGATTCGGAGGGCGGGGAAGCGCAGACCTCGAATGGAACGGGGGGAGCGCAGGAATGAACTGGCCGCTCAACTCGAAACTCCCGACCTCGAGCCGCCTGGCAGCCGAGTTCCTGCTCGCTCTCGAGACGGACTTCCAAGCCCGTGGCGCGGAAGCAATCGCGACTCTGCGCAAGAACGAACCATGGCATTACCTCGAGCTCATTCTCTCGCTTGTCGATCTCGACGCGGTCGACTCGAACCCGAGCAGGGTTTCCGATGAGGAGATGGACGCGCTCATCGCGGGCACGAAGGACGCGCTCGCGAAGATCGACGTTTGGGAAAAGGAAATGCGGGCCGAGCAGGAGATCAGCGAACAAACGAGCTGAGGTCAGCGCCGCACGCGAAAAGAGTTCGCGATCAAAAATCGGGCCTCACGGCCGTCGGGATCGGATCCATGTCGTAGTTCAGAAAATTCACCGGCTTCAGTGGACTCGCGCGCGGGCCGGAACAGAAGAGCTGATCCGCGACCGGTGCGGCAGCTACTTTCCTTCCAGGATCGCATCAATCAGAGCACGCGCTTCGGCTTTGGCATGTTCTAAGGAGCCATGCGATTTGAGCGCATGCGCGCCCTTGCGCCCGAGATAGTCTTCCAGCCGTCTTTGTAGCTTTGTATCTTCCGAAGCAATCGTAATGTCGTATCCCGCAGATGTAAGTGGCGGTTCCTCCCAACTATACTCATAGCCCCGATACCCTTCGCTCCCGACCATCGCGCTCCCCAACAAACCGATCACTTGTGCTTGGCTATCCTATCACCAAGACTCCGTGGCCCCCGCCCGTAACAGATAGCTAACAGACGCCGTTTTTCGCGGCCGAAATTTTGAGCTAAGCCGCTGTCAGGCCGCAAGAATTCCCGAAATGATGCAAGAGCCGACATAGGTCTTGTCGTTCAGGCCGACGGTGTCGACGACGAGCGTGTCGCCGTTCTCGTAGTGTCCGATCGACTCGCCGAACCACGAAGGTTTCAAATTCGCCGCGTGCCTGTCGGTCAAATAGATGTGCCGCACCTCGTGATTTGGCGGCCAGATCAGGATCACTTCCTTCGCCGTCTCGACGAAATAGACGGGTTGCGCGGGGTGGAGCAGGAACGCCGGCACGCCCAGAGGTTTGCAGCTCACCTGCGGCGAGAATCCGCCGCCGCCCGCGGCGATGTGGTCGTTGAGTTTTTTCAGTGCGTCGCGTGTCCAGGGCTGAAGGATCGGGCTCGAGAGATCGGCCGTGCGGAAGGTCGGTTGGCCCAGCGCCAGATTGTTGCCAACACGCTTCGTGCCGGGGATGTCCTGGACCGGCCCGGGGCCGCTTGCGGGCGGGAGGAAGTCCGCGCCTTGCGCCTGCCAGCCGCCATTGGCGAAGGCAAACGGCGGGACGGCATCCGCAGCCCGCGCCGCGCTACTCAAAAAGGTCGCGACGCCAACCGCAGCCAAAATTTTCAGCATGAACGTCTCCCCATTCATCCAGAAGGATCAAAAATCCGGCTTTGCCGCCTGCGGGATCGGCGCGTCGGCGTTGGCGTAATATTCGTGGAAGTTCTCTGCGCAGCGCATCTCCCACAATTCGCCGAGCGCGTGCTGGTAGGTCACCAGCGCATGCCAGGGCATGGTGAACATGCCGGGATCGTCCACCGTAAGCTCGATCTGCAACCCCTTGCCCTTGTAGTTGGGATCGATAGCGATCCCGTTCGGGTTCGGCCGCGGATTCTTGCGATATTGCAGATCGTGCCGCCGTGCCGCCGCTTTGGCCTCCTCCTGATCGATCAGACGATAACGCTCGATCACGTGGAGCTGCGAGGAATGCGGCGTCCCCATCCAGTCGAGCGCGGAAATGGGCGTTACCTCGATGCCGACCGTGTCGACGACCAGCTCGTCGCCTTCGTAATGCCCGATGGAATCGCCCTGTCCGGTCGGAACGACGTGCGCGGGATGAGACGCGTTCAACCGCACATGGCGCACCTTGTTGTCGTGCGAATAGATGAGCACGACTTCGTCCTTTCCCTGCACCATCTCGAAGGCGAACTGCACCGCGAAGATGTAAGGCGGCGGCTCGGGCCGGCACTGATTGTGCGGGTCGCGCGAAACGACGCCTTTCAAGGAGTCCTCGCCGCGGCGCTTCAGGATCGCAGCCGCTTCGGGTTTCAGAATCGGGCTGTTGTAGTCGCCGACGAGCTTGTTCATGTCCATGGTGCCGTCGGGCGTGCGCATGATGTTCACGATGGGGCCGGGCCCCGACAGCGGCTGCTCGAGATTGAGCGAATCCCGCCCCCACAACCCGCCCATCTCGGGGACTTTGTCAGCGGCGCCTGCTGGCGCGCTTATGATCGCGGCTGCGAATAAACTCTGTATACAGAGCTTTGTCAGACGCTTCATTGTGCGCTTAATCCTCTCAAAATAAGACTGTCATGGCTCGCGCACGCGGGCCATGACAAGTATTTTTTGTTCAGTACGATCACGGCAACGCGAACACGTAGATGCCGCTCGCATTGTGCACGGCCGCGGGCATCACGTCCTTGGTTAGCGCGAGCACGTTGCCCGTGACCGATTGGCCTTCGCCGGTGAACACCATCACATATTGCTTGCCGTTCACCGCGTAGGTGATCGTGCTCATCATTACCATGCCGCCCACGACGTTTTCCCACAGGACCTTGCCGTCCTCGGCATCGAGCGCGCGCACACGCCGGTTCAGATCGCTCATGAACACGAGCCCGCCATCGGTCGTCAACAGCGACCCGTTGGTGCCAACGGCTTGCGAGAAGATCACTTTCATCTCGCCGGTCGAGACATTCACCTTGCCGATGTTCATGTATTTGTTGGGATCGATTCCGGGCCGCATCACGCCGCTGCGCGGGCCGTAGCCGGTCGGGTTCTCGATGTTCGCCGTCATCGACAAACACTGGTCGTGGAACGGCACGTAAAGCGAGTTGTTTTGCGGGTCGTAGGACGTCTGCATGATCGCCCGCGTGTTGTGATAGCAGCCGATGATGTGGTCGCCGTCCTTCTTGAAGATCTTGTCGTTGTTGGCGCGCGTGAGACCCGTCTTCACGTCAATGAAGTTCATGTTGATGTTGGGATCGTCATAGGGGAACGGCCGCGCCCAAAGGAACTGGCCATTCGCCTGATCGACCGCGAACATGCCGCCGCCCTCGGCCGCGGTGAGCACGATATCGCGCTCCTCACCCGATTTCAGGCCAGAGCTGATCCAACGCACCTGCTTCGGATCAGGCGCCACCTTGGTATGGATCAGCAGCCGCTCGTGATTGTGGTCGGCGTCCCAATCGTCGCCCGGAAGCTCCTGGTAATACCAGTTGAGTTGCCCGGTGTTCACGTCGAGCGCGACGGTCGAGTTCGAAAACAGATCGACGGGTGCCTCGAGCGGCACGCCTTCGGCGCCGCCATGGCGCAGGAGCCGCGTATAGGGATTGGGGTTGGCGACGCTCCAATAGAGCACCTTCTTCTTCGGATCATAGGACCCGACCTGGCCCCAGGGGCCTGCCGCGCGCTGGTTCACCGGCACATTGCCCCAGCTCTCTCCGCCCTTCTCGCCGGGGGCTGCGGTGGTGAAGAACTTCCATTTAAGCTCGCCGGTCTTGGCGTCATTCGCGGCGATGAAGCAGTTCTCGCGCTTGGCCTGCTCGCAGGTCCTATTCGAGATCACCTTGCCGTCGGCAACGAGAATCCCGCCCGCCTGCTGGCCGCCATTGTCGAGTTTTGCTTCCCAACGCTGCTTTCCGGTCTGCGCGTCGATGGCGACCAGGAAGCCGTCGGGCGCCGCGAAATAGATCATGTCCTGATAGATCGCGATGCTCTTCTCGCGCGCTGCTTGAGGCCGGACGTTCTGCGGATAGCGGCGGGTATATTCCCAGATGAGATCGCCGTTGGTGGCATCGACCGCCTGGATCGAGGCGCCCGGCGCGAAGAGATACATCACGCCGCGATAGACGAGGGGCGTAGACTCCTGCGTGCCGGGGGGAAGCGAGCGTGCCCAGGCCATACGGAGCTGCGAGACGTTTTGCTTGTTGATCTGGGAAAGGGGTGAGTGCCGCCATTCGTTGTAGGTGCGGCTCACCATCAGCCAGTCGGCCGGGTCGGGGCTCTCGAGCGTAGCGTCGGTTACGGGGACGAAAGAGCGTTGCGCGGGAGCCGCAACCGCGACCATGGTCGCCATGCCTAACATCAGCGCAGCGCTAAGCAGCGATTTCCTCATTTCTTCCTCCCAATGGCGATTTTGCTTGGACTCTACCGCGCGGTGGGGTCAGACACCAACCCGCAGACCTTGGCCTACTTGCTCCGTCGGCCAGAGTCGGCGTCCGAGCCCAAGGGGGTGGAGTGGCGAAGTTGCCCGACGTATCATCGGCACAAGCAATCGGGAGGAGCGCATGAGGAAAGCAGCTCTTTATCTCTCCGCGGCCTTGGCCGCCATCGCAGCAGCACCCGCGCAGGCGCAGGGCGCGGCCCAAGTCAGCATCGGCAATGCCGACATCGGCGGCGTGGTTACCGGCCGCAACGGGCCTGAGGCCGGTGTCTGGGTAATCGCCGAGACGACGGATCTCCCGACCCGCTTCCGCAAAATCGTGGTGACGGATGACCGCGGCCGTTATGTCATCCCGGAGCTCCCCGCTGCCACCTATCACATCTGGGTTCGCGGCTACGGCCTTGCGGACTCGCCCAAAGTCGATGCTAAGCCCGGCAAGCTCCTGAACCTGACCGCCGTGCCGGCGCCGAACCAGGCCGTCGCCGCGCAGTACTATCCGCCGATCTACTGGTTCGCGATGCTCAAAGTGCCGGCGAAGAACGAGTTCCCCGTTGGGCACGTGTCGACCCAAGGCGCCTGGCTGCACACGCTGAAAACGGGCGGCTGCGTCGGCTGCCACTCGCTGGGGAGCCCATGGACGCGCCAAGTGCCGAAAGTCTTCTCGACCGAGTTCACGGAGCCGACCGATGCCTGGACGCGGCGTATTCAGGCAGGAGGCGCGCAATCGCAGATGGCGCGCGACATCGGGACTCTGGAATCCTCACGCGCGCTCACCGAGTTTGCGAATTGGACGGGCCGCATCGAGAAGGGCGAGATTCCTTCGGCCAAGCCCGACCGTCCGACGGGCATCGAGCGCAACATCGTGGTGAGCGAATGGGATTGGGGCCGCGTCGATGCCTATCTGCACGATCTCATCTCGACCGACCGGCGCAATCCCAAGCTTAATGCGAACGGGAAAGTCTTCGGCTCGCCGGAGGATTCGACGGACTTCATCCCCATCCTCGATCCCAAGACGGGGACGCCAAGCGAGGTGAAGCACCCCGTCCGCGATCCCAAGACGCCCTCGACCAAGAACAATCTCTTCGCGCCGTCGGCGGTCTGGGGCGACAAGCCGATCTGGGACAGCCAAGCCATCATGCATAACCCGATGATGGACGGGAAAGGCCGCATCTGGTTCACCGCTCGCGTCCGGCCCGCGCGCAATCCCGATTCTTGCAAGAAGGGCTCGGACCTTCCCTCGGCGAAGGAATTCCCGCTCGACACGTCGGGCCGCCAGGTCTCGATGTACGATCCCGCGACGGGCAAATTCGCGCTGATCAGCACCTGCTTCACGACCCATCACTTGAACTTCGCGCCCGACGCGAACGATACGCTGTGGCTTTCGGGCGGCATCGGCGGCCCGGGCGTGCTCGGCTGGGTGAACACCAAGCTGTATGACCAGACGGGCGACGAGATGAAGAGCCAAGGCTGGACGCCTTTCATCGTCGACACCAATGGCAACGGCAAGCGCGATGATTATGTCGAGCCGAACCAGCCGACCGATCCCAAGAAGGACAAGCGCATTCTGGTCACGACCTATGCGGTCGCGGTGAGCCCGTCCGACGGCGCGGTGTGGGGCACGGAGGTCGCTTATCCCGGGCGTATCGTGCGCACGATGCCCGGGCCGGATCCTGTGCACACGGCACTCTCCGAGGTCTATCAGCCGCCGCTTCCTGGCTTCGGTCCGCGCGGCGGCGACGTCGATTCGAACGGCGTCTACTGGGTTTCGCTCTCGAGCGGACACTTGGGCGCGTTCGACCGGCGCAAGTGCAAGGTGTTGAACGGGCCCCAGGCCGCGACGGGCACGCATTGCCCCGAAGGCTGGACCCTCTATCCGTTGCCGGGACCGCAACTTCAGAATGTTGCAGACACGGGAAGCGCCGAAGCGAGCTATTACACCTGGGTCGATCGCGACAACATCATCGGTTTTGGCAAGGATACCCCCATCGCAATGGGCAATCTCAACAGCGGCTTGCTCGCGCTCGTCAACGGCAAGTTCGTGAAGCTGACCGTGCCTTATCCGATGGGCTTCTTCGCCAAGAACGCGGACGGGCGCATCGATGACGCGAATACCGGCTGGAAGGGCAGGGCGCTATGGTCGACTTATGGCCAGCGCACCATGTTCCACTTAGAAGGCGGCAAAGCGAACAAGCCGATCGCGGTGAAATTTCAGATCCGCCCCGACCCGCTAGCGCGGTAGGGTGCAGCCGCTCCTAACTCACCATGGCCGAGGCTTAAGCCCGGCCATGGTGAAGAAGAGGATCGTTGGCAACCACTTCCTTCGCCTTGCCGGAAAGCGTGGCGCCCCAAGTAAGGACGGCCGGGAAAAGCTTCAAGAGCGGCGCCGCCGAGGCCGCGTGCGGCTGCATCGCAAGATGGGCAAAAGCGGCAGCCGCGTGAATGCGCGTTGCGAACGCCGCCCGCCATTCGCGCCGATACGCGCTTCCGATTTCCTTGAGCGTCTCGGCGGAGTGAAGCCGATCCTCGTTACCGATCAGCTGCCGGCATAAAAGCCAGGACGATTGCATCGCCATGCTGATGCCTTCGGCGACGATCGGATGCGCTTCGCCGGCTATATTGCCGACGAAGAACAGTCCGCCTACGGAGGATGCCCGGATGCCGGGCCGGATCGGACCCGCGGAGAGCCAGGGTCCGTCGACGCGCGCCTTCTCGAGCGACGCGCGGACGCCTTCGCAGTTCGCAGCAATATGCCTCAGCACGGCATCGGCGGCTTTCTCGCCGGAATTCCGACATCGCTCCAGCCTGTCGCGGCGAATGCAGCAGGAGAGGCTCACACGGTCATCGTCGGTATGCACCATGCCGCCATAGCCGCCCGGAAAGACGAGAAGCGGCATTAAGTCGCTCGCCAGGCGGCTGTCCCGGAAATGCGCTTTGAAGGCCAAGAGGTCCGACTTCGCCGGCGCGTGGAAATTCTCGTCCAATGAGCTCTTTTCCCAGGAGCCTTTGGCCATGATCACAATGCGGCTATCGAGCTCTTCCTCGTCGTCATCCTTGGCGATCCGGCAAGAATAGCCGTCCTTTGTGCGCTCGAGCGCGACCGCTTTCCACGGCTGCCAGAGATCGGCGCCGGCGGCGGTTGCGGCCTCGATGAGAATCGAATCGAGCGTCTCGCGTCCGAGTGCTCGCCCCCAGCCGGTTCGTCCGGTCGACGGCATGGCCGAGCTGAGTACCGTGTTGCCCGCAAACAGGCCGACGCGGTGCACTTCAGGCCCCGCGCCGGCCGTGAACGCATCCTCGATGGCGCGGTCGGACAAGAGCGGCAGGCTGGTGCCTGAGATGAACTCGCCGCAGACTTTGCGCCGGGGAAACGGCGTCTTCTCCACGATCGCAACCGACCACCCCGCACGCGCGAGCAACCGCGCCGCGGTGGCCCCCGATGGCCCGCCGCCGATCACGAGAACATCGTGGATTTTCTTCATCCCAAGCGTCGTGCCGCGAAGACGTGCGTGAAGGGGGGCGAGAGCTTCTCGTGCAGCTCCCACTGACCGTCGCTCGGCCAAAGTGCGGAGAGCTCCCGGTCGCGGAAGCCCGCACAGACGCTCGCCGGCGCGTCGTGCCGCGTCACGTCGTTGGCGCCAATCGCGATGAGGAGACGGCTTGCGATAAGCGAGGGCGCGGAGCGCCTTGGCTCCGCCGCCGCGAACAGCTTGGAGAGCCGTCCCGCGCGCGCGAGCAATTCCCTCAAGGGGTCGCCGTTGAAGTGATGCAGGAACAAGTTGGCGGTGACGATGTCCGCGGGCTCGGCACGCGCGAGATAATCGAACACGTCGGCCTTCACGTTCTCGAGGCGCCAGCCGAACCCCGAGAAGGCGCGCCGCGTCCGCTCGTCCACGATGTCCTGCTGATCGACCAGCGTGACGGTAACACCGACCCAGCGCGTGACGAGCTTTCGCGCGAGCGCCAGCATGAAGGTCCCGTCGCCGCCGCCGAGCTCGATGATGCGACGCGGTCGCTTTCCTCCGCTGTGCTTGAACAGGAGACTCGTCATGATCCGAGTCTGGAACATCAGCGCATTGATTCGCTTTAGATCGCGTCGCGAACGCCTCGCGCGCGGATCCTCTGCCGGCAGCAGATCCAACCACTCAGGCTCCAAACGCCGCGCGAAACTCATCGCGCCCCCCTTCTTCCCTACTCCGCCTTGCGGAACAACATGGTCTCCGCCACCAAACCGGGCCCGAACGACATCGCGCAGCCGTCACCTGCGGCGTGAGACTTGAGCACGCGTTCGAGCACGAACATCACCGTTGCCGAGGACATGTTGCCGAAGCTTCGGAGGACGTCGCGAGAATGCTTGAGCGCGTGCGCGTCGAGATCGAGGCCACGGTCGACGGCGTCCAGAATCGTCCGGCCGCCGGGATGAACGGCCCATAGGTCGATCGCGGATGCTTGCTTACCGTCCAAGATCTCCGGCGCGTTCTCGCGCAGTGCGGTCTGGATCGTGCCGGGTACGCGTCCCGAGAGCACCATCTCGAATCCGGTATTGCCGATGTTCCACTGGATGAGGTCTTCGGTGTTTGGGAGCAGAACGGCGCGGAAACGGTCGAGCCGGATTCCGTCCGGATCGGCGGAAACGACCGACGCTGCGCAGCCGTCGGAGAAGATCATGAATGAGAGGATCTCCTCGAGGTCCTGGGTCTCGTGCAGATGCAGGCTGCAGAGCTCGAGGTTGAGCACGAGCACGCGCGAATTGGGCTCGCTGCGCACGATGTGGCGGGCAACCTTCAAGGCGTTCATCGCCGCATAGCAGCCCATGAAGCCGATCATGGTGCGCTCGATCGAGCTCACGAGCCCGCAGCGCTTCATGATCTCGAAGTCCAATCCCGGCGCCGAAAAACCGGTGCAGCAGCTGATCACGAGATGTGTCAGCCGCTTTCTCTCGCTTCCCAAGCTCAGCCGCCCGATTGCCGTCTCGGCGAGCGTCGGCGCATGCATCTCGAACAGCCGCATCCGGTCTGCAGTCGAGGGGAAATTTCCCCGCCGATAGAACTCGTGGCCGGCCATTCCCACATCGTCCTCGGGCTCACCGGGCGAGAGGTAGGAGTAGCGGTGATCGATATCGGCGCGCTCGACGAGGCGGCGAAAGAGATTGAGCTTCCGCTCTTCCCCATCGAGCAGCGATTCAGCGAAGAGGAGGAAGGCCTCGTGCACGTCATAGGGCGGCACGGCGGTCGCGATTTTGTTGATGAACGCTTCGGTCAACGATTAACCCTTGGCAAAGAGCTACAAAAGGGAACGCACTACTATCGTTTTTCGAGCCTGAACCGCCGATGAATTAGCGGGGCCTAAGCGGTTGAGCTTGCTTCACGATTTCACTGAAAACGCAATATCTGCCGGACTCTTAGTTGAACACGCCCGGATGGGATGGGAACTTAGGCGCGAGCTTATCAGGGGGAAGACCGATGAACAGTGAAAAGGAAGCCATTCGACGCCGCTACCTCCATGTCGACACCTCCAATGTCGCCGATGTGCTGGACACGATGGGACTGCCCGACCAGGGCCTATCGTCCGAATTCCGGCCGTTTCCGGCGGACGCAGGACGGCTTGCGGGCTGGGTCTACACGATCACCGGCAAGATGATGCCGTATGAGGGTGAAGGCGACCCGGCGAAGATGAAGGCCTGCCAGGGTCTTTCCAAGGGCGAAATCAGCGTCTGGAGCGGCGACGGCAAGGGCGTCTGCTATTTCGGCGAGCTGATCGCGCTCGGCATGAAGGAACGGGGCTGTGTCGGTGCTCTTGTCGACGGCGGCATCCGGGACGTGCGCTGGCTCGCCCAGCACAATTTCCCCGTCTACGCCCGCTATCGCACGCCCGTGCAGTCGATCGGCCGTTGGAAGGTCGTGGCCTCGCAGCAGCCCGTCTACCTCGCAGGCGCCACGCTTGAGCGGGTGATCGTGAGGCCGGGTGATTTCATCCTCGCGGATGAGGACGGCGCGATCGTGGTCCCGGGCAATGTGGCTGCCGAGGTCTTGCGGGAGGCCGAGCGGCTGACCCAGAAGGAGGTTCTCATCCGTGACGAGATCGAGAAGGGGCTCACGCTCGCCCAGGCGCTGGAAAAGTTCGGGCACGTATAGGGCGCAGGCCGAGCGCCAGTTACCAACCACTACCCGAAGTGCTACCAAAGTCCCACCGACATCCAGCAAGGAACCACCATGGCCAAGCTCCGCCATATCGCGCTCATTGTCCCCGACCCGGAAGCCTCCGCTCGGTTTTTCGAGAAAGCCTTCGACTTCAAGCGTGTGGGTCAGGCCCGGCGCGGAATCTATCTCTCGGACGGGACCGTCAATGTCGCGCTCTTAAAGGTCGAATCCGACGAGGAGAAGATCGGCATCTATCATTTCGGCATGTGGGTGGACGATCTAGGCGAGGCCGAGAAAAAGGTGACGGAGGCCGGCGCCAGCTACATCTCCGGCCGCCCGACCTCGCCCAACTCTTACTACGAGTGCAAATACCGGGACCCGAACGGCATCGTCTTCGACATCACCCACAATGGCTGGGTGGGCGCGGTCAAAGATGTCGTTCCGGCCAAAGCCTCGGTCAAAGAACACGTCTGAGATAGGCGGGTAGGACGCGCATGAGCGACCGATCCTCCGATCGCGTGCTGATCATTGGCGCAGGACCCGTTGGGCTCTGCCTCGCGCTCGCCTTGGCCAAGGAGGGCGTTCAGAGCACCGTTGTCGAGCAGCTCAAGGACGAGAATTTCCTCGACCAAGTCCCGCGGGCGGGGACAAACCATCCCGCGACACTCGAAATGTACGACGCCATCGGGCTTTACAAGAAGCTCGAGCCGCGCGGCATCATCGCGCCTTTGTTCCACTATTGGGACCGGGAGAAAGGAGAGCGCATCGCCGAGTTCGACCACGCGGTCTTAAAAGACGACACGCGCTTTCCCTTCGCGCTGCAATGCGAGCGCATCAAGATCGTCGAGGAAGCGCTCAAGATGGCGAAGGAGAACCCGCTCATCGAAGTCAAGATGGGCACGAGCTTCGTCGGGTTCATCCAGGACGAGGACCAGGTCACGGCCTTCATCGAAGGTCCCGGCGGCGAGAAGGATGCCTTACGCGGCCGCTACATCGTTTCCGGCGAAGGCGCGCGCAGCATCGTGAGGAAAGAGCTCGACATCGATTTCGAGGGCTTCACTTATCCCGACCGCACGCTCAACATCGAGGTCGCGTACGATTTCAAGAAGCACGGCTATACGGATCGCAATTACATTTCCGATCCGGAGGAGTGGTCGAATCTGTTCCACTGGAAAGGCCCGCCGGAGCGCTGGCGGGTGCATTTCCCGACCAAGCCTGAAGAGGACGAGGACGAGCTGACTCGGCCGGACGCCTTGCAGGCTCGTCTGCACCGGTTCCTTCCGCTGTCCCAGCCATTCGATGTCGTCGGGTCTAACCTCTACACCGTGCACCAGCGCGTCGCGGCCAAGTTTCGCAAGGGCCGCGCGATCTTGGCGGGCGACTCCGCGCATGTGAACAGCCCGATTGGCGGCATGGGTCTGAACAGTGGCGTACACGACGCCTTCAATCTCGCCGAGAAGCTCGGGCGAATCTGGCGCGGCGAGGGCGACGAATCGCTCCTCGACCTCTATGAACGCCAGCGCCGCCATATCGCCGTGCAGCACACGCAGACCCAGACCATCCGCAACAAGAAGCTACTGATGGAGAAGGACGCTGCCGTGCGGCGCCGCAACCACGAAGAGCTCAGACGGCAATCCGAAGATCCGAAGCTCGCCCGAGCCTTCCTTCTGCGCACGTCTCTCATCGACAGCGTGCGCGAAGCGGCGCGGATCAGTTGAGGAAAGTCGCCATGTTGAACACCCCGACGAGGAACAAGATCGGGCCGCTCGCGTACCGGGTGAAGCAGATCTCGCATGTCGACATTCCTGGCGGCGGCCAGGTGACGGTGAGAAGCGGCTTCGCCTATGTCGGCCACCTGGCACCCCCACACGGCACGACGATCATCGATGTGAAAGATCCGAAGCGCCCGCGCATCCTCTCTGAGATCAAGCTCAAAGGGAACCGCTCACATTCGCATAAGGCACGCCTTGCGGGCGATGATCTCCTAATCGTCAACAGCGAGATGCATGACCGGCACTTCATGCGCAAAGGCCTCGACATGCCGCGCATCGTCGCGGAGCTCGAAGCGAAGATGAAACGTCCGCCAAGCGACGCCGAGCTCGCAGCGGCGCTGAAAGCTCCGATCGACCGCCTGCCCGAGCTCAAGGAGGTCGCACGCGACGGCTATAACGACTGCGGTTTTCGTATCTACGACGTGAGAGACCGCACGCGCCCCAAGGAGATCGCGTTCCAGAAGACGGGCGGGATCGGGGTGCATCGCTTCGACTGCGATGCCAACCACGCCTACATCTCGACCGAGATGGAAGGTTTTCGCGGCAACATCCTCGTCATCTATGATCTCGCCGACCCGGTGCGCCCAAAGGAAGTCTCGCGCTGGTGGATGCCGGGCCAGCACACGGCAGGCGGAGAGGTCCCGCATTGGCAGGGTGTGCGTAACCGCCTGCACCACGGTTTGCGCTGGAAGAACGAGATTTGGGCCGCCTGTTGGTACGGCGGCTTCTACATCATCGACGTCAGCGACATCGCACGTCCCAAAACGATCGGGCAGCACAATTACCACCCGCCGTTTCCCGAGCCGACGCACACGATCATGCGCATCACGCATCAGATAGGAGGCCGTACGCTCGCCATTGGCACCGACGAGGAGCACCCGCATGCAGCCGGTCAGCCGCACGCCTTCTTCTGGGTGTTCGATGTCGCCGATTATTCCAACATCAAGCCCTTATCGACCTTCCATGTGGTCGATTCCGATTCGCCCTATGCGCGGTCGCATTTGGACGAGAACGGCAATTACGCGCATGGCGCGCATCACGAGGTCTATGGCCCAGGTGCGCACCAGTTCCAGGAGCACTTGAAGGGCACGCTCGTGTTCTGCACTTGGTTCAGCGCCGGGCTTCGTATCCTCGACATCGCCGATCCGACGCTGCCCAAAGAGGTGGGCTGGTTCCTGCCCGAGCCCGCGCCAGGGCACAACGCGCCGCAAAGCAACGATGTCGAAGTCGACGACAATGGCATCATCTATCTCTTGGACCGCAACCACGGCCTCGACATTCTGGAATTTGAGGGCGCGTGACATGATCGATCGCATTTCGACGGCCGATGCGCCAAAACCGGCAGGTCATTACGCGCAAGCGTGCCGCCATGGCGACCTGATCTTCGTTTCCGGTCAATTGCCTGTCAGCCTCGAAGGCAAGGCTCAGGCCGACAAGAGCTTCGACGAACAGGCGCGGCTCGCGCTCAAAAACCTGCTCGCGATCCTGCGTGCGGCGGGCGGCACGCCTGAGACCGTGCTCAAAGTGACGGCCTTCATTGTCGGCGTGGAGAATTGGCCGGCGTTCAATGCGATTTATGCCGAAACCTTCGGAGCCGCGCGGCCCGCACGTTCGGTGGTGCCGGTGCCGGCGCTCCACCATGGCTGCCTGATCGAGCTGGAAGCCATCGCAACACGCACCGAGTAACGCGCGTTACTTCTTCGGGAACTTCGGCACCGCGAACGGGCGAAGATCGGACGGATAGGGCGAGCTGGAATCGTCGATCTGGTCGCTCAGAAGCACCTTGGTCTCGCCATTGATCACGGGATTGCGCTGGTTTTCGAGACTCGAGACGTTCTCCATCCGCGGATATTTCTCGTCGCGCTTGACGTAGCGCTTCGTCACCTTCCACGGTCGCGTGAAGGCGATCGGGTCTTCGATGGTGATCTGGTTCTCGAGCGTCTTCGCGTCTAGCTTGCGGATACGTTCGGTGACCTTTGCTTCGTCGCTCAAGGCCGCGCCGGTGCGATCGATGGGGATGCCGCCCTTGATGCTCACTGTCTCGACCACGAGCGTGTCGCCTTCCCAATGGCCGATGGAATAGCCCTCAAACGTCGGCCAGAGCTCATCCTTGGGCGGGAAGGGCCGCCCGTCGGTGTAGATGTAGCGCACGTCGGGACGCTCATAGATGATCCAGGCCTGCTCGGGACGAAGCACGAACTGCAGACCGCGTGCCGGCGTGAACATGCGCATCATGCCGCCCGGAAAACCGAGCGAGAGGGGATCCGAAAATTTCTCCTGCCTTACCACGTCGGTCAGGAACTTGGTGTAGGCGGCTTCCCATTCGGGCTTATAGGGCGGGCGGTCGCGCGCGTTGGGATTGCTGTTGACGTTGTTGTTCGTCCCCGGCGTCACTTCAAAAATATTGCCGCCTGTGCCGACCCAGATTCCTGTCCAATCCGGCAGCGCGGCGAACGCCTTGGCTTTATCCGCCGACTGTTCCGCGGCAGAAGAATGCAGCACCGGGGAAAGAACGAGCGCGCCGGTGAGCGCGAAAGCGACGGCGATCCTCATGTCCGAGTCTCCGGAAAGCGCGGTGTGGGCTCAGTAATTCCTCGGGCCGCGCAGCGAAAGCACCGAGCCGTCCGCCTTCTTGATGTCGATCAGGGAGCCGCCGGCAGCGCCATCCTTCAAGGGATGGACCCGAATCGAGACCTTGTCGCCGGGCTGGAGCGCGGTCGGCTTGATGCCGGCGCGCAAGAGCACGATGGGCGCGGCCGTCTCGATGCTCCATTCCTTCGCGGCGGCGCCCTGTTCGCCAGGAACCACCAGCTGAATCCAGGAGTGCGGGTTGGTGTACTGGAATTCTCGCACCGTGCCGCTCAACAGGAGCTCCTTGTCGGATGCGAACATCGAATCGGAGTGGTGCGCGTAAACGGCCGCAGGCGCCGCGATGCTCAAAAGAGCGACGAATGCCAAAGGCGAATGTCTGACCATGGGCGTTCCCCTTGATAGCGTGTGCACGAATTATATTTGCGACTCTCCACCAAGCGCAAGTTGACGCCTTTTCAGGGCTGGAATCGCGGTTACGACGTGTCCGTCCAACGGCGGAAAAGATTGAAGTAGACGCCCGTCAGCTGCACCACCGCAGGGTGCTCGGGCAGCGCCTGCTCGAACTGGTTTAGCGCCGTACCGAGATCGAACAGGATACCGCGCTCGCCGTCGTCGCGGACCATGCTCTGAATCCAGAAGAACGCTGCGAGCCTCACTCCTCGCGTCACCGGAGTCACATGGTGCACGCTGGTGGCGGGATAGAGCACAAGATCGCCCGCGGGCAGCTTGATCGCCCGGTCGCCCAAGTCATCGTGCAGGGTCAGCTCGCCGCCGTCATAGTCCTCGGGCGGCGTCAAGAACAGCGTTGCCGAAAGATCCGTCCGCACCCGGTCGGGCGAGTTCCAGACGTGCTGCGTGGTCGCGTCCACATGGTCGCCATAGGATTCGCCGACGCTGTAGCGATTGAAATTCGGCGGCACGATACGCAGCGGAAGAGCTGCGCGCATGAAGAGTGCGTTCTTGCTCAGGGCCTCGAGGATCATCTCGCCGAGGCGCCGCGCGGCCGGGTGAGTCTGCGGCACCTGCATGTTGTGCTTGACGGCTTTGGTCAGCGAGCCGGCTGTCTTCGCGCCGTCGATCCACTCGACGCGCGAAAGCTCCTGCCTGCAGGCCGCGTGCTGCGCAGGCGTCAGAACCTTCGGAATCCTGATCATCATGCTCGTTCCGCACGGCTGGCGCATGATCCGGCTCTCCCGGATCATGC
>DASQHF010000204.1:0-4709 GCA_035632215.1 Micropepsaceae bacterium | reverse complement strand
ATGCGTAACGGTGGCAAGCTGGATGTCGCCGGGCGCGAGCTCGCTACAGGCGCCGAGATAAGTGCTCATGCTGCGCTGTCCATCGGGAGTGACGGCGATGACGCAGCATGCAGTCGCCGAGCCGTTCTCCGCCATCGGCGTGTCGAAATGCACGCCGATGCATTTCATGTCCTTCACGAAGCTATTGCCCAGAGGGTCGTTCTTCACTTTGCCGATGAAGGCACCTTTGGTCCCGAGCGAGGCGAGGCCCGCCATCGTATTCGCGGCCGACCCGCCGGAACTCTCATGAACGCCGCTCATCGCGATAATGAGCTCGACCGCGCGAAACTCGTCGATGAGCGTCATCACGCCCTTGGCGATGTTGTGTTTTAAGAGAAATTCGTCGGATGTCGCGAAGATCACATCAACGATGGCGTTGCCGATTCCGGCAACGTCGTAACGCTCGCTCATCCGCATCCCCCTGCATTAATGGCGTGCAAACTCCGCGCCCGGTATAAGCACGGATTATGACCGCTTATGGTCCACTCGCCCTGATTGCAAGAGACAAACGGTCGCGCGCCGTGATTCTGGCGGCAGGTCTTGCTGTCGCCGCCTGCGCAGGCGCGAAACCGTCATTAATGACCGCGTCCGTCTCGCCTAGCCCGACGCCGCCTGTCATGAGCGCGCCGCCACTGATGCCTCCGCCGGAAAGCACAGCGCAACCGGTGGAGATCATGCCGCGCGAGATGGCGCCCCCTCCGGCGCCTGCGCCGGAACCGCCGCCCCCACCGCCGCCACCGGTGGACGGGCCAGGCTTGCGCGCGGCATATGGGGCGCCCGACTTCATTCGCCGGGAGGACGAGTCCGAGCTTTGGCGTTACGACGTCGCCGGATGTGCCGTCTTCTTCTTCCTTTACCGCGAGGGTGAGGCCTTGAAGATCCGCTACGCCGAATCCAATCCGCGCGGCAAGGAAGCGCCCATCGATCCCGCCTGTCTCAATCGCTTGAACGACCGCGGTGCCGCACCCGTTTCGCGGAAGATGTCTTAAGCCTCTTTTTCGGCACCTTGCGCTCGACTTCGGGCGCTGACCCAGCGACCGGCGTCTTGTCGCCATAGCGGCAGAGGTCCGCGATCAGGCAATCCGGACAGCGCGGCTTCCTCGCGACGCAGATGTAGCGCCCGTGCAGGATCAGCCAATGATGGGCATGCAGGCGGTACTTCTCCGGCACCACCTCGTTCAAGCGATCTTCCACTTCGCGCGGAGTTTTTCCCGGTGCCAACCCGATGCGATTGGCGACCCGGAAAATGTGGGTATCGACCGCGATCGTCGGCTCGCCGAAGGCGACGTTCAAGATCACGTTCGCCGTCTTCCGTCCGACGCCGGGAAGCGCTTCCAGCGCGTCGCGGTCGCGCGGGACTTTACCCCCATGCTCTTCGATGAGCGCCTTCGAAAGCGCGATCACGTTTTTCGCTTTGGTGCGGTAGAGCCCGATCGTCTTGATCGCGTCGCGAAGCGCATCCTCGCCGAGTGCGACCATCTTCTCGGGCGTATCGGCGCGTGCGAACAAGGGTCCTGTTGCCTTGTTCACGCCTTTATCCGTCGCCTGCGCGGACAGCACAACCGCTACAAGCAACGTATACGGATTAATGTATTGAAGCTCCGAGCGCGGATCCGGGGCTTCTGTGGCGAAGCGGGAGAAGATCGCGTCGATTGCGGCGGGCGGGAAGGGACGAGGGCGGGCCATGGAATCGAAAATGTGATCGCGTGGAAGCACGAGCTTAGCGACAGCCGGAAGGTCCCGGAAGGTGGAACATTTCGGGTGGCGCGCCGTTTCCGAATCCGAACCCCGTAGACGGGAGAGAGCAATGAGAATTCCGATTCATTCGATAGCGGCCGGTGCGGTTCTGAGTGCCGGACTCGCGCTCGCGGCGTGCGGAACCACGCCGGAAGACCGTGCTGTGTCGGGCGGCCTCATCGGCGCGGGCGGCGGCGCAGCCATCGGCTCGCTTGCCGGCAACGCCGGCGCAGGTGCGATCATTGGCGGCCTCGGCGGCGCGGCGGTTGGCGCTTTGAGCGATCCGTGCACGCTCGACTTGGGTGACCCGTTCTGGAGAGATCACGGCGGCGAAGAGGCGCGTCGCGCCAGGTGCGGCCGCTGACGAGATAGGCGATGGCCGATTCGAAAGAATTGCGCCGCGCTGAAAGGAAAGCCCGCTTCGGCGGGCTTTCCGTTTATTTAGGCCTGCCGTAACATCGCAGCATGCGCGAACGGGTGTTTTTCGACGCAATCCTCGAGCCCAACCGGCCGCTCGGCCCGAAGGGTATCGCCATCATCGTCGGGTTCGTTGCGCTGGTGAGCTTTGCCGCCGGCGTGATGTTCGTGCTCAAAGGCGCTTGGCCGGTGACGCCGTTCTTCGGGCTGGACGTGCTGCTGCTTGGTTGGGCGATGCGCGCGAGCGTGCGTGCGAGCAAAAGACGCGAGCACCTGATCCTGACTTCGGAAACGCTCCTTATCGAGCGCATCAGCGAGAAAGGGGTGGCCCGGCGAGAGGAAATCAATCCCTATTGGCTGCAGGTGGAGCACGAGGATCCCGACCTTTTGGGCGCCGATCTCGCGCTCGTTTCGCGCGGAAAGCGCTGGGTCGTCGGCTCCTTCCTGGGCGCGGAAGAGCGTGCGAGCTTGGCCAGTGCGCTTCGAGTCGCTCTTCGCGAGGCCCGGACCGCGCTTCCTCCCGCATAACTCATGCTTTAACGAAATCGTCCCGCAAGATTCGGGTCGCTAGGGTCCCAAGCGCGGCGTAGAGTCCCTCCCATGTTGCACAGACTCGAACAACAGCAGGGCGAAAAGAGCGCGATCCATTCCCGCATCGCGCGGAGCATCCGCTACCTCGCCGAGAACTACGAAGCCCAACCGAGCCTCGAAGAGGCCGCCGATGTCGCGGGGCTTTCGCCCTATCATTTCCAGCGGGAATTCTCGCGCCTTGCCGGCGTCAGCCCGAAATCCTTCATCGGGCATCTGACGCTCGAGCATGCCAAGGCAAGGCTCAAAAAGGGCGCGAGCGTGCTCGATGCGGCGCTCGATGCGGGCCTTTCGGGCTCGTCGCGCTTGCATGACCTCTGCCTCAAAGTCGAATGCATGACGCCGGGCGATTACACTAAGGGCGGGGCGGGCTTGCGCATCCGCTACGGTTTCCACGCAACCCTCTTCGGCTCGGCGCTCCTGATGGCAACCGAGCGCGGGCTCTGCGGTCTTGCCTTCGCCGATGAAGGCGGCGAAGACGGGGAACTCGCCGACATGCGCTCACGCTGGCCCAAGGCCGAGCTCGTGCACGACCAGTCCGCGATCGCCCCTTACGCGAGCCGGATATTCTCAGCGAACGGGAAGCGGAACGATCTCCCCATCCAGCTTTTCGGCACGCCGTGGCAGATCAAGGTCTGGCAGGCTCTCCTTGCGATCCCCGAGGGCGAGGTCGTGAGCTATCGCACGATCGCCGAGACCGTCTGCACGCGCCGCGCCTCGCGTGCGGCAGGCGCCGCCATTGGCCGCAACCCGATTTCGCTGCTCATCCCGTGTCACCGGGTGCTTGCCTCATCCGGTGCGCTGACGGGCTACCATTGGGGCGAGTCGCGCAAGCGCGCGCTGCTTGCGCTCGAGGCGGCGAGGGCGTCCGCTTAGGGCGGAGCCTGCTGGGCGAGCGAGGGATCGAGGCTTTGGGCTTTGGAGAAATCGGCTTGCGCGCCCGCTTCATCGCCGCTTGAGCGCTTGGCCATGCCGCGGTTGAAGAACGCGCGGGAGTTCTTCGCATCGAGCATGATCGCATCGTCGTAATCGCCGATCGCATGCGGATAATCGTGCTGTGCCTGGAAGGCGTTGCCGCGCGCGACCAAAAGATCGGCATCGTCCGGGACGAGTTCGAGCGTGCGGCTGAAATCTAAGATCGCGCGGTTGAGATCGCCGAGACGCTCGTAGTTCACCGCGCGATGGAAAAGCGCGACGGCGGAATGGGGATTGAGCTTGACTGCCTGATTGTAGTTCTCAAGCGCGCGATCATATTGTGCCATGCGCGCATAGGCGACGCCGCGGGAGTCGAAGGCCGGGGCGAAATTGGGTTCGGCTTTGATGGCTTCGTCAAAATCAGCGATAGCGCGGTCGAAATCGCGTTGGCCGAGATAGACCTGACCGCGATTGACCAATGCCCCGACATTGCTTCCGTCGAGCATGATCGCGTGATCATAGTCGATTAGCGCGCGATCCCGCTGGCCCAAGAGCTCATAAATGCCTGCTCGAGCACCAAATGCGCGCGACTCGCCCGGCTTGATGCGGATCGCCTCGTTGTAGTCCTCGAGCGCGCGATCGTATTGACGTTGCGCCTGATAGGTATTGCCCCTGTTGATGAACGCCCCGAAATTCTCGTGATCGAGCCTGATCGCCTGCTCGAAATCCTGGATGGCGCGGTCGAAATCTCCGGTGGCGCCATAGGCGCCCCCGCGATTGTTGTATTCGCGCGACAGATTCGCCGCCGGTTCGGTGCCCGATTCGATCAGGACGGAGCAGGCGATGATCGCAACTTGCGGATTTTGATCGGCGCAGCCCTTGTTCGCCTCGTCGGCCCCGGCCGCTGCCGCAGAGCTTGCGGCCAAGAGCGCTGCGAGAGAGACCAGTCCTCGGATCCTAGGATCCATCGAGATCTCCATCTTCCCAAGACGGGCATCCTAGCCGGAAAGAGC
>DASQHF010000203.1:0-2952 GCA_035632215.1 Micropepsaceae bacterium | reverse complement strand
TCCCACCAGCGGAGAGGGCGATTGTGGAATTCCCTGCTCCAATGGCTTAGGACATCTGCACCCGCATTCATGCACACGGAGAGCCCATGCCCGACGTCAAAGTCTCGGAGGATCTGGCGAAAAAATTCGCCACCGAAAAGGACAGGGATACGCCCTATCAGCGCTGGGTCCGCGCCGAGGGGCTCGAGATCATCAGTGGCCACTACGTCGCCAATTTGCGTGACGTCGAGCTCAAACCCTGGCCGCGGCGCGGGGGCGCCGGCGTCTACATCAATCACGACGCCTCACGCACCTCGAACGACTGTTACGTCGCCGAGATTCCGCCGGGGAAAAGCTTCAGCCCCCAGCGCCAGCTGTTCGAGGAGATGATCCTCGTGCTCGAGGGCCGCGGTTCGACGAGCGTCTGGAACAATGCCGGCGCGCGAATCACCTTTGAGTGGAAGAAGGGCGCCATGTTCGCGATCCCGTTGAACTGCTGGCATCAGCACTTCAACGGCTCGGGGCAGGAGCCCGTGCGCTATGTCGCGGTGACGAACGGCCCCGCGGTGATGAACCTCTATGACGATCCCAACTTCGTCTTCAGCACCAATTACGATTTCAAGAACCGCTTCTCGGGCGAGCCGGACTATTTCACGCCTAAGACGGAGCCCAAGGGATTCCTCTTACCCACGAACTTCGTGCCCGATGCGGTAAACTTGCCGCTTATCTCGGCCAAAGAGCGCGGCGCGGGCGGCGGGCATATCCGCTTCAACATGGCCAAAGGCTCGATGTCGAGCCACATCTCGCAATTCCCGCCAGGCACCTACAAGAAGGCGCATGCGCACGGGCCGTCCGCCCATGTGATCATCCTCTCGGGCGAGGGCTATTCGCTGATGTGGGCCGAAGGCGAGGAGCCCAAACGCTACGACTGGCAGGTCGGCACGCTCGTCGTGCCGCCGAACAAGTTCTTCCATCAGCATTTCAACTCCGGCCCGAACCCGGCGCGTTATCTCGCCTTCAAGCACGAGGTGGCGTTGATCCGGAATTCTCAAGGGGTACCGACGGCCTGGATCAGCCGGCGCGTGGGCGGGGATCAGATCGACTACGCGGACGAGAAGCCCGAGATCCGCGGCATGTTCCAGGATGCGCTGGCCAAGCACGGCATGACGCCCAAGATGGAGGACGCGTATCAGAAGGAGCTCGCGGACCTGCCGTCCCGGGCGGCGTGATTTTTGATCGTGCGTTCTGGTATCTTTCCATCAAGCAACTACGCCGGGCGCCGGGCCGTGAAATTCCATTTCCTTTCAATCGTGTTTATTGGTGCGTTGTTAGACGTGTCAGCTGGTTCGGCAGCGGATTGCCAAAGAACTGCGCTTCGAGGAATCTCGAACGACGGCGGAGACATCGTAACGTCCACCGGGCGAACCCTTAGAATCCTGGGAAACGATATTGTCGATCCCAGAACTTGGAAGGTCGGGGAACAGATCACCGTGTGCGCGGCCCCAACTACCGTAGCTGGCCGGAATGTAATTCTTTTTCGGGTCAGAAATATCAAGAGAAATGAGACGATCGTTGCAGAGCAGGTGAATTCGACTTCTGGCCGGCGAGATTGAATCGGAGGTAAGGTGCGGTCGTTCGAACGCGACGCGCACAGAGGCTTGCGATGATCGAATTTGATCGCAGATCGGTTCTTGGTGTCCTGGGCGCGACCGCATGCGCGTCGCTGCCCGTCCGCGCGTTCGCGCAAGCGGGCGATCCGAGGCATTTCACCGGGCCTGATCGCGAGGCCAAGCTCGTCGCCGGGGCAAAGAAGGAAGGCACGCTCACGCTCTATTCTTCGGCCGTGCTCGAGGACATGAACGCGGTCGCGACGGGCTTCCAGAAAAAATACGGCGTGAAGGTCAATCTCTGGCGCGGCGGCTCGGAGGAGATCCTTCAGCGGACGGTGACGGAGGCGCGCGGCAATCGCTTCGATGTCGATGTGGTCGAAACCGCGGCGCCGCAGATCGAGCCCATCGTTCGCGAGAAGATCCTCTCCGATGTCGAAACGCCCGCGGCGGCCGACATCATGCCGGGTGCGAAGATTCCCGGACGGCCGTGGATCCCGGCGCGGCTCGTCGTCATGACCGGGGCCTACAACACGCGGCTCATCAAGCCTGCCGATCTGCCGAAATCCTATGATGATCTCACCAATCCCAAATGGAAGGGCAAGCTCGGCATCGAGTCCGACGACAACAACTGGCTGATGGCGATCTCGGGCGTGATGGGCGAGGAGAAGGCGACGAAGCTCTTGCGCGAGATCGTGGTCAAGAACGGGATCTCGGTGCGCAAGGGGCACACGCTGATGGCGAACATGGTCGTCTCCGGCGAAGTGCCGATCGCGCTCACCATCTATCACCATGAAGTCGAGCCGATGAGCCGCGCGGGCGCGCCGATCGCGGAATTGAACATCGCGCCCGAGATCGCGTTCGCGACGGGGGCGGGCGTCGCCAAACGCGCGCCGCATCCTTACGCGGCCGTGCTGTTCCTCGATTACCTCTTGACCGACGGCCAGCAGATCCTGGCCGCGCGCGGTACGATTCCGACGAATGTGAAGTACCAAAAACTGCCGGCCGAGTGGAAGCTCGCCTTCATGGACGTACCCAAATACATGGATGAAGCGGCCAAGTGGACCAAGCTCTACAAGGACGCGCTCACTCAGCCGCGATGAAACTCTGGGCGACGGCGTTCGTGCTTGCCGCGATGTTGCCGCTCGGATCGGCGGCGCAATCGGCGCAGCCAGTGACGACCGCAGTTACAGGGCAGCTGGAGGGTCCTGACCGCACGGCGCAACTCATCGCCGGCGCCAAGGCCGAGAAGACGGTCGCGGTCTATTCTTCCGTCCGCGTCGATGCCATGGCCGACATCGTGCGCGCTTTCGAGAAGAAATATGGCGTCAAGGTCGATCTCTGGCGCGGCACCGCGGCCGACATC
>DASQHF010000202.1:0-5215 GCA_035632215.1 Micropepsaceae bacterium | reverse complement strand
CCCCCCGATTCGGAGTCGGGAGGTCATCTCCGAAATTGAAAGCCCCCCTCCCTAAATCCTTTCCCGATGGGGCAAGAAGAATGTGTCATCCCCCGCGCCCGGGTCCGCGCTTCGCGCGGCCCGAGCGTAGACTCTTTGGGGGACCCAGGCGATCGTAGGACTCTTTCCCGTGCGTTGACACGCGCGCGCCGGGTGGCCTCCCCGCGAAAGCGGGGATCAAGCCGGGCCATGAAACAGTTTTTTCAGCGGGTGAGGGGGCGAGCTGATCCGCTCTAATCAAACAAGCTCGACACCGATTTCTCGTTCGAGATGCGGTCGATCGCTTCGCCCAATAAGGGCGCGATGGAAATCCGCCTTATGTTCGTGCATTTGCGGATTTCCTCGGTGGCGGCGATGGAATCGGTCACCACCAGCGACTTGAGCTTGGAATCGCGGATGCGCGCGACGGCGCCGCCGGAGAGCACGCCATGCGTTGCATAGGCATAGACCGACTTCGCGCCTTTGCCCATCAGCGCTTCCGCCGCGTTGCAGATCGTGCCGCCGGAATCGATGATGTCGTCGATCAAGAGACAGGTGCGGTCTTCGACATTGCCGATGATGTTCATGACTTCGGATTCGCCCGCGCGCTCGCGCCGCTTATCCACGATGGCGAGATCGGCGCCCAAGCGTTTGGCCAGCGCGCGCGCCCGCACCACGCCGCCGACATCGGGCGAGACTACCATCAGCCGCTCGCCGTCGAGATAATCCTTGATGTCCTTCACCATCACCGGCATGGCGTAGAGATTGTCGGTCGGGATGTCGAAGAAGCCCTGGATCTGCCCGGCGTGCAGATCGACGGTGAGCACGCGCGACGCGCCCGCCTCGGTGATGAGATTCGCAACGAGCTTCGCCGAGATCGGCGTCCGAGGTCCGGGTTTGCGGTCCTGACGTGCATAGCCGAAATAGGGCAGCACCGCGGTGATGCGCTTGGCCGAAGAGCGCCGGAGCGCATCGATGATGATCAGGAGCTCCATCAGATTGTCGTTCGCGGGAAAGCTCGTCGACTGGATGACGAACATGTCCTCGCCGCGCACGTTCTCCTGGATCTCGACGAACACCTCCATGTCGGCGAAGCGCCGCACCACGGCCTTGGTGAAGGGAACGTGCAGATACTGCGCGATCGCTTCGGCGAGCGAACGGTTGCTGTTGCCGGTAAGCAGCTTCATGCGGCGAGCCTCGGACGCGGCCGTGACGATTCGATGACGGAGAGCGTTCTAGCAAGGCAAAATCGGGGCGTAAACCTAAGCCGTTCGGCTAATCACAGGCGGAAATTCCTAGTCCTCGAGCACAATCGCCGACAGTTCACGGCCGTAATCGGGCTCTTTTCTGTGCGTCGTGCGCCGGTAGGAGAAGAAGTCCGCCTCGCTCGCATAGGTGCAGGCGTTCACGATCTCTGCCTTTACGCCCGCCTGCTCGAGTCCGTGCGCGACATAGGCCGGCAAGTCGAACTGCCAGTGATTGGCGCGCTCTGACGGAATGAAGAAGCGCGTGTTCTTCGCGTCAGCCGCGCGGAAGCGGGCTTCGAATTCGGGTCCCACCTCGTACGCGGCCTGGCTGATGCAGGGCCCGATCGCGGCACGGATGCGCTCTAGTTTGGCGCCGAGCCTCACCATCGCCGCAACGACCGAATCCGTCACGCCCGAGATCGCCCCGTTCCAGCCCGCATGCGCCGCGCCGATCACATGCGCCTCGCGGTCGGCGAGCAGGATCGGCGCGCAATCGGCGGTGAGGATCCCGAGCGCGATTCCTTTTTTGTCCGTCACCAGCGCGTCGGCTTTGGGATTCTGCGGGATGTCCCAAGGCTCGGTCACGGTCACGGCTTGAGCGCCGTGCACCTGATACATGGTCACGAGCTCGGCTTGCGGATTCAGCGCGGCAATGGCGCGTTTGCGGTTCTCGAGCACCCGCTTGCGATCATCGCCCGAGCCCGGACCGCAATTCAGCGAGGCGTAGATGCCCTCCGACACGCCGCCTTGGCGGCCGAAAAAGCCGTGCTTCGCTTCGAGCGTTCTTGCTTTGAGAATCAGCATCGGAAGCAAAGTTGTGAAGCGCGCCGCCTCGTTGGTCAAATCAATGCGCGTCTTCGAATCCAGGTGGCGTTTCTCGGTCTTCGAAGATGGCCAACGCTTTGAACAGCGTTCCCATTTGCTTGGGCGCCGTCAGTCGTTCGACCGCGGCGTCGATGTCCGTCGCTTTGCCGGGATTCTCCTTTTTCAGCCGTTCCGCGCGCGCTTCAATTCCAAGCCGTTCGAGCAGCTCGCGCTGGGTGATCGGACCAAGGGCATGCCCGGCTCGCTTCAGCGCGGAAAAATCGACATGTGCGGTCAAGTCGGCTTCGCCCGGCTCTGTCAGCGGATCGGCGAAAGCGTTGTTCTTCACCGCTTGCAGCGTGTCGCCGAAAGACGGCTGCGCGTACCCGTAGTCGATGATCAACGCGACTCCGTCCTGCTCGTCGAACCGTTCGCCGATTTGGCGCGCGAGCGCGTCCGCCGCCGGATTGATCTCAACGATCGAGCCAAGCGGAGCCGGTTTCGCGGCGAGGGGATGGGACGGAACAACCACATCAGGGGCCAGAGCGAATTTCAAATTCTCTCCTTCGGCTATGATCATCCGTTCGTGCCAGCCTCTTTCCGATCTGACGAACTGGCGGATCGGGAGCGCGTCGAAGAACTCGTTCGCGATCAAGAACAGCGGCACGTCGCCGGATACCTCCTCGAACCTCGTCAACCAGGTCACCCGCCGCAGTGCGAGCGTCTCTTCTTGAATGCGCTTTAAGCTCGGGCTTGTCTCGACGAGGATAATCCGTGCCGTCTCGACAAAATTCGGCCGCACCTTCTCGGCCGCCCGCAACATGTCGGCCATCAACGTTCCGCGACCGGGGCCAAGCTCCACGAAATGAAACCGCGCCGGCCGCCCGCGATCCTCCCACGCCTGAACAAAAAACAATCCCAACAGCTCGCCGAAAATCTGGCTCACTTCCGGCGCGGTGATGAAGTCCTTACCCAGCGGGTCGCCGCGCATGTAGTAGCCATGTTCCGGATCGGAAAGCGCGATCTGCATGTATTGCGCGACGCTGATCGGGCCTGTCTGGGCAATCAGCCGGAGAATCTTCTCCTTGAGCGCATTCACGACTTCGCTTTTTGGGACTCGCGCAGCGCGTACCAGAAGAAGAACGCCGCCGCCGCCCACATGGGCAGGCTCAACAGCTGGCCCATGCTGAACCAGTCGACGAGCTTCGATTCCGAATCGCGGAAGAACTCGGCGATGAAGCGGAAGAGTCCGTACAGCGTCAGAAACCAGGCCGTGACCATGCCCGGCCGGCGATGAATCTGGAATCGCACCATCAGGATGCGCAGGATGATGAAGAGAAGAATCCCCTCCATCGCCGCTTCGTAAAGCTGGCTTGGATGACGCGGCACGCCTGGCGGGAGGGCCGAGGGAAAGATCATCGCCCAGGACACGTCGGTGACCTTGCCCCACAATTCGCCATTGATGAAATTGGCGATGCGGCCGAAGAAGAGCCCGATCGGAGTTGCGGCCGAGATCAGATCGCCGACCGCCAACAGCGAAAGCTTGCGGCTGCGGACGAACAGCCAGATCGCGATGACGACGCCGGTAAGCCCGCCATGGAAGGACATGCCGCCTTCCCAGGCGGCGAAGATCTTCAGGGGATTGACGAAGTAGGCTTCGGGCAAGCCGATGCAGGCGGGCGCGCCCTGTCCGGCGAAACCGCAATAGAGCATGCCGTACAGGAGCACGAAGCCCAGGCGCCCGCCGATGATGACGCCGAGCGTCACCCAGACGAAGAGATCGCCGATATCATCCGCGGTTGCCGGCGGCTTGCCCTTGAACGGCAGCCCCGCCCACAATCGCGTGTCGCGCAAAAGCCGTAAGATGTAGTACCAGCCGAGCAACAGCCCGGCGATATAGGAGAGCGCGTACCAGCGGATGGCGATCGGCCCATAGATGTGGATCAGGACCGGATCGATGTTGGGAAAGGGAATGACCGCCTCGACCATGCCTTTTAGCTCGCGCGACTGGGCTTCGCCTGTCAAGCTGAACCGGGAATTTTCGCGTTAAGCTGGCGGACAAACGGAAGGACAAGAGATGCAGACCGACAACCGGATCCTGGACAGCATGGCGCGGTTTTTCACCAATGCCGCCGGTGCCGCCCAGGCTTTCAAGAGCGAAATGGAGACGATGATGAAGTCACGCCTGGAGCGGCTCGTCTCCGACCTCGACCTCGTGACCCGAGAAGAGTTCGACGCCGCCAAAGCCATGGCCATTAAAGCGCGCGCCGAGAACGAAAAGCTTGCCAAGCGTCTTGTCGAGCTCGAGGAAAAATTGGCCAGGGGTGCTTCGGCCCGTAAGCCGCGCTCAGCCCGCCTCCGCAAGCGGGCAAAACCCTAAGGGTCGACTGCCTTCGCCTCTTCAGGCCGGCGAAAGTTGTGAATTGCTCGCTGTGCGAGTCCACCGATTCACAAGCAGAGGCGCCGGACTCTTGTCAGGAATCAAAGTCTTGTGTCAGGGTCCTACAGACTGCTTCGCGCTGCCTCATCGCGCCAAGCCCCGGGGAGTCCCGTTTCATGAAGCTAGCCGCCCAGGAAAACCTCAAGCCCATCGAGCATCCCCTGGATATCCTGGAGCGGACCGTCGAGGACAATGGCTGGCCGTTCGAGCGTTCGGCGCGAGACGAGATCAATCTCTCGGTCGCAGGCCGCTGGTGCGACTACCATTTCTGCTTCACTTGGCGCGACGATCTGCAGTCGCTGCATGTCTCGGTCAGCTTCGACATGCGGGTGGCGAAAGAGCGCCGCGGCGAGATCGTCGAGCTCCTGGCCTCGATCAATGCCCAGCTCTGGCTCGGACATTTCGATCTTTTCACCGAAGACGGCGCGGTGCTCTACCGCCATGTGCTGATTTTCCCGGACTCCTATGTCAGCCCGGCCCAGTGCGAGGGCCTGCTCCATCTCGCGGTCGAAGCCTGCGAGCACTATTACCCGGCGTTCCAGTTCGTTCTGTGGGGTGGCAAATCGGCCCAGCAAGCCATGGCCGCGGCGGTTCTGGAGTGCGCCGGCCAAGCCTGATCTCGCCGAGCACTTGCATCGCTTGCGACGTTGAGCAGAGCAAATGGCATTCGTGAGTCCGCGAAGGTCCCCCTCACCCCCTCGGGATG
>DASQHF010000201.1:0-2756 GCA_035632215.1 Micropepsaceae bacterium | reverse complement strand
GAGCTCGATGCCGAGCACGCGGACGAGCACGACCAAGGGTTCTACGGGCCCGGCGATCATCGCGATCTGCACGAGGACCTCGAAGACGCGCACGACGCCTATCACGCCGATCATCCGCGTGCGGACTTGTGCAATTCCTATGGCTACGACAGGCCTGCGCCCTACCGTTACCGGTCATATGGCTACAACAACGGTTACGGCTACGGCTATGCGCCGAATGCCTACGGCGGCATGTCTTTCGGCTTCAGCTACGGCCGCTGATGCATAGCCCAGACGGGAAGGAACAATCCATGCGCAAACACATCCTGGCCATTGCCGCCCTTGCCGGCGTGACGTTGTCCGGCGCGGCTTACGCCCACGCCACGTTGAAGGCGGAGAATCCGGCGCCGAATGCGGTCGTCAGCAACTCCTTGAAGGAAGTTCGGTTGACCTTTTCCGAAGCCGTCACTCCCGCCTTCTCCGGGATCAAGCTCACCGACTTGACCGGCAAGGCGATCGCAACCGGCGCGCCGCATCTGGACGCGAAGAACCAAAAGGCGCTCGTGGTGCCGCTCAAGAGCACGCTCGCCGCCGGCAAATATCAGCTCGCTTGGTACGCCGTCTCCGACGACGCCCACCGCGTTACCGGCAAATACTCGTTCTCGGTGAAGAGATAGGCCCCACCTAGTCTCTCCCCGCAGGCTCTAACCCTCTCCCCCGCCCGAGGGAGAGGGTAGGGCCATTGGACCCATCTCTCTTCGGCTGACATAATGAGTCTGCGCGTTATCGCGCCGCTTGGCCAGGAGAGATCCGATGAACACGAAGCTTCTGCTCGCCGCTCTCCTTCTCACCGCATCCGTACCGGCCTTGGCCGATGAAGGCATGTGGACCTTCGACAATTTTCCGTCAGCACAGGTGAAGACGAAATACGGCGTCACCATCGACCAGGCCTGGCTCGACCATGTGCGCGCCAGCGCGGTGCGGCTGAATGGCTGTTCGGCGTCCGTCGTCTCGGCTGAAGGGCTCGTGCTCACCAACCATCATTGCGTGGCGGGATGCGCGCAGAATCTGTCGAACCCTGAGAACGACTACGTCAAGAACGGCTTCTTCACGGGAAAACGCGAAGACGAGAAACAGTGCCCGGGCATGCAGGCCGAGATCCTGCAATCGATTGGCGACGTAACCGGGAAGGTGACTACCGCGACCAAGGGAAAGTCGGGACAGGATTACGTTCGCGCCCGCGATGCGGCGGTCGCTGCAATCGAGAAAGACGCCTGCTCGGGCAAGATCGAGACCAATCGCTGCCAGGTAATCTCGCTCTATGACGGCGGCCAGTTCAAGCTCTACACCTATCGCAAATATTCGGACGTGAGGCTCGTCTTCGCGGTCGAGTTCCAGACCGCGTTCTTCGGCGGCGATCCGGACAATTTCAACTTCCCACGCTACGACCTCGATTTCTCTTTTCTAAGGCTCTACGAGAACGGAAAGCCCGTCGCGACGCCCGAACATCTGAAATGGAACGCGTCCACGCCCAAGGACGGGGATCCCGTGTTCGTCGCGGGCAATCCCGGAGGCACCGACCGGCTCTTGACGGTCGCGGAGCTCGAATCCTTGCGCGATGTGACGCAGCCGATGGCGCTCTATCTCGGAGCCGAATTGCGCGGCCGCTATTCGCGCTTCGGCGAAGAGAGCGCGGAGCACGCCCGCATCGTCAATCGTGGGCTCTTCGGTCTCGAGAACGGATTGAAGGCGCTCAGCGGCGAGCACGAGGCCTTATTAAATCCCACGCTCATCGAGTCCAAGAAGAAAGCCGAGGCCGAGCTCAGAGCCAAAGTCGCCGCCGATACGAAGCTCAAAGCCGAGATCGGCGATCCTTGGACCGAGATCGCCGAGGCCCTTGCCGCGCGTCAGCCGATCTATCTCCAAGATTATTTCCTTGAGGGACGCGCGGGCTACGGCTCGGCGCTCTTCCGCTATGCCCGCACGATCGTGCGCGGGGCCGAGGAACGGACGAAGCCCAATGGCGAGCGCCTTCGCGAATACAACGATGCGCGCCTGCCGATCCTCCAGAAAGGCCTGCTCGATGCAGCGCCGGTTTATCCGGAGCTCGAGCAGCTTCAGCTCGAATATTGGTTCATCAAGCTGCGCGAATATCTGACTGCAGATGCGCCCGAGACGAAGCTCTATCTCGGTAACGAGTCCCCCGAGAGCTTGGCGAAGCTGCTTCTCGCATCGAAGCTCGCCGATCCGAAAGCCCGCCGGGCGCTGTGGGAAGGCGGCAAGGCCGCCGTCGACAAATCGGACGATCCGATGATCCGCTTCGTGCTGAAGACCGACGCGGGCGCGCGCGCCATCCGCAAAGCCTATGAGGAGCGCGTGTCGGGTCCGATCGATCGCGCCGCCGAGCGCATCGCGCAAGCCCGCTTCGCGGTCTATGGCACGAGCGTCTATCCCGACGCGACCTTCTCGCTCCGGCTGTCTTACGGGAAGATCGTCGGCTGGGACGAGAAGGGCAAAGCCGTTCTACCCTTCACCACCTATGCGGGATTGTACGATCGCGCGACGGGGAAATTCCCCTTCGATCTCGCGCCGCGCTGGGTTGAGGGAAAGAACAAGCTCAACCCATCCACCGTTTTCGACATGTCGTCGGACAACGACATCATCGGGGGCAATTCGGGGTCGCCCTTGATCAACGCCAAGGGTGAGGTTGTGGGCGCCATCTTCGACGGCAATATCCATTCGTTGGGTGGCGAATACTTCTTCGATCCGAAGCTCAA
>DASQHF010000200.1:0-4085 GCA_035632215.1 Micropepsaceae bacterium | reverse complement strand
CGCGCGCCTTCCGAGGTGAGAGCCTCGATGCGTCGCACGCCCGCAGCGACCGCGGATTCCCGTTCGATGGTGAAAATCCCGATGTCGCCCAAGCGGCGCACATGCGTGCCGCCGCAGAGCTCGACCGAATAGGGTTTCGCGCTAGTCTCAAGAGCACGGCCCATGGCGAGCACGCGCACTTCCTCGCCGTATTTCTCGCCGAACATGGCGACCGCACCCGCCTCGATCGCTTTCGCCGTCGGCATCAATCGCGTCGAGACGTCAGTGTTCTGGCGCACGACTTCGTTCACTTCGTCTTCGACGCGCTTAAGCTCGTCATCGTTCATCGCTTTGGGATGCGAGAAGTCGAAGCGCAAGCGGTCGGGGCCAACATAGGAGCCCTTCTGCGCGACATGCGGTCCGAGGACGTGCTTCAACGCGGCATGCAGGAGGTGCGTCGCCGAATGGTTGGCACGCGTCGCGCGACGCCGTTCGGAATCCACGCGCAAATCGACCGCATCACCGAGCAGGAACTCGCCGCGCGTCACTTCCACGACATGGACGTGGAGGTTGCCGAGCTTCTTTTCGGTGTCGGCGACTGTCCCTTCGGCGCCTTTGGTCGAGAACATCGCGCCGACATCGCCCGCCTGCCCGCCGCCTTCGCCATAGAACGGCGTCTGGTTGGTGATGATGCGCACGATCTCGCCGGCGCCCGCACGTTCGACGCGCGCGCCATCCTTGACGATCGCCAGAATAGAGCCCTCGGCGCTCTCGGTGTCGTAGCCCAAGAACTCGGTCGGTCCGAGCTCTTCGCGCAAGCTGAACCACAGCGTTTCGGTCGCGGCCTCGCCCGAGCCCGTCCAGGCTTTGCGCGCTTCCGCTTTCTGGCGCGCCATCGCCGCATCGAAGCCCGCAATGTCGAGCTTCATACCGCGTTCGCGCAGTGCGTCTTCGGTCAAATCGCGCGGGAAACCGTAGGTGTCGTAAAGACGGAACGCGACTTCGCCTGAAAGCGTGTCGCCGGATTTCAAACTCGCGGTGGACTCGTCCAAGAGCTTTAGCCCGCGCGCGAGCGTCTCGCGGAAGCGCGTCTCTTCGAGCTTCAATGTCTCGGTCAAGAGAGCTTCGGCGCGTTTCAATTCCGGATAGGCCTCGCCCATTTCGGCCACGAGCGTCGGCACAATGCGGTACATCAGCGGGTCCTTGGCACCCAAGATGTGCGCGTGCCGCATGCCGCGGCGCATGATCCGGCGAAGCACGTAGCCCCGGCCCTCGTTCGAGGGCAGCACGCCGTCGGCGATCAGGAACGACGAGGCGCGCAAATGGTCGGCGATCACCCGATGGCTGACCGCGTGCGCACCGTTGATCGGGGTTCCCGAGAGCTCGGCCGAGGCCTGGATCAGATGCCGGAACAGATCGACGTCGTAATTGTCGTGCACGCCCTGGAGCACGGCGGCGATGCGCTCGAGCCCCATGCCGGTATCTACCGAGGGGCGCGGAAGGGCCTCGCGCTTGCCGCCAGGAAACTGCTCGAACTGCATGAAGACGAGATTCCAGATCTCGATGAAGCGATCGCCATCCTCTTCAGGGGTGCCGGGCGGGCCACCTGGAATGTGCTCGCCATGATCGTAGAAGATCTCGGTGCACGGCCCGCAGGGGCCAACCTCGCCCATGGACCAGAAATTGTCGGAAGTCGGGATGCGGATGACCTTGGCTTCCGGCAGCCCCGCGATCTTGCGCCAGAGACGCGCGGACTCCTCGTCCTCGGAGTAGACCGTGACCAGGAGGCGCTTCGAATCGAGGCCGAAATCCTTGGTAACGAGCGTCCAGGCGAGGTCGATCGCGCGCTCCTTGAAATAATCGCCGAAGGAGAAATTCCCCAGCATTTCGAAGAACGTATGATGCCGCGCGGTATAGCCGACGCGGTCGAGGTCGTTGTGCTTGCCCCCTGCCCGCACGCACTTCTGAGCGGTCGCCGCGCGCGGGATCGGGCGCTTCTCCTGGCCGGTGAACACGTTCTTGAACTGGACCATGCCGGCATTGGTGAAGAGAAGCGTCGGGTCGTTGCGCGGCACGAGCGGGCTCGAAGGGACGACCTCATGGTCGTTCCGCCTAAAGAATTCGAGAAAGGCGGCGCGGATTTCTTTCAGGCTGTTCATGGGTTCCTAATAGCAGCCCATCTCAGGATTGCCAAAACGATGCTCGAGGCCACCTAAAACGCGAGGGCGCTCTCATTCGAGAGCGCCCTCTCTAGGAGCCGTTCCCGTGCCGGCGGGAAAGGCTAGTCGGTTGAGATCGGGATTATTCCTCTGCGGCGCCCGTGTCTTCGCCGGCTGCAACCGTCAAGCCGCCTGACAAGAGGCCCGCACTCGCGCGGATCGCGGCCTCGATCTTGGCCGCGGCGTCCTTGTTCGCCTCGAGATATTGCTTGGCGTTCTCGCGTCCCTGGCCGATGCGCTCGCCGTCATAGGAGAACCAAGCACCCGACTTCTCCACCACGCCGGCCTTGCACCCTAAGTCCAAAAGCTCGCCCGACTTGGAGATGCCGTGGCCGTACATGATGTCGAACTCGACCTGGCGGAACGGCGGCGCGACCTTGTTCTTGACCACTTTGACGCGGGTCTGATTGCCGATCACCTCGTCCCGATCCTTGATCGCCCCGATGCGGCGGATGTCGAGCCGGACGCTGGCGTAGAATTTGAGCGCGTTGCCGCCGGTCGTGGTTTCCGGATTGCCGAACATGATGCCGATCTTCATCCGGATCTGATTGATGAAGAGAACGATGGTGTTCGACTTGGAAATGGAGCCGGTGAGCTTGCGTAAGGCCTGGCTCATCAGGCGGGCCTGAAGACCTGGAAGCTGATCACCCATTTCGCCTTCGAGCTCGGCCTTGGGCGTCAAAGCCGCGACCGAATCCACCACGACGATGTCGACGCCGCCGGAGCGCACCAGCGTGTCGGTGATCTCGAGCGCCTGCTCGCCGGTGTCTGGCTGAGAGATCAGGAGTTCATCGATGTCGACGCCCAGTTTCTTGGCGTAACCCGGATCGAGCGCGTGCTCGGCATCGACATAGGCCGCAACCCCGCCCTTCTTCTGGACCTCCGCGACGGCATGGAGTGCAAGCGTCGTTTTGCCTGAGGATTCCGGGCCATAGATTTCGACCACCCGGCCGCGGGGCAAGCCGCCAATCCCAAGCGCGATATCGAGGCCCAACGAGCCCGTCGGCACCGCGTCCGTCTCAACCGCGCGCTCGCGCTGGCCAAGCCGCATGACCGAGCCCTTGCCGAAGGCGCGATCGATCTGTGAGAGCGCGGCCTCGAGTGCGCGCTTTTTTTCTGAATCTTCTTTTCCCACTACCCGAAGAACTGCCTGTGTCATTGAAGCCCGCTCCCTTATTCCACAGCGATTGCCGATTTCCCAGGCCTCCGAAATTGGTCCCCTGAAGTCGGCCAAGGCGCGCAATGTACATGTTTTGTTCTCATTTGCAAGGGGGGTACAGAACATGCTGGAAACATTGTATTTTCTTATATTTTGTTCCGTAATAGTTCGGGGAATGTTCTGGTATGAGAACGGAGACCTAGCGCGGATGGGGTTTCGGCTCGACCCATCGACGCAAGAGATAGCGGAGAGTTGGGGCGGAATTAGGTCCCCAAGATAGCCGAATCGCGATTTTGAGTTCCCGCCTCGCCGGCATTGCGGACCGCGTCCGTCGTCCAAATTACTTTTCGCAAAAGGAGGAAATTTTCGGGAGAGCGGAGGCGACTTGGAGTTCGGGGGTGATTACGACCCAAGCGGGAGGAAAGTTCATCCATGAGCCTGAAAGATGCGAACCCCGTCAACCCGAGGAACCGGAAGCGAGTAGCGATCGTGGTCTCCAACCCGAGCGTATCGACAACCACCGGCTGGCCGGTGGGTTTCTGGTGGAGCGAACTCTCGCATCCCTATCTAGCGTTTACCGAGCGCGGCTATGAGGTCGAAGTGTTTTCGCCCGCTGGCGGCAAGTGCGAAGCCGACGCGATGAGCGATCCCCGGGATCCTTCCGGCTATTCCGAGTCGGACCTCATCAGCATGGGTTTTCTTTCGACGCCGCGGCTCGCCGCCCTGAT
>DASQHF010000199.1:0-8963 GCA_035632215.1 Micropepsaceae bacterium | reverse complement strand
CAGCACAACTTTAATCCGAATTACAGGAGATTGCGAGCAGCCGCTGAGTCCGTCAGGGTCAACGTTTGCGGGCTCCGGACGGTGGTAGAAACGGCTGCTTTGTCCAAGACCGGACGTTTTCGTCGCCCAAATCGAACCTTTGCCCGGACTGGGCTCCGTTGAATGCATGACCTCCCACCGACGTGTCGCCCTCGGGTCCTCCCCCTCACCCGGCGCACCATTGGTGCGCGCTTTGCGCCGCGCGGCGCATCGCCCTCTCCCCCCGCTCGGGGAGAGGGCGACTCTTGTTCGGTTATTCGGTCTTCACGTTGCCTTGCGTGTCAAGGCTGATGTTGACGAGCATCCCGTCCTTCTGGGCTTTGCCATGCCAAACGCCGTAGCTGTCCTTAGAGAGGCCCGTGATATTGGTGTAGCCGCTCGCTTCGATCTTGTTCTTGGCCTGGCCTTCCGTGGTGAACGCGGCCGCAGCGGCATTCGCGCCCTTCTCAACCGCCTTGCCGGCGGCGTTGACGCCAGACTGAGCCGCGCCGGCCGCGGCCTTGCCGGCCTGGTCCGCGGCCGACCCGGCCGTGCCGTATTGCCCATAAGCCGCTCCGGCGATGAGACCTACAGTAGCGATCGCAAGGAATACTGAACGCATACGTTCCTCCTCTGCTGAGGTGAAGCTCTTCTTACACAAGAGCTCGGACACAACTCTTGCCGCGCGGTGAGGTTCCTTCCGGTTCCAAGTTTGAGATGGGCGAAGCTTAAGGCTTAAGGCTTAAGGCGGAAGTCAGATCAGGTGAAATCCGTCGCATGCTCGAAGGCACCGTTGTTCCGCCGACGACACCCGGCCGTGTGTCATGGCCCGGTTTAACCGGGCTACCCATCTGCGCCGCGAAAAGAGTATTTCGCGCGTGCCGGCGCACGCGCGCTGGGTCCCCCGCTGGAGTTTACGCTTGGGCCGCGCGAATGCGCGGACCCGGGCGCGGGGGATGACACAACGACGGGGATCACACTGCCTTTGCGAGCTTGAGCGCTTTGACGCGCTCGAGCTCCCGATAGAAGGTGTAGAGGCCAGAGCCGATGATACAGAGCGTACCCGTGACGCCCCAGAAATCGGGGATATCCCGCCAGACGATATAGCCGGCCAAGCTCGCCCAGATCGCGGCGGTGTAGCGGAAGGGTGCGACGACCGAGATGGCGCCGGTCCTCAGCGCGCTCACGTACAGAAGATTGGCGAGGGCTACGAAGAATCCCGCGCCCAAGAGATAGAGCCATTCGGTGTTTTCGACCGGCTGCCAGCCCTCCACCGCCGCACCTGGGACGGCAACGAGGCCGCCGATCAGCGTCGCATAAAGCGCGACGGTGACCGTCGGGATGTGGCCGACGATGCGCGAGGTGATGAGATCGCGGATCGCCCAGGTGAGCGCCGTCAGTTGCGTCAGGAGCAAATAGGCATTGGGCGTCCCGCCCAACGGTCCCGCGACCAGGAACACGCCGATGAAGCCGACGACGATTGCGGCCCAACGTTTGGCGTCGACGTCCTCCTTGAAGACGACGGCCGAAAGCGCCACGAGGATGATCGGCACGGTCAAGAGGATCACCGTGCTCTGGCCGATGGTCACATGCGGCAGCGCGAGCACAAAGGAGATGAGGCCGATACCCTCGAGCACGCTGCGCCAGAGGACAATCGGATCCTTGATCGCGCTTAACCGCTTCAGTCCCCCATAGCGCCATGCGATCGCGATCACGATGGGAAGCGCCATCGCGTTGCGCAAGGAAACGACTTCGGTCGCCGGCAGGCCGCCGCTCGCAAGCTTGGTGAAGGAGTCGCTTGTCGCGAAGACCGCGCGCGCGATGATCATCAACACGATGCCTTGCAGATTCGCGCTTGCAAGGAAGAGCGCGCGCGAATGGTGAGGCGAAGCATCGTTCATGGGTGCAACCCGCCATGAAGGCGCGCGATGGTCAAGACCCTAATGTTGTCATTCCCGGCCGAGCATGAACCGCATCGCGGTTCGTGCGAGGGGAAGGGAATCGAGGCGCATCACGATCCAGACGTGCTGGGTCCCCTTCCCTCACGCGAGCCTTCGGCTGGCGTTCGCCGGGGATGACAAATGTTTTGTTCTTATAGAAACAGTCCCGTTCAGTGTTCGTGGACGATCGGTTTCTTGGGTGCCGGCGGACAGGGCGGAAGCTGTCTCAACGCGTCGAGATTGACCTCGACGCCCACGCGCGGGACCTGGCGATTGTTCGTACGTACTTCGGCGAAGACGTGCGTGCTGACTTCGACATTGCCTTGCGTCGGTAAATCGGCCGGAGCGACCGCCTTCCCGCGCGCATCGACGCCCGGCGTGTAGTCGGGAGAATTCTTCGCGTCGATGCAGGTCGGGTTGGCGGGCGCAGACGGCGGTGCCGACGCGGCCCCGGCGCAAGAGGGGATCGCAAGGACAATCAGCGCATACGCCCAGACTCTTGTCATGGGACACAGCCTAGGGCCTAAAAGCTGAACGATCGGCTAAGGCTGGAGGTAATAATGGATGTAGGCGTAGTCGGCGATCAGCCAAAGGACTGTAGAAATAACGGTGTTGACGAGCAGTTTCCTACCCAAACGCGGAAGCGTCGGAGCTCCAGGCTCGCTTCCGGGAACCACCTGCTTGGCCTCTTGTTGGCTCTTGATGCCGAAGGGCAAAATGGTGAACAGCATGGTCCACCAGATGATGATGTAGATCGCGAGTCCAAGGGCCCAATTCATGGCCCTTCCTATCACACTTCGGCAGTCTGGACCCGCACCACGGGCTTCTTGCCCCAGACGTCGTTCGCCGCGCGCCGCGCCGCAATGCGAACCTGTTCGGTCAGATCCTCGTCGAAGCGGCGTTTGCCGTTGAGCGCGCGATCCACGGCTTCCTTCACCGGTGTGAAGACGGCTTCCGGAATCCCCTCCATATGGAGCACGGGATCTGCCGCCAAGCGCCCCTTGCGGTCGACGATCAGCGTCACGCCGATGAAACCGGCAAAACCAAGACTGCGGCGGGCACGCGCATAGCCTTCGTCTTCGTGCGTCAAGATGCGGCCGTCGAGATACAGCCGTCCTGACGGCGTCTCGTCGACGATTTCCGCCCTCCCCGGCGCGAGCCTCACCATCTGGCCGTTCTGGGCGACGATCGCCTCGGGAACCTGGAGCTCGCGCGCGAAGCGGGCGTGCTCGCTCATGTGGCGGATCTCGCCATGAACGGGGACCGCGATGCGCGGCTTGACCCAGGAATACATCGCCGCGAGCTCATCGCGCGCCGGGTGTCCGGAGACGTGCACGAAATGGTCGCGCTCGGTTAAGACCGCCACGCCCCTTGCCGCGAGCCGATTTTGCAGCTCGAAGATCGCGAGCTCGTTTCCCGGAATAATGCGCGAGGAGAAGACGACGGAGTCGCCTTCGCCCAAGTTGACGTAAGGGTGCTCGCCCGCGGCGATGCGGGAAAGCGCCGCCCGCGGCTCGCCCTGGCTTCCAGTGCAGAGAAAGAGCACGCGCTCGGGTGGAAGCCGCGGCGCATCCTCTTCCTCGCGAACGGGCGGGAAGTCCTTCAAATAGCCCGTCTCGCGTGCACAGGTCACCATGTGGCGCATGGCGCGGCCAACAAGGATGACCTCGCGTCCGTGGGCGCGTGCGGCATGCGCAATCGAATCCAGGCGCGCGACATTCGAGGCGAAGGCCGTCACAGCCACGCGGCCTCTCAGCGTGCCGATGAGATCGTGCAGCGAGCGCTTGACGCGGGCCTCCGAGCCGGACTCGCCCGACACGAGCGCGTTGGTCGAGTCGCAAACGCAGGCGATGACGCCTTCCTGTCCGAGTTTCCGCAACGCGCGGTCATCCGTCGTCTCGCCCAATTGCGGGTCGGGGTCGATCTTCCAGTCCCCGGTATGCACGACGACGCCCAAGGGCGTGCGGATCGCGACGGCGTTGGGTTCCGGGATGGAATGGGTGATCGAGATAAGCTCGAGGTCGAACGGCCCAAGCTTCACGCGTCCACCCAAGGGCACGACTTTCAGCTTGACGAAATCTTTCAAGTCCGCCTCTTCGAGCTTGTCTTCCAAGAGCCTCGCCGTGAAGGGCGTCGCGTAGACGGGGCAGCGCAGCCTCGGCCAGAGATGGGCGACCGCGCCAATGTGGTCTTCGTGGCCATGGGTGAGGACGAGACCCAAGATGTCCTCGCGGTTCTCTTCCAGGAAGCGGACGTCGGGCAGCATCAGATCGATACCGGGGGTCGAGGTCTCGCGACCGAACATCACGCCGCAATCGATGATGATCCAGGCGCGGCCCTCGGGCGTACCGTAGCCGTAGCAGTTCAAATTCATTCCGATCTCCCCTGCCCCGCCCAAGGGAAGGAAGAGGAGCTCGGAATCGGATCCGGTGCTTTCAGACATTGGCGTAGAAAGGATAACGTTCGAAGCGCACGTTCATTCCGAAGGCGGAAGCTGTTTTGCGCGTTCGCGGTTGCGCGCGTGGATGAGCATGAGCCCCTTAACGGTCAAGTCCGGATCGACATGATCGATGCCCGACACCTGACGCTGGAAGATCGAGGCCAGGCCGCCCGTGGCGACGACCGTCATCGGCTTGCCGTACTCGGCCTTGATCCGCGAGACGAGTCCTTCGATGAAGCTGACATAGCCCCAATACATGCCGGATTGCATCGCGGTGACGGTGTCCTTGCCGATAACCGTCGCGGTTCTGTGGAACGCGACCCGCGGCAAGAGCGCCGTGGCATGGTGGAGCGCCTCGGCCGAGAGATTGACGCCAGGCGCGATTACGCCGCCTTCGTAGTCGCCGGTTTCACTGACGACATTGAACGTCGTCGCGGTACCGAAATCGACGACGATCAGCGGTCCGCCATAGAGCGCGTGGCCGGCCACGGCATCGGCGAGCCGATCGGCGCCGACGCTATCCGGGCGATCGTAATCGATCTTGATGCCGAGCGGGACCTCGGGCGTGCCGACGACCAAGGGCTCGCACTTGAGGTAACGGCGGCAGAGGTTCCTCAAGTCGAAGAGCGCGTCGGGCACCACGCAGGAGATGATCGCCGACTTAAGATCGGAGAGCTTCATGTCCTGGAGGGCCAATAAGTCGGCCAGCCAGACGCCGTATTCGTCCGCGGTCCGAATGGTCTTGGTGATGGCGCGCCACTGCGCGCGAATGGTTTCGCCCTCGCAGACCGCGAAGACGATGTTGGTATTTCCGGCGTCGATCGCGAGGAGCATGATCAACCCGGCAAGAAGATGTCCGCCGCGGTGACGCGCCTGTGCGCGCCGTCGGCCATACGCAGCATCAGCGCGCCATCCTCGTCCAGTGCTTCGAACACGCCGTTCAACTCCTCGTTGGCGAGCCGCGCGGTCATCGGTCCGCCGAGGCCGTATGCGCGCGCGAGCCAGGCGCGCTTTAGCGGGTGAAATCCTTGCTCGCACCAGACCTCATACCACGCGTGCATGCGGCCCGCGAGAACCGCAAGCGCCGATTGCGGATCGGGCGCATTGCCCGTTGCGCGTTCAAACGAAATCGCCGGGAATTCTGTCCCTTCCGGAGCGCTCTTCAAGTTAACGCCGACGCCAATGGCGAGCGCATCGCCATAAGCCTCGAGCAGGATCCCGGCGATCTTCCGTCCCTGGACGAGTACGTCGTTCGGCCATTTGAGCTTCACCTCGGTAGCGGACGTGTAGGCCTCCAGCATCTCGGCTGTGCCAAGCGCCATCGCGAAACCAAGCTGCGGCCAGTGGGCTTTGTCTCCCTGCGGGTTCAAGAGCAGCGTCGCGAAGAGATTGCCCTCTTCTGAAATCCAGTTGCGGCCGCGGCGGCCGCGGCCCGCGGTCTGGCAGCTGGCTAATATCCAAAGCGGACCGCGTTCGCCTTTTTCCGCAAGACGGCGCGCTTCCTCGTTGGTGGAGTCCAGCGTCTCATGGATGATGAGCCTGAGGCCATCAGGATTACGGTTCGCAGTCGCGTGCGTCCCGTCCACCTTTTCACCATAGATAAGAAAATGTCATCGCCCGCGCACGCGGGCCACCCAGGCGAAACACCCTCAGATCGCAAGAGTTACGCCGCAGATCTTGATTGTCCGGTGGCTTGAAATCTTCGCCGGCCCGTTTTCGAAATTCGCGGGGCCCCACCTGGGTGGCCCATGTGCGCGGGCCATGACAAGCTGGGTGCTGCATTCACGGAAAGAGCGCTGCGGCCGCAGCGCCGGCGGCACCCACGAGCGGCGCCGCGCCCAAGACAAAGAAGAGCGTGAAGAGGCCCGAGGCGAGGATCACGGTCGCGAGGCTCGGATCCATCTTGGGCTCGAACTCGGGCGCCGGCGGATCGAAATAGATCACCTTGACGATGCGAAGATAGTAATAGGCGCCGACCACACTGATGGCGACGCCGATCACCGCAAGCGGATAGAGGCCTGCCCTCATGGCGGCGAGGAAGACGTAGAACTTGGCGAAGAATCCCGCGAGCGGGGGAATGCCCGCGAGCGAGAACATCAGCATCGCGAAGATGAAGGCGTAGCCGGGGCGCGATTGCGCCAGCCCCGCGAGATCGGGGATGTTCTCGACCATCGCTTCGCCGCGTCGCATAGCGAGGATGCAGGCGAAGATACCGATATTGGTAACGATGTAGATCGCGAGATAGATAAGCACGCCCTGCACGCCGTCCGGCGTTCCGGTCGCAAGGCCGATGAGCGCATAACCCATATTGGCGATGGACGAATACGCCATCAGTCGCTTGATGTTGTTCTGGCCGATCGCCGCCACCGCGCCCAAGGCCATCGAGAGAATGGCGATGAAGATCACGATCTGGCGCCATTGATCGAGCGCGGACGGAAGCGCTTCGGCCATCGCACGCACGAATAGCGCCATGGCGGCGACCTTGGGCGAGGCCGAAAAGAACGCCGTGATCGGGGTGGGCGCGCCCTCGTAGACGTCGGGCGTCCACATATGGAAAGGCACGGCCGCGATCTTGAAGGCAAGGCCTGAAATCAGGAAGACGAGCCCGAACACGACGCCGGTGGTGATCGTGCCGGACTGAACGATCATCGAGACCTTGGCGAAACCGGTCGCACCGGCAAAACCGTAGATGAGCGAGATGCCGTACAGCATCATGCCGGAGGAGAGTGCGCCCAAGACGAAGTATTTCAGTCCGGCTTCGGTGGAGCGCAGATTGTCGCGATTGAAGGCGGCGAGCACGTAGAGCGCCAGGCTTTGCAGCTCCATCCCGAGATAGAGGGTGATGAAGTCCCCGGCGGAGGCCATCAGCATCATGCCCAAGACCGAAAAGACGACGAGCACCGGGAACTCGAAGCGGGCCATCTTCTCCCGCTCCAAATAAGCCTGGCTCATGATGAGGACGACCGCGGCGCCCAAGAGCACGAGGAGCTTGATGAAGGCGGCGAAGGCGTCGGCGCGGAAGGCACCGGCAAACGCACTGCCGCCCGGAGTGGCGTAGATGAGCGCGGCAACGCCGATGAAGAGCGCGACGCTCAGATAGGACAAGAGCTTCTGTGCATGATCGCCTAAGAAGACGCCCAGCAGCATGAGCGCCATGCCGCCGGCGGCAACGATAAGCTCGGGTAAAACGACGGCGGCGTCGGCGGAGAGGTTCATTGCGGACCTCCGACGCGGGCGGCCGTGATCCCCGCCTCATGCAGTTCGACGAGATGGGCGACCGAGGCCTGCGTCACATTGAAGATCGGCCTCGGATAAACGCCGAAGAAGATCGTGGCGGCGACGAGCGGCGCCATGAAAGCGACCTCGCGCGGCGTCAAGTCCATGATGCCCTGGAGACTGGTCTTCTCGAGCGCGCCGAAGATGATCCGGCGATAAAGCCAGAGCGCGTAGGCGGCCGAAAGGATGACACCGGTTGCGCCGACGATCGCGAGCCAGGTGTTGAAGCGGAAGGCGGCAAGGAGGGTGAGGAACTCGCCCACGAAACCGCTTGTGCCCGGCAAGCCGACATTGGCGAGCGTGAACACCATGAAGGAGGCCGCGTACATCGGCATGCGGTTGACGAGACCGCCATAGGCGGAGATTTCGCGCGTATGCATGCGGTCGTAGACGACGCCGACGCAAAGGAACAGCGCGCCCGAGACGATGCCGTGCGAGAGCATCTGGAAGATGGCGCCGTCGATCCCCTCGTGGCTGAAAGTGAAAGCGCCCAGCGTGACGAGGCCCATATGCGCGACTGAGGAATAGGCGATCAGCTTCTTCATGTCTTCTTGCGCAAGCGCAACAAGCGAGGTGTAGACGATCGCGATAAGCGAGAGCGTGAACATCAGCGGCGCATAGCGCTCGGCAGCGACGGGAAACATGGGAAGCGAGAAGCGCAAGAATCCGTATCCGCCCATCTTCAGGAGAATGCCGGCGAGGATCACCGAGCCCGCGGTCGGCGCTTCGACATGGGCATCCGGCAACCAGGTGTGCACCGGCCACATCGGAAGCTTGACCGCGAAGGAGGCGAGGAAGGCGAAGAAGAGATAGCTCTGCATCGCGGGCGGAATCAGATGCGTGCCGTCCAAGAGCGCGACGATGTCCGAGGTCCCCGTCTGCCAGTACATCGCCATGATGGCAAGCAGCATCAGGACGGAGCCCAGAAGCGTGTAGAGGAAGAACTTGAACGTCGCGTAGACGCGCCGCGGCCCGCCCCAGACGCCGATGATGAGAAACATCGGGATGAGGCCACCCTCGAAGAAGATGTAGAAGACGATCAGGTCGAGCGCGGTGAAGACCCCGATCATGAGGGTCTCGAGCACGAGGAACGCAATCATGTATTCGCGTACGCGGGTGTGCATCGCTTTGCTTGCGACGATGCAGATGGGCATCAAGAACGCGGTCAAGACCACGAACAGCACCGAGATGCCGTCGACGCCCATCTTGTAGGTGATGCCGCCGCCGAGCCAGGACGCGCTTTCGACGAACTGGAAGTCGGCGGAAGCCGGATCGAAGGCCCCCCAAAG
>DASQHF010000198.1:0-2239 GCA_035632215.1 Micropepsaceae bacterium | reverse complement strand
ATTCCGCTCCGCTCCGCCGACGACCGGCGGCGTGCGGTGGAAGGCGCCGGCGAGAAGCCCGCGCCGCTCGCGGGCGAAGCCGAAATCCGTGCCCGTGTCCTCGCGCTTGCCGATCAGCAGCGGGTTCTGATCGAGAGTCTCAGCCTTTCGGCGCATGAGGCTGCAATTGTCATCAACAATGTTCGCTATCGCCGCGAAACCGAAGCGATCGGCCGTTTGACGCGCATCCTCATGGCCGCAACGCCGCCCGAGATCGAGCGCTTCCGCTTCATCAGTCTGGAAAATGGTCTTCCCACCCGCGAGATCGTGCTCGAGCGGAGCGCGATCGAGCGTACCGTCATGGCGCGCGGCGATGCGCGAGAAATTCTCGCCACGAGCGACATCAGGCCGGCCTCGCCCGCGGAGCCCTTGCTTTCCCTGCCGCCGGTCGCGTCATACCCGCGCTTCGGATGGGCCCTGGCCCCGCAATTCCGCGAGTCGCTGTTCGATCCAAGCCAGCCTTTCCGGTACGAGATCTTCGCGGCCGTTTCCGGAAACGTCGAGATCCAGCGTGGGCTCAACCTCGACGGCACGTTCGAGCTCGACATCTACGACACGTTCGGAAACCTGCGCCCGAGCAACAGCGAGCTGCCGCACGTGCGCAGCGACGCAAACCTCTATTTCAAGGAGGGTGCCGACGGGATCGATCACCTGCGGCTGACCTATGTGCGCACGCTCGCTCCCGGCTTCTACGGCCTCGTGCGCGGCGGCTATCTCGAAAGCATGTTCGCCGGCTTCGGCGGCGAGGTGCTGTGGCGGCCCGAAGGCAAGCGCTGGGCCCTGGGCCTTGCCGTTTACGAAGCCTGGCAGCGCGATTTCGATCGCCTGTTCGGGCTCATGAGTTACAACGTTGTGGTCGGCCATGCGAGCCTGTACTACGAATCCCCTTATTACGGCCTCAACTTCAATCTTCACGCCGGCCGGTACTTGGCAGGCGATTACGGGGTCACGTTCGAGATGACGCGTCGCTTCGAGACCGGGGTGGAGATCGGCGCGTTCGTCACCTTCACCAACGTGCCATTCTCCAAATTCGGCGAAGGCTCCTTCGACAAGGGCATCATCATCCGGATTCCCTTAGAGAGCGTCCTCCCGGTGCATAGCCAGACCGAAGCGAAGCTCGATTTTACCTCCCTCACCCGCGACGGGGGCCAGCGCTTGGGCGACGAACAGTCGCTCTATGGGCTGACGCGAAGAACGAGTTACGGCGAGATCTTGGGGGGCTGGCATGCCGTCACGGCTCCCTGAGCACAGTCTCTCGCGACGCCACGCGCTTTCTCTATTGGGCGCATTTGGCCTTGCGCGCTGCGGCTCCAATTCCGACATCGATTACGCGACGTTGAAAGCGCTGTACCAAGGGACGATGCAGCCTTCCTCGGTCGCGCGCGAGGACGCGGCCCGCATTCCCTACGCCTCGGTCGGCGTGCGCGTCGACGGAGGGCCGCAAATGCTGCTCGTGCTCGCCACCGTCACAGGCGCCGATCTTTTGTGGACTTCGAACGCGCAAGTCGCAGTGGTGACGCGCGGCGGCCGGGTCCTCAAGACCGCCGGTTTCCGCGAGAACCTTGGTGCGACTTGGTTCGAAGACTCAGACGTGCTCGTGCGAGATCTTGCGCCTGGCGAAAAAGGTATCCGTTTGGTCGATCTTCCCGGGCAGAACGCCTATTCCATGCCCATCGAGAGCACCCTCGCCGGAGCGACGCCGGAGACGATTGTCATCTTGGGTGCGTCGCTCCAGACAATGCGGGTCGTGGAAGAGAATCATTGCGTCCAACGCAATTGGAATTTCCAGAACATCTTCTGGCGCGACCCCGGAAACGGTTTCGTCTGGCGCTCGGAGCAAACGCTCACGCCCAAGGGCCCGGTACTCGAGATCGAAGTCCTGCGCCCGCTGCAAACGAGTACCTAGAGCCGCACCACGCAGCCCAAGACGTGCGATCGGAAAAAGCTTAGCGGGTCGACGAGCTCGAGTGGCCGTTGGCGAGAAGGATCGCGATAAGACCGCCGATCACGATCACGCCGCCAATGATGTAGAGCGTCGTATCGTCGTCGGATTGGGCTTTCTCGATACCGGCCGCACCGCCCGGAGGCAGAGGCGATTCGTTCTTCGCGGTCTTTGTCGGCGGCTGCTGGCCCGGATCCGGCGCGGCGAACGCGCCCGAGCTCAAGACCATCGCGCTGGCAACGAGCATGGCAAGCGGCT
>DASQHF010000197.1:0-19916 GCA_035632215.1 Micropepsaceae bacterium | reverse complement strand
CACCAGACCTCTTGTCATCGTTCGATCCTCACGACGTGTTTCGGCATGGGCGAGGATGATCTTTCCATGGCTGCCCTGACGTTGCCGACTAGGGTGACGATTTTCGGCCGAGCCTGCAAGGATGTGCGGCGCGGCACTGTTGTAACAGTGCCCTTTTGCTAGGTCCCCGCTTTCGCGGGGACAGCAGCTTTCGTAAGCGGCTTCGCCGCTAACGAAAGCTAGCTGGCTGGGGGACTAGGATTCGAACCTAGACAGGCAGAGTCAGAGTCTGCAGTCCTACCATTAGACGATCCCCCAACGGGATGTGGCTTTGACTTATAGCGTCACGGCCGGAACGACAAGGGCCGAGGGAAGCGTCTCGAGGCCGAAAGCGTAAGGCTTTTCATGGAGGTCTCGCGACGGCTTGACGGACGGGCGGAAGCTTAGACCATAGGCGCAACACCAAATTGGAGCCGCTTGATGACCCTCATTCTTTCCAACGACGATGTTGAAAGCGTGCTCTCGATGCCGCTTTGCCTCGATGCGCTCGAGGATGCTTACCGGGAGCTCGCAGAGGGGCGGGGCCTATCGCGCCGGCGCTCGGACAGCTTTGCGCCGACCTCGCGCCAGGACGCGCTGTACAGCTTGAAAAGCATGGATGGGATTTGCCCCAAGCTCGGTGTTGGCGCGGTGCGGATCAACTCGGACATCATCACCTGGCCGGAAATCGGAGGCAATGCGCGCCGGGTGAAAGTGCCGTCCGCGCCCAACCAGCGCTATGTCGGGCTGGTGCTCCTCTTCTCGAGCGAGACGGGCGAGCCTTTGGCGATCATGCCCGACGGCGTGATGCAGCGCTTGCGCGTGGGTGCGGCGAATGGCCTCGGAGTCAAATATCTCGCGCGGCAGGATGCGCGCATCGTCGGCATGCTCGGCTCGGGCTGGCAGGCGGGCGCGCAGGCGATGGCAGTGACGGCGGTGCGCTCGATCGAGACCATCCGCTGCTTCAGCCCGACCAAAGCGAACCGCGAAGCGTTCGCCACCGAGATGAGCGCGAAACTGAAGACGAGGGTCGTTCCGGTCGATTCGCCCGAGGAAGCGGTGAAGGGCGCCGACATCGTGATGTGCGCCTCCAACACCATCGATCCGATCTTACCCGCGCGCTTAATCGAGCCGGGCCAGCATGTGAGCTCGATCAAGCGGCCCGAGCTTGGATCCGATGTGTTGAAGCGTTGCGACCTCGTGTTCCTGCATAGCCACGATAAGACGCCGCTTCAGCTCACGACCAAGGGCGTCGTGGTACGCGAGCTCGACAACGATCGCGGCTGGGGTGTGGCAAAGGACATCGATTTCGACGCGCTCCCCGCGCTTGCCGAGCTGATCGCGGGCAAGCACAAGGGGCGTACCTCGCGCGATGAAGTGACCTGCTTCGTCAACAATGTCGGCTTGGGCTACCAATTCGCGGCCGCGGGTGCCGTCGTTTACCGCGAGGCGCGCAAGCGAGAGCTAGGCCGCGAGCTTCCGACCGAGTGGTTCACCGAAGACGTTCATCCTTAGCGGAATCCGTAGCCGCCGAAGAGCGGGAAGTCGCAGCCGCCAGGATAGGGCGGATTGACCTTCGGCTGCAGCGGCCGGAAGTTCGGGCGCGCGGGCGCCGCGTTCTGGCCCGCGGCCGCCACACGGACGATGCGCGGCGTTTCCGGCGTGTCTTTGGGCGTAAGCCCCGAAATCTCGAGTACGAGCTTGCGGCGTACGGCGCGGGCAAAATCCTCAAAGCCCTTGGCCGTGATGACGAAGGCACCGGGGCCGCCGACGACGCAGCCTTCGTAATATTTGTCGAGGTCCTGCATCGTCGAGGCGTTGATGATCGGAAGGCCGTTGATGGTGACGCCTCTCTGGAGCACCTCGCTGCGCGAGTCGAGCACGGGGCGGCCGGCGTTGTTGGGGCCATCACCCGAAACGTCGATGATCTCCTTCGACGCGTGATAGGGGCTCGTCTCGAACAGGCGCTGGGAGAGCTCGAAAGCATCCGCGATCGACGTGCCAATGGCGGACCGCCGCGGCGCCGCTACGAGCGTCTTGACGAAGTCGGACGCCGACTTCTGATCGTTCACGATCATCCAGTTCACGGGCACGCTCAAGTAACCATAGGCGCGGCTCGAGAAGTACACGACCGCGACCCCAATGCGGCCCAAGGAGCCGGCCTGGATCGCCTGTATCACCTCCTTGCTCAAGAAGGCTTCGACGGTTCCTCTACGCTGCAATTCCGCTTCCTGAGGATCGATGCTGGCCGAGACATCGACATCGAGAATGAGATTCACGTCGACTTCCATCGGCGGCCCTGCCGGAGGCGCTGGGACAGGAGGACGCGCCGCGGGAGCCGTTGGTGTGGCGGGCGCGGCAGATGCCGTTCCCATGGCGAGAAACAATGTGCTCGCGACAAGCGCGCCCAAGAGTTTCGAGAAGCTCCGATTCATATCCGCTCGCCTCAAGCGCAAGCTCCGTTGCGATATTAACACGACTCGTGAAATCTTGGCATTTGTTAACGCTCCGTGATGAGGACACAAATAAAGCGGGTTGCGCGATGGCTCTCATCGGATCAAGCTCGTAGGCAAGAATAGAGGAGGCGGTTCTGGCCGATCTGATGCGGACAGGCTCAAAACGTCATCCCTATCGACGCCGTCGGCGAGGTCATGCGCGCGAGTCGTCGAACGGAGCGCCGGTGCTCGGTGCTATCGATGTAGGGACGAATGCCTGCCGCCTCTTGATCGCGGTGCCCGATCGCCGAACCCAAAACACGAGCTTCGCTTTTCCCCGCGTCATCGATTCCTACACGGCCAATGTCCGTTTGGGCGAAAGCCTCGAGCAGACCGGCACGATCACTGAAGCCGCGCTCGATCGCACGATTGCTGCGCTTAAAGTCTGCGCCTCGCGAATCAAACGCCGCCGCGTTACCCACATCAAGGCGATCGCAACGGAAGCATGCCGGCGCGCCGCCAATGCCCAGGATCTGGTGAAGCGGGCCGAAGAGGAAGCAGGCATTTCGCTCACCATCGTCTCGCCCGAAGAAGAAGCAAGGCTGGCGGCCGCCGGCTGTCTTCAGCTGATCGGTGCCGACTTCGAGGGTGCGCTCATCTTCGACATCGGCGGAGGCTCGACCGAGCTGATCCTCGTCAAGCGCGAGGCAGCAAACGGCTTTGGCCTGAAGCACGAGATCATCGCCTGGAGCTCGGCGCCCGTCGGCGTCGTCAAGCTCGCCGAACGTCACGGCAGCAGGAATTTGGCGGCCACGGCCTATCCGGAGATGCGCCGCGAGATCGCCGGCCTGTTCAAGACGATGAAGTCCGAACTTGGCCCGGAAATCTTCGACCTGAAGCGATTTCACCTCCTCGGCACGTCGGGCACGCTGACGACGCTCGCGGGCATCAAACTCGGCTTGCGCCGTTACGAGCGCAGCCGGATCGACGGCCAATGGCTGAAACGCGACGAGATTCTCTCGATCTCCGATCGCATCGTGCGCGAGGACTTCTTAGGGCGTGCTGCGATCCCGTGCATCGGCATGGATCGCGCCGATCTCATCCTGCCGGGCTGTGCGATCTTGAGCGCCATCATGGAGAACTGGCCCTGCGGCACGCTGCGCGTCGCGGACCGTGGCCTTCGTGAAGGGCTTCTGATCGCGCTCCTCAGCGAATCCGAATCGACGCGGCCGGTTGGAAACGGTGGCCGTCGCGCCGATTTCGTTGCTGCTCATCCCGGTGCTTGAAGGGTGTGAAGAAGCCCATAAGCTCCGCTCGCGCGCTGCGCGTGAAAGTGAAGACCAAGGGCCTCAAGGCCTCATCCTCCCGTTGGCTGGAACGGCAGCTGAACGATCCCTATGTGTCGGCCGCCAAAGCCGGCGGTTATCGCTCGCGCGCGGCATTCAAGCTGATCGAGCTCGACGACAAATTCCATTTCTTGAAGCCGGGCGCGCTCGTCCTTGATCTCGGCGCGGCGCCGGGAGGCTGGAGCCAGGTGGCGGCCGCACGCGTGGGCCGGAAGGGGAAGATCGTCGCTGCCGACGTGCTCGAGATCGAGCCGGTCGCGGGCGTTCAAATCCTGAAGCTCGATCTCACGGATGCCGAAGCGCCTGCCGCGATCCGCGCGGTCTTGGGAGACAAGGCCGACGTCGTTCTCTCCGACATGGCAGCGCCTACGACCGGTCATCGGGCGACCGACCACTTGCGCACCACCGCGTTGTTCGAAGCCGCGGTCGAGACCGCGGAGGACGTGCTCAAGGAGGGTGGCACGTTCGTGGGCAAGGTTTTCCAGGGTGGGGCAGCGCCGGAACTCTTGAAACGCTTGCGCCGATCTTTTCGCGATGTCCGCCACGTGAAACCGCCGGCCTCACGCGCGGAATCGGTGGAGCTTTATCTGGTTGCCTTGGGTTTTCGCGGGGCCGCAACCAATCCTTGACCAAGGACGCGGGCCGGAAAACCCGCGGCTCTTGCGCGGTTCTCTTGGCGATGATACCCCCTGCGCCTCGAAAAGGGGTTTCCCTTTTGGCCATTCGCGAAGCGCTGACGTTCGACGACGTTTTGCTGGTCCCCGCTGCTTCCAACGTGCTGCCGGGCCAGGTCGATACGCGGACACGCCTGACGCGGCGCATCGAGCTCGGCATCCCTCTGATCTCGGCCGCCATGGACACGGTGACCGAGGCGCCCCTTGCGATAGCGATGGCGCAGGCGGGCGGGATGGGAGTCATCCACCGCAATCTCGAACCCGACGAGCAGGCCGATCACGTCCGTAAGGTCAAGAAGTTCGAATCGGGCATGGTGGTGAATCCTTTGACCATCGGACCGCAAGCGAGCCTCGCCGACGCGCTCGCGCTGATGGAGCGGCACCACATCTCCGGCATCCCGGTGGTGGAGGGTAATGGCAAGCCGGGCAAGCTGGTCGGAATCTTGACCAACCGCGATGTCCGCTTCGCCAAGGATCCGAAGCAAAAGGTGGCCGAGCTGATGACCAAGGAGAGCTTGGTCACGGTGCGCGAGAACGTCCCGATGGAGGAGGCGAAACGTCTCCTGCATCAGCATCGGATCGAGAAGCTTCTTGTCGTCGACGCGAGCTATCGTTGCGTCGGACTGATCACCGTCAAGGACATCGAGAAGGCGCAGAAATATCCGAACGCCTGCAAGGATGAGCGCGGGCGCTTGCGGGTGGCGGCGGCGACGAGTGTCGGCGATGACGGCCTCAAGCGCGCGCTCAAGCTGCTCGAAGCGGAATGCGACGTCATCGTCGTCGATACGGCGCATGGCCACTCCAAGGGCGTGCTCGAGACGGTGACCCGCATCAAACGCGAGTCGAATTACGCCCAAGTGCTCGCAGGCAATGTCGCCACAGCCGAAGGCGCCCGGGCTCTCATCGACGCGGGCGCGGATGCCATCAAGGTCGGCATAGGCCCGGGCTCGATTTGCACCACTCGGATCGTGGCCGGCGTCGGCGTCCCGCAGCTCACCGCGATCATGGATGCGAGCGAGGAAGCAAGAAAAAGCGACGTGCCGGTGATCGCCGACGGCGGCATCAAATATTCGGGCGATCTTGCGAAAGCGATCGCGGCCGGCGCCGATTGCGCCATGGTGGGACAGTTGCTCGCGGGCACGGACGAGAGCCCGGGCGAGGTGTTCCTGTTCCAGGGCCGCTCGTACAAGGGTTACCGCGGAATGGGCAGCCTTGGCGCGATGGCGCGCGGCTCCGCCGATCGTTATTTCCAGGCCGAGGTCAAGGACACGCTCAAACTCGTGCCGGAGGGGATCGAGGGTCAAGTGCCTTATAAGGGCCCGGCCGGAGCGGTGGTCCATCAGATCATCGGCGGCTTGCGCGCCGCGATGGGCTACACCGGCTGTCCGACGATCGCCGACTTCCACAAGAAGGCGGAATTCGTGCGCATCACCAACGCAGGGATCAACGAGAGCCACGTGCATGGCGTTCTCGTCACGCGCGAGAGCCCGAACTATCCCGGCGGGCGCTAGAGCGGCCGTTCTGGACCGCCCATGACTCCGGCCGCGCGCATCCAAGCCACGATCGAGATCATCGATGCGCTCGGGACCACCGAGATGCGGGCAGCGGATCGATTCTTGCGCGATTGGTTTCGCGCTCATCGCTTCGCGGGATCCAAGGATCGTGCTGCCGTAACGGAGGGCGTCTACGACGTACTTCGCCACCGCGCCTCGTTGGCTTGGCGGATGGAGAGCGAGGAGCCCCGATCGCTGGTAATCGCGAGCCTGATAACAGAAGGGAAATCTCTCAGCGAGATCGAGAAGCTGTTTTCGGGCGAAGGATATGGCCCGGCGCCGCTCAACGAGGAGGAGCGGAAGGCAATAGCGTCTCCACCCGCCGATGAGCCGCCCTTATCCGTGCAAGGCGAATTTCCGCTCTGGCTTCAGCCTGAGCTCGATCGCGCTTTCGGTAAGGATTTGCTTCCCGAGATGCAGGCGATGTTCGAGCGCGCGCCCGTCGATCTTCGCGTCAATTCCTTGCGCGCCGAGCGCCGCGCCATGCTCGATGGCTTGCGCTCGCTCGACATCCAATGCGACGTCACGCCGTTTTCTCCCTTCGGCATTCGCGTACCCTCGGCCGAAGGCTTGAGCGCGCTCGAGCACACGCGCTTCTTCCAAACCGGCGCCTTCGAATTTCAGGACGAAGCCTCGCAGCTCGCGGCTTTGCTCTGCGGAGCGAAACCGGGCGATCGGGTCCTTGACCTTGCCGCGGGTGCAGGAGGCAAATCGCTCGCGCTTGCCGCACTGATGCGGAACAAGGGAGAGATTCTGGCTTACGACGCCAATCCGGCGCGATTGAAGCAGCTCGCGCCTCGCGCGAGACGAGCCGGCGCGAGCATCATCACAGTCGCCGAGACGCGCGGCGGCCCGAAATGGGGCAACGGCAAATTCGACATCGTTCTCGTCGATGCGCCCTGCAGCGGTTCGGGCACCTGGCGCCGCAATCCCGAGACGAAATGGCGACTCACCCGCGATCGTTTGCGGGAGTTGATCGAGCTCCAAAACTGGCTGGTCGACGATGGCGCCCGCCACACGAAGCCCGGTGGCAGCCTCGTCTATGTCACGTGTTCGCTGCTGCCTTCCGAAAACGAAGACGTGGTTTCCGCTTTCCTTACGCGCAACCAGGAATTTCGGATCGTTCCCGTGGAAATCGCCTGGAGGACGCTGCTGGGCGAGCCTCCGGCCTTTGTGAACCGATATTTCCGCGGCAGTCCTCTCGCGAGCGCGACGGACGGGTTGTTTGTCTGTATTATGGCCCGGTCTTAGCAGTCGTTTTCACCGAGGGGCACCATGAGAATTGCGTTTTGCGCGTGCGTTGCTTTGTTTGCTGTGAGCGCGGCCCTGGCCCAGACGCCGGTTTCGCTCGAGCCCCTCGATGAGGCTCACTTCCTGGCGGCTGCTGCGAACGCCGCTAAGACGGGCGACCGCGACGGGACGATCCAGCTCTATCAATCGGCCATCATTTACGCTCCGTCCGACCCCGTTCCTTATCATCACTTGGGAGAATTCTTCGCTCAGCATGGCGAGGTCGAGCTCGCGCAGCGCTATTTCGGATTGGCGCTCGACGTGCAGCCGGCCTATGCGCCGGCGCTTGCGGGAATCGCGATGCTCGATGTCGCGGCCGGCGACCGCAAGGGCGCTCAGGCGCAGCATGAGGTCCTCGTTCACGCCTGTGGCGCGGCCTGCCCTGAAACCTCGCAGGTGGAAAAAGCCATCAACGGAATGGACTCGGGCCCGACCGGCAAATAGCTTGGGGTCATGCCCCCAGTCCTGGTCATCGATTTCGGCTCGCAAGTCACCCAGCTGATCGTCCGCCGCGTGCGCGAAAGCGGGGTCTATTGCGAGGTCGTACCCTTCAACAAGGCGGAAGAGGCGCTCAAAGCAGGGGCACCCCGTGCCGTCATCCTCTCAGGCGGACCGGCGAGCGTCGGCGATAAGGGAAGCCCGCGCGCGCCCGAGGGCGTGTTCAATCTCGGCGTGCCCGTGCTTGGCATCTGTTACGGCCAGCAGACGATGGTCGCCCAACTGGGCGGGCGCGTCGAACCGCACCACAAGCGCGAGTTTGGCCGAGCCGAGATCGAGATCACCGGCTGGTCGCCACTGTTCGACGGCTTCTGGCCCTTGGGCGCGCGCGATCAGGTGTGGATGAGCCACGGCGACCGGGTCACCGCGCTCCCCCCCGGATTCCGTGTCGTTGCGCAGAGCGAAAACGCACCCTTCGCGGTGATCGCGGATGAGGGCCGGCGCTTCTACGGCGTGATGTTCCATCCGGAGGTCGTGCACACGCCCAAGGGCGCGGAGCTTCTGCGCAGTTTCACACAAGAGGTCGCCGGCATCGCGCCCGATTGGAACATGAAGGCGTTCCGCGTCGAGGCGGTTCGCCGCATCCGCGAGCAGGTCGGCAAAGCCCGCGTCATCTGCGGCCTATCGGGCGGGGTCGATTCCTCGGTCGCAGCACTTCTCATCCATGAAGCCGTCGGGGATCAGCTCACCTGCATCTTTGTCGACACTGGTCTGATGCGCCAGGGCGAAGCCGAGGAAGTGGTGTCGCTCTTCCGCGGCGCTTACAACATTCCGCTCATCCATGCCGATGCGGGCGAGCTGTTTCTGTCGCGCCTCGAAGGCGTCGAGGACCCCGAGAAGAAACGCAAGATCATCGGAGCAACGTTCATCGATGTTTTCGATGCCGAGGCGAAGAAGGTCGGCGACGCCGCGTTTCTCGCGCAAGGAACGCTCTATCCCGACGTGATCGAAAGCGTCTCCGCGCTCGGCGGGCCGTCGGCGACGATCAAGTCGCATCACAATGTCGGCGGTCTGCCCGAACGCATGCATTTGAAGCTCGTCGAGCCCTTGCGCGAGCTTTTCAAGGACGAAGTGCGGGCATTGGGGACGGAGCTTGGTCTTCCAAAGGCGTTTGTTGGGCGCCATCCATTTCCGGGTCCGGGTCTTGCGATCCGTATCCCCGGCTCGATCACGGAGGAGAAGCTCAAGATTCTGCGCAAGGCTGACGCGATCTATCTCGAAGAGATCCGCAGGGCAGGGCTCTACGACCAGATCTGGCAGGCCTTCGCGGTGCTCTTACCTGTGCGGACGGTCGGCGTGATGGGCGATGACCGTACTTATGAATATGTCTGCGCGCTTCGGGCGGTGACCTCGTCCGACGGCATGACCGCGGACTCCTTTCCCTTCGAGCACGGCTTTGTCGCGCAGGTCGCGACCAGGATCGTGAACGAGGTGCGTGGCATCAACCGGGTCGTCTACGACGTGACCTCGAAGCCCCCCGGCACGATCGAGTGGGAATAACCGAAACTAGGTCAGAGTGCTCCTGGCTTTGAGCGCTTCAAGGGCTCGTTCGACGACGGATTTCACGAACATCTCGTCGATGGGCTCGCGCGAATACCAGCGCCGGAAGAAGAATGGCCCCGAAACCAGCGCCGCGGTGTCCAAGGCCCTGGCGCGCGCCGGCACTTCGCCACGCTTCTTCGCGCGCTCGATGATCACGGAATAAGGGTAGGCGAAGCCTGCCTGTAGCTGCGCATGAAGTTTCGCGATCTCCGGATCGCGTTCGGCCGCATCGATGATCGAGGGCAAGATCGTGGGCCAGCGCGCCGACTTGAGCTGACGGGCAATGAAGGCGGCATGCGCTAGGAGGTCACCCTCGAGGCTTCCGGTATCGGGGATCGGGGGCTGAGGCCGCAACTTCGCACAGGCATCGAGCAGCAGCGCCGATCGCGACGGCCAGTGCCGGTAAATCGTCGTCTTCGCGACACCCGAGCGTCGCGAGATTTCGTCGACGCTGACACCGCCGATGCCTCCCTCCGACATCAGCTCGAATGTCGTTGCGAGCACCGCGTCCCTGCTGCGTTTGACGCGGGGGCTCTCCTTTTCGACGTTTGGTTCGGGCTTCTTTCGCGACTTGCTCATGCTTGACCAATTCCAATACGATACGGTATCGTAGCGATACGATACGGTAGCGTAGCAGTTTCAAAGGAGAGTGTCATGGGCGCCAACCTGACGAAATTCGTGTTCGAGATCGAGATTGCCGGCGGGCTCGCGCTGGCATTGGCCGTAGCATGGCTTAGCCTCGGACGGTCGCCACATCGTTCCGCTCCGAGCGGACAAGTCGGTGGGGCCGAGGACGGACCGGATTCGCGGGTCAAGAAGTATCACCCCCTCCACGTGATCATCCACTGGTTCGTCGTTTTCGCCATGGCGCAGCTGCTTACCCGAGGCGCGCTGATCATGGTGAACGTTGCGAACGATAATCCGCAAAAGCTCGATGCGCTCAAGGCGCATGGGTTCGCCGGCATTCTGGTATTCGTTTTGATGCTGGGTCGACTTGTCCTGTTGAGGACCACCTTTCTCCCTCTTCCGGCCCGAGCGCCTGCCCTTTCCCTGGACAGGCTGAAGCGGCTCGTGCACCCGATGCTGTATGTTTCGGTATTCATCCAAGTGGCATCTGGGCTGGGAATGGCTCTTCAAGCCGACCTGCCGCGCATCCTGCTTCTGCACGAAGGCACCTTACCAGCGACGTTCTGGATCTATCCGCTGAGGTCCGTGCATTACCTAAATTCCCGTCTGTTGATGGGCTTGATAGGCCTCCACCTTGCCGGCGCCCTTTATCATGCATTGGTCATGAGAGACGGGCTGTTGCGACGCATGACTTTCGGCAATCGATTCGGCCATCGTCAAACCGGCAAGAGCGACGGGACGATCTTACCGGTCAACCGATGACGCTCTTTCGTCCGATACCGACGACGTAAGAGGCATAACCAAACTGATTGGATTTGGCTTGACAGGCAACCGAACAGTTACCTATAAATAGGTAACCAAAAAGTTGTGTGTTAGGGGCATGAACGACGACGCAGTGTTCCACGCTTTGGCAGACGCAAGCCGCCGCAAGCTGCTGGACCGGCTGCACCGGAAGAATGGGCAGACTCTCGGCGATCTTTGCGAAGGGCTCGACATGACGCGCCAAGCCGTCGCCAAGCATCTGACGATTCTCGAAGAGGCGAATCTCATCTCTTCGAAGCGGCATGGCCGCGAGAAGCTGCACTTCATCAATCCGGTGCCGATCAACGGAATCGCCGAGCGCTGGATCCGGAAATTCGAGCGCCGGCACTTAAGCGCGCTATCCGCTCTCAAGAAGACCCTGGAAGGAGAAGGCAATGGGTAACAGCAGTTTCGTCTACGTGACTTATATCCGCACGACGCCCGAGCGTTTGTGGTCCGCCCTGACAAGCCGGGAGTTCGCACAGGAGTATTGGCGCGGCGCCTATCCCATCGCCGATTGGAAGATTGGCGGCTCGTGGAAGCTCATGTTCCCCGATGGCCGGGTCGCTGATGCCGGCGAGATCGTCGCCTTCGAGCCGTCCAAGCGTCTGGGCATTCGTTGGCGCAACGAGTTCAGGCCCGAGCTCAAAGCGGAGGGCTGGTCGCTCTGTACCATGGAGATCGAGTCCGTCGAGGGCGCGGTGAAACTGACCGTGACCCATACCATGGAGCGTGAAGGCTCCAAGTTCATCGCTGCCGTCTCGGAAGGCTGGCCGCAGGTGCTGTCGAATCTCAAGTCGCTCCTCGAGACGGGCTCGGTCATTTTGGGGCCTAAGTATCTCTCGAAGTAACGGATACGACGGCGCAAAATCGTAGGAGGCCGATTTCCACTCGCGAAAAAATACTTTAAAATCAATCCACGAGAGGGAGCATGCGCCATCTATTCGCAACCTTAGGCTTGGCATCGGCGTTGCTATCGGGCGGCGCGTATGCGGCCGCCTATGACGACGCGTTCGCCGCCTATCAGAAGGGCGACTATACGCTTGCGCTCAAGCTGTTCACTCCGCTGGCCGAGAAAGGCGACTCCAACGCCCAGTACAATGTCGGCACGATGTACAACAACTCGCTCGGCGTGAAGGCAAACTACGAGGAAGCCGTAAAGTGGTACAAGTTGGCCGTCGCGCAGGGGAACGTCTACGCCGAGGTCGATCTCGGGCTCCTCTATGAATATGGCCGCGGCGTGAAGGCCGACTACAAGGAGGCAATGCGGCTGTTCAAGCTCGCCGCGGAGAAGCAAAATTCGGCCGCGGAGCTCAACGTCGCCTCCATGTATCAGCGCGGATTGAGCGAGCCGCAGAATTATAAGGAAGCAGCCGCCTGGTATTTGCGCTCCGCCAATCACGGCAATGCCGACGCGCAGTACAATCTCGGCCTGATGTACGCCGGCGGCCATGGCGTGCCGCCCGATCTCAAACAGGCTGCTGCCTGGTACCGCAAGGCGGCGGATGCCGGAAACGACAGCGCTCAGCTTAATCTCGGCGCGATGTATGCCCAGGGCGAGGGAGGGTTAAAGAAGAGCCCGCAGGACGCGGTGATCTGGTTCCGCAAGGCCGCCCAGGCGGGGAACGGCCACGCCCAATTCAATCTTGCATCCATCTATGCCAACGGCGACGACGGCGTGCCGCAGGATCTGGCGCGGGCGCTCATCTGGTTCGAAGCCGCTTTCGCGACTCTAAAGGACAACGAGTCCAAGGTTTCGGACGACAATGCAAAGGAAGTCGCGAAACATATGACGCGCGACCAGTTCCTATCCGCCCAGGCCCTCGGACGGCAGTGTCGGCAGGGCAACTACGCGGCCTGTGAGTGACGCTAGGGGTTGTATCCAATAAAAACAGTCACTTAGCGGAAACGCCGAACTGTTTGGAACCGAAAGACGGGGTCCGGACTTTCCATTTGTTGCGCCCCTCTTTCGATTGCCATCTATCGACGGTAGGCTTTCGCCCGGGGGTAGGGTTGGAAAATAGGGACTCCCGGAATGCTGGGGCCGATTCTCTCTCGTCTCGTGCAACACGGCACGGTGACCACCATCTGGCCAAACGGCAAGACGACCGTTAACGGCAGCGGATTCCCGCGCGCGACGATCCGGCTCAAAGGACGTCTCACGTCCTGGCGCATCGCGCTAAATCCCGAGCTTGCTCTCGGCGAAGCCTACATGGACGGGCGGCTCAATGTCGTGAGCGGCACCATCGCGGACGTGCTCGAAATTCTCATCTCCAATATGGGCCGCCGCCCGCCTGGCGTCACCAAAGCGGAGCGGAAGGCTCGCCGCTTAGTGCGCGCGCTCTCTCAATTCAATCCGGCCGGGCGGGCGCGCAAGAACGTCGCCCATCATTACGATCTTTCCGGCAAGCTCTACGATCTTTTCCTCGACTCCGACCGACAATATTCCTGCGCTTATTTTTCAGAACCCAAGATAAGCCTCGAGGGGGCGCAGCTCGCCAAAAAACGCCACATCGCGGCCAAGCTCAATCTCGAGCGCCCAGGTTTGAAAGTGCTCGACGTCGGCTCTGGCTGGGGAGGGCTTGCGCTCGATCTCGCGCGCGACAGCAAGGCGGACGTGCTGGGGATAACTTTGTCGACCGAGCAGCTAACGATGGCGAACACGCGCGCGCAAAGCGCAGGCTTGTCCGAACGCTGCCGCTTCGAGCTCAAGGATTATCGGGCGGTCAAGGGCGAGTTCGACCGCATCGTCTCGGTCGGCATGTTCGAGCATGTCGGCGTCAATTATTACGACGCGTTTTTCGCCAAGATCGCCGAGCTGTTGAAGCCCGACGGCGCAGCGCTTCTGCACACGATCGGCCGCACCGATTCGCCCGGTGCCACCAATCCATGGATCGCGAAATACATTTTCCCCGGGGGCTATACGCCCTCCTTGAGTGAAGTAACGGCCGCCATCGAGCGCCATGGGCTCTACATCACCGATGTCGAGGTGCTTCGGCTGCATTACGCGGAGACGCTGAAAGAATGGCGCCTGCGCTTCTGGCGCAACCGCGCGAAAGCGGCCACGCTCTATGACGAGCGCTTCTGCCGCATGTGGGAGTTCTATCTCGCAGGTGCGGAAATGAGCTTTCGCTACGATCACCTGGTGGTTTTCCAGATTCAGCTGGCAAAACAGGTCGACGCCCTTCCGGTGACCCGTGATTACATGCTCGAATCCGAGCGCACGATGCGATTCGGAGCGATCGACCGCGGCCCGCGCGCGCACGAAGCGGCGTAGCTCGTCTGAACTTTTATAGCTGTGGGATTCCTTGTTGCGCGCTTGCGGTTGCTCGAAGCGCCCGGGATGATCGCGCCCCCGCGCACGAATCAGGTCGGCGAAAACACACATGGAGCAGGAGGCCACTCGCCAACTTCCCTATGACGTCGATGTCGAGCAGGCGCTCCTCGGCGCGATCCTCATCGACAATTATTCGCTCGAACGCGTATCCACTTCGCTCAAACCCGAGCATTTCTACGATCCCCTACATCAGCGCCTTTACGAGGCGATCGAACGCATGTGGGCCAAGGGCCATGCGGTCACGCCACTGACCTTGAAAGCGATGGTCGAGCAGGATGCGGGGTTGGCCGAGGTCGGCGGGCAGGCTTATCTCGTCAGCCTCGCACGCGCCGCGCCGGCGATTCCGAACGTCAAGGACTATGCGCGCATCCTGACCGATCTCGCGATGCGCCGGGAGCTGATCCGGCTCGGCGAAGACATCGTCAACACTGCGTATGAGGCACCGATGGATGCCTCGCCCGCGGAGCAGATCGAGGAAGCCGAGAAAGCGCTCTATCGCGTCGCGGAGAAAGGCCGGTTTGGCGAAGGACCTTTGGGCTTCGACGCAGCCCTCACACAAGCCGTCGCGCTCGCCGAGCAGGCGCTCGCGCGCGGCGGGCACATTTCGGGCGTTCCGTCCGGCTTCACCGATCTCGACTCGCTCTTGGGCGGGCTGCACGCCTCCGCTCTCATCATCGTCGCCGGCCGGCCCGGCATGGGAAAGACCTCGCTCGCCACCAACATGGCGTTTCACGCAGCAAGGCTCTGGGCGAAGGATAAAGAAGACCAGGCGGAGCCAAAGCGCGGCGCTCCGGTGCTTCTGTTCTCGCTCGAAATGGCGGCCTCGCAGCTCTCGGCGCGTATCTTGTCCGAGCAGACTGAAATCGAAATGCGGAAGATCCGCACGGGGCGTTTCAGCGACCCCGAGTGGGAGCGTTTTGTCCATACCGCGCAGGTCCTGGGCGATCTTCCCCTCTATATCGACGACACCGGCGGCATCTCGATCGCGCAGATCGCCGCGCGCGCGCGCAGGCTGAAGCGAGAGAAGAGCATCGGGCTCATCGTCATCGACTATCTCCAGCTCGTCGAGCCGTCGAGCCGGCGCTTCGAGAACCGGGTGCAGGAAATTTCCGATGTGACAAAAGGGCTCAAGGCGCTCGCCAAGGAGCTTTCGATTCCGGTGGTGGCGCTCTCTCAGCTCTCGCGCGGCGTCGATAATCGCGACGACAAGCGGCCGGTGCTCTCGGACTTGCGCGAGTCGGGCTCGATCGAGCAGGACGCCGACGTCGTCATGTTCGTCTATCGCGAGGAGTATTATTTGAAATCGCGGGAGCCCGATGCGGGCACTTCCGACCACGGCGAGTGGCTCGAGAAGATGGAGCGCGTCCACAATCGCGCGGAAATTCTCGTCGAGAAGCACCGCCACGGCCCGACGAACAAGATCGAGCTCTTCTTCGATGAGCGCTTCACGCGGTTCTCGAACTTGGCCGGGCCGGAAGAGCGCCGCTGACGCGTCGCCGCAGGTCCAAGAACCAGCCTTACTGATTCTGCGCCGGTTCGAATGACTGGTTTTGGGAAAAGCCGACAGTTCCGGCACGAGCCGGGACCGGCAAATTTTGGCCCACTCCGGTCATTGGAACTTTCTGGACGAGCCTCGTCAAAAGCAGTCACTCGCTACAATCTGCTGTGCCGCTATTCAGACATCTGCTCACCCGCCCCCCCGAAAGCTGCGGGGTAGTCCTTGAACTTGGGCAGACCGTCCTTCATCGGCAGCACGGTCTCGGCATAATTGACGTGCAGCGCAGGTTTGAACGTCAGTCGCGGCAGAGTTGCCGAATAGACGTCAACCAGGCCCCACATCGGATGGTTTGTCATCAGATGCCCGCCGCATTTGCTGCAATACTTCCGATCGCTGCGAGGCGTCTTGTTGAACGTTGCCACATATTGGGCGCCGGACGTGATGCGCACATTTTCGGGCTTCCATAATGTGAAGGCGTTGACCGGTGCGGCCGACCAGGACCTGCACGAATTGCAGTGGCAATAGCCCATTCCTTCGGGGTTCGCCCGTTGTCTCAACTCTGATTGCGCCACAAAAGCATTCACCCTGGTATGTCATTAGCTATCTCCTTGAAGCGCCCAGGAACCAGTGCCGTGCCGGACCAAGGCCGATGCAGCACCTTGGTCCGGATATCGCCCTTCGCACTTAAGCATCGTCGGTGACGACCAGGATTATCGGCGCGCCGCCGGAGCTGATCGATGCCGCGTGGTTCAGCGCTTCCTTGCCGCTCGAAGCAGCAGTCGCCTTGAGCGTCTCGATCGTCGGGAAGCTGACGTCGGAGATCAGATGATAGGGAGGAGGCGCGAAGGACGGTCCGACCACGCGCTTGGTCACGACGCCCGTCGCGCCTTTCAGCCTCGGGGCCGCGTAGGGAAGGTGTTCCTCGCGATAGGCGCGGTCGAATTCCTTCGCGTCCTTGGGATGGGGATACAGGATCAAGAGATGAGCAGTCATGGGTAAGCCTCTCCCGTGGATTTGAGGAACGGGAGCCCTATGCTCCCGCTCGCCGAGGGCACGATGATCGCTCCGCCGGCGCTCAGTTATGTAGGTATCGACGACTGTTCCGTCCGGTCCGGAATTTGGACCGCATCGGTCCTGGGCAATCGTGCTACGGTGCGAAAATGGCGGGTTACGGACAATTCTGCTCGGTCGCACGCGCCCACGAAATATTGGGCGGCCGTTGGACTCTCCTGGTTGTTCGAGAACTCCTGTGTGGAGCAACCCGCTTCAACGATATTCGCAGGGGCATTCCCAGAATCTCCCGCACGATGCTTTCGGAACGATTGCAGGCGCTGACCTTTGTCGGCGCGGTCGTGCGCGTCGATGGCGAACATGGTCCGGAGTATGCGCTCACGGATGCGGGCAAGGAGTTGGCGAATCTTGTGGGTGCACTCGGCACGTGGGGACAGAGGTGGTTGCCGAGGTCAGCAAAGGAAGAGGATAACGACCTTGAGCCTCTGCTCGTCGACATGCAAAGGCGCGTCCGGTTTGAAGCCCTCCCAAAGCATCCGATAGTGATTCGGTTCGCAATCGATCGGCGGGCGAGCCGCTTCATGCTGCTGAAACCGGAAGAGGCGTCAGTCTGTACGAACAATCCCGGCTTTCCTGAGCCGTTGACAGTTCGCTCACGTCTTTCAGTCCTGGTTTCGTGGTGGCGTGGCGATGCGACTTTCCTGCAAGCCCAGCGGATGGGTTTGGAGATCACAGGACCGAAGACGCTCGTGCGTGCGTTTCCTGAGTGGTTCGACCGATATCAGTTTGCCGGAATTCGCCCCGTGCACAAAGATCGTGAGAGCGCAATGGCGAAATGACCGGTTTCGGGAAAACCTGCCCTTCCCACAGCTGCCAGGAACCGGCAGAACTTGACCCTCTTCTGCCGTTCGTCGGATAGCTTTTGATCGTGGCTGGTGCGTAGTGATATAAAATTACAATTCTACTGCGCTGCTCTTGGCTTAGGTCGCGTGGTTAGTGAGAAGAAGCGGCGCCCATGTCTGAACCAGGGGGCTCAAATGAATCGTACTTCTTCAACAGCCATATCGCGTATCGCCGTTGCTATTTTGGCTGCGCTCTTTTTCGCAGCATTTCCGCAGATGTCCTATGCCCAGACCGATCCGCTGATCGGTACATGGAAGGTCAACGTGGCAAAGTCCACATTTAGTCCCGGTCCGGCTCTGAGGAGCGCCACGGCAACCGTCACAGCCTCTGGCCAAGGCTCAATGGCTGTCCTTGAGGGAATTGATGGGGCAGGCAAGGCAATTCCCAGACAGGTTTATACAGTCATCTACGATGGGCAGTCCCACCCGGTGACGGGCGTACCGGCCTACGATGCGAACTCCATCAAGAGGGTGGACGCTTATACTTTTGACTACACCCGCACGAAGGCGGGTAAGGTCGTTCAAACGGGCAGATCGGTGTTCTCCATAGACGGCAAGACCGCCACGTTCATGACTACGGGTGTAGACGCCAACGGGCAGCAGATCAGCAACGTTGTTGTTTTTGAGAAGCAGTAGACTCACTATTAGGGCTAGTGATGCGGTCGCGCGGGGGCGGACGGAGTCCGTCGCCGCGTCCAATTGCGAGACTATCCGGCGATTCGCGTGAGCTTGGCTTGAACGCGGCTTACCCGATGTCTGCCGCCCGATGGGCGCGGACGATTTCGTCTGCGATGAAGGGGTCGGCTTACGCCCTTCAGGCACGGACGGAAGGGCCGAACACGGCGACGTTTAGACGCTCGCCTGAGAAGTTCCAATGTCCGGGTTTGGGAAGACCTGCCGTTTCGCGGACCTTGCCTAACCGACCGGGGATGACCCTATTCAGACACTCGTTGGTCGGCTCAGGTGATATGGTGACGAGCAGAAATTTATTGCGGTGCTAGGTGCTGCATGGGAACCGACTCCTGCTTTGACAGACGAACCGTTCTACTGGCGACACTGGCTAGCGTCGTCCCTGGCGGCTTTGTTCATGCTCAGGTTGAGGTCACGCGCCCTGTGGTTTCGGAGACGGATTGTCCCCTCGAAATCATCACGCCGATCGCAAACGACGGGTACCGCGGTGTGGGTGTTCTTCGCAAGCCGCCCGGTGGAGGCCCGTTTCCAGCGATCATCTTTCTGCCCGCCGGTTTCGGCGGCGATCCACTCTCGCGCCTTCAGACGCTGGCACGGGATACGGCGAACGCTTCGCGCTTCCTTGCCGCCGGCTATGTCATCGTTGTCCCGGGATACCGCAGCCGCGACGTCGATCCTCAGACCATAGTCTCCTTAGAAGACTCCCTCGCCGCCGTCGAGTATGTGCGGAAACTGCCTTATGTGGATTCCGACAGCATCGTCGTGTTCGGGTGCAGTGGAGGCGGTGATTTGGCGCTCGAAGTTGCCGCTCGAATTAGCATCGCTGCGGTAGTTCCGGAGGAGCCTGCGAGTACATTGATGTCAGGCCTGTTCAACGCCAGCATTCCGAAGAGAGGCGAACGATATACGGCCAATGAAAACTTTTTCTTGTTCGATAACCCGAGGCAATACTACACGACGGAATTCCAGAAGATCTTGCGGGCAAAAGTCGCCAAGATTCAATGCCCCATCCTCATCGTTCAGGGGGACGTGGACAGGAGTCTCGTCGCTATCAATCGGTTCAATGCGGACGTGCTGATCCCCGAGTTGCGTGCAGCAGGAAAGAGGTTGACGGTCAGAATCTATCCTGGGGAGGTTCATTGCTTCTGCATGTCGAGTGGATTGCCATGGCCTCCAGGTTTGCGCATGCAACCTCCAGGATCCTGGTCCAGCGACGCGCTGGATGCCTTTCGCGACATTGATGCGTTTTGCCGCCGCTATCTCAAAACGCAGCCCAAACAGATCAATTCAGGTCTCGTGACCTACGTCGCAGTTCGTTGATCCTTAGCGGGGGCCCGCTCTAACTTAGGTAGCCGCTGAAGGTCCGGTGTCGGCGAGGTTCAGACCGATCTCATGGGCGGTTCCAATGTCCGCTCTTAGGAGAACCTGCCGTCTCGCGGGCCTCGCCCAACCGACCGGGTTTGACCCCTTTCGGACATTACAGAACCACTGAACCGATGAGCCAAATTCCGGCTGTCGCCAAAGCCACACCGGCGATCCGCGATATGACTTGGCCTTTCGCGAAAACCTTTTCGGCTAGGACTAGGATCGCGAGCAAGGCGATCCAGAGCACATTCATAATACCCCCGACGAACAACAAGGCCATTAGCGCCCAGCAACACCCCACGCAGTAGAGGCCGTGCCGAAATCCGATC
>DASQHF010000196.1:0-3900 GCA_035632215.1 Micropepsaceae bacterium | reverse complement strand
GGCGCGCCGCCCTCTCCCTCAGGGTGAGAGAGGGCTTTTGCGTCCCTATTGCCGTGTGCAGCGGGGATCGTCGAGACCCGCAGGGTTTGCGTTCCGCCCCTGGCATGCGACGCGGAACGCGTCCATCTGCTGGCGCGTGCGGTTGGCGACGTTGCGGTCGAAGGTCAGCGACTGTTGGAAGCGGATGGCATCCGTGTCGCTCCCGCCCCGGAACTTCGTGCTCTCGATCTGGTAGAGCCGATCGTTGACGAAGAACAACGCCGCGGTGGTGAGGCTATCGGGCCGCTGAACACTCAACTGACGGCCATAGATCCGGTAGATGCGATGGGGGAAGTCGATCTTGACTTGGCCGCCCTGTGTCAGCCGCTTGATCGCCTGTTCGACGACCGGGCCCTCCTGTAGGCCTGCGTCGCGGCCATCGACGACCGTCATCTTGAACAGGCTGTTTTCGTAGCGGGCCGAATAGATTCGCGCCGGGACCATCTTGCCGGGCACGACTTCGAACATCGCCACTTCCTGGACGTCGGGATCGGCCGGGAAGACGACGCCGAAGCCTTCAGAAACGGAGTTGAATTCCTTCCATTCGGCGAAGGCGGGTCCGCTAAGGACGAGCGCAACGACGAAAGCGATCAAGCGCATCTTTGGCCTCCTCTTTGAGCGAAGATGGTCCAGACGACCTTTGGATGCACGAACTCCTTTGGAGTGCACCGGCGCGCCTTGGACGCATCGGTAAACGGGTGACACCGCGGTAGGCGATTATCCGCCCGGCGGCGGCCGATGCGCAACGGGTGTCTCATCCCCTCCGCAGCAATGCCATCGCATCTCGCTTTTTCCGAATGCGTCTTGCGAAATTTGCTCCCCCCTCTCCCTACCCCCCCTCACGGGGGCGAGGGGATTTGAACTGGATTTCCCCTCGCCCCCGAAGGGGGAGAGGTCGCGAGGGATGGAGTGGAGCGACATCCCGAGCGGGAGAGGGGGAGCGGGCAACGCCCGCGTTACTTCTTGAGGCTTGCGCCGGCGAGCTGCGCCACCGCGGCCAAGGTCGTCTGCGCGGCGTTCAAACCCAACCGAAAATCCTTGTCGTCGAACGTGGCATAGACATCCGTCGGCTGGTGCCAATGCGGATCCCAACCGCTGCCGATCTCGGTCCCGCGCTCGTTTTCGCGCAACGAAACGGACGGGACGACGTCCTGAAAGTCGGCGGAGTCGGTGTTCGTCATGTGATTGCCGATGACGGCGGGATAATCGGTCGCGTATTTCTCGTTCGCGGCTTCGATCGCCCAGGCGAGCGTGTTCGCTTGGGACGCGAATTTCGAGCGCGACTGGAACTCGATGTTGATGTCGGCTTCGGGCCGCTGCTCCTTGGCGACCGTGCCGTCGGCCTTGGGCGCGCCATGATCAAACAGCATCATGTCGTGCTGGATCATGCCGAGCCATTTGGGTTCGGGATATTTACCGGAACCCGCCGGCACTTCCTTGCCCTGGAGCGCACGGCGCTGCGCGACGTAGGCGGCCGAGCCCTGATGCCCCGTCTCTTCATTGTTCCAGAGCGCGAAGCGGATGGAGCGTTCTGTCGTGACGCCGGGACTGTTCAAGATGCGCGCAAGCTCCATCACGAGCGCCGTCCCCGAGCCGTCGTCATTCGCCGCTTCGTTGAAGCCGTGGCCGTCCATATGTGCGCCGACGATGTACATCTCGTCCGCGTGTGTCGTGCCGATCTTGGTGCAGTAGATTTCCTCGCGGGCGCCCGGCACGGCAGGCGGCATATCCAGCGCGCGGATCTTGGGATCGGGCTGCTTGTTTGGATCGGTGTTCACGCTCACCTGGTTGCGCCGATAGCGCGGACGACCGCCGCCGACCGAGCGCGCCGGCTCGCTTCCGTTCGCGGCACTTTCGACCTCGATGCCGAGCGCGCGCGGCGCACGCGGCGGCTCGGAAAAATCGTATTTCAGCCGCTCAGGAGTGCAGCCATAGCTTTTCAGCTGCGTCTCGATCCAGTCGATCGCGTTGCGGTTGCGCTCTGTCCCCTGCCGGCGATCGCCAAACTGGGTCAGGCCCTTGATCGTGGCCTTGTATCGTTCGAGATCGAGGCGACCGACAAGCCGGGCGATAGGATCATCAGTAACATTCGCTCCGGTCTTCACCGTCGCCGCCGGCTGCCCCACGGCGCTGGCGTGCATCAGCAACAAACTTCCGACGGCAACGGTGAACGACAATCGCATTGCTTTCTCCCTAAAGCTGCGCCGACTATCCGCGCTGGAGCAGCGGCCTCAAACGCCGGATGTCCATCAGGTTCTCGATCCCATAGACGGTCTCGATCAGGCGGTCCGCTTTGGCCCGGCCCAGAATAGGCGCGGTGAGATCGCGGGCCTTATCGATCACCTCGGCGCGCGACATGGGATTGCGGGGCGTGCCGCGCACGGCTTCGACGCGTTCGGAGAGCTTCGTCCCGTCGGAGAGCTCGATATCGACGATCGCGACGCGCACGGGCAAGAGCTTGGTGAGCTCCTCGTCTTTGACGAGCGTGACTTTCGCGCGCTCCTTCAGAACCGTCGGGTCCTGCATGCGCGGCTTGTCGTGCGCGGCTTTGAACGAGGCCGTCTTGTCGAGCAGCATGACCGCGACCATGTGCTGGAGAGAGATGTCGGGGATGTCGCGATTGTCAACGACCTGCGCGACGGAGGGCGCAAGCCGCACGGTGACGCGGCTCACCTGATCGGCCTCGAAGGCGCGTTTTTGGCGGATGGCGGCAATCGCATCGAGCGGCCCTTGAATCGGCGAGCCGACCGTCCATTTCTTGATGTCGGTTTGCACGATCTCGTAGCGCTCGCCCAGCTTCTCTGCGACGCGTTCGCGATTGGCTTTCGGCGCATAGGCGAGAAAGAAATTGTCGGCTCCCGAGAAGACGTCGTCGACGCCGTTCCAACCGGCTTTGACGACGAGCGCCGCGGTGGCGCCGTTCCGCGCCGGCATGCCGGCGAAGACGAACGACTTCTCGATGTGATCCGTGTCGCGCTGCCAGGCAACGATGCCCGAGGATTGCTGCGACGCATAATCGACGACCCAGTGCATCTGGCGCTCCTCGAGACCCGCGACGCAACCTGCCGCGGCCGAGGCGCCGAATGTGCCGGCGATGCTGTGGGATGCGAGGCTCGTCTCGTAGCTGAACGCCGCGCCGCTCATCGCCATGACGACGCGCGTGCCGACGTCGTAGCCGAGCGTGATCGCGCGAAGAAAGCGCGCGCCATCGGACCCGAGCTCCTCGGCCACGGCGAGGGCGGCGGGGATAACCGCGCAGCCGGGATGCGAGCGCGAGGCATTGTGTGAATCGTCGGTTTCGTCCGCCTGCGCCATCTCACCATTCGCAAGCGCCGCATCGACGGGCGAAGCGGTGAGCATTGTTCCCGCGATCGTCGCCGTGCCCTTGCCGCCGTAGGCGCGGATATAGCGCGCCGCCGCCTGGCCGGGCGCCAATTCCGATCCGGAGATCATGGAAGCGAGCGTGTCGATGAGATGGTGCTTGGCGTGTTCGGCGACGTCCGCGGGGAGCGCGCGCGTTCCGGCGGCGCTCATATAGGCGGCGAGCGCGTTCATCTCGGGACTGACGGCGGAGGCAGCGAAGACGCGCGCAGGCAGCGCAAGCCCCAAAGCCGCCGTCGCAGTTGCTTTTAGAAACAACCGCCGCTCCACCGGATTGTCCCTCATGGTGCGATCTCCTGCAGCAAGCGCCAAGACGCAAAGAACGATAGCATTATGACGTGCAGGCCATAAGGCAGATCACCGGGCGAAATTCGGACTTTCCAAAACGCGGCGGTGCTATCGGCGGTCCAGTTCGTTCAGGGCCATCGACAGTTGAAAATCATCATAGGTCTTGCCGGACTCGGGATAGATCACGTTGCG
>DASQHF010000195.1:0-8870 GCA_035632215.1 Micropepsaceae bacterium | reverse complement strand
TCGCGCCGCAGCCTGCTGTTCGCCGGCGCTGCGTTTGCGGCAGTTGCGCCGCTCGCACAGGCTCAGGCGGCACAGGCCCAGGATCCGGATCTTCAGCGCCTGCAACGGAGCCGCCGCATTCTCTTGAAAGGCGGCGTCGTGCTCAGCCTCGATCGCCCGGTCGGCGATTTTGCTTCCGCGGACGTGCTGATCGAAGACGGCAAGATCCGTGAAATCAGACCGAACATCGCATCCGACAACACGGTCGCGGTGGTCGACGCGAAGAACCGGATCCTCATTCCCGGCTTCATCGACACCCATTGCCATTCCTATCAGGGATTGCTGCGCACGAGTCTTCCCAGCGGCATCGTCGATCCCGACTACAATCGCGACATCCAGAACAGCCTGACGCCAGCCTATGCGCCGGAGGACGTGCACGCCGGTGAGCTCATCACGGCGCTCGGCATGATCGATATGGGCACGACGACGATCGTGGACATCTCGCAGATCGCCCATACGCCCGAGCACAGCGACGCTTGCATCGCCGCGTTGAAGGAGTCCGGCATTCGCGCCGTGCACGCCTATTCGCGAGGGTCTGGGCCGGGCACGCGTTATCCCGACGACATCGAGCGGCTGAAGCGAAGCTATTTCAGTTCCAGCGATCAGCTCTTGACGCTTGCCATGGCGACGAGCCTCGATCCCATGACGTTCCGCGCCGCGCGCGCGGCGGGCGTGCGCGCGGTGCTGCACATCCGGCTAACGCCGGAGCCTCTCCTCGCTCTTGGCCGTCAGGGGCTTTTGCGGCCCGGCGACGAATTCATCCATTGCACGCATTTGAACGACGACGCCTGGCGGCTGATCAAGGACAGCGGCGGGCGAACCTCGCATTCGCCGCCCCTCGAGATGGCTATGGGCCATGGCGACCCCGCGATCCAGGATGCGCTCGATCACGGCCTGCGCCCGAGCCTTTCCTCCGATCACTCCGCGACCGTCTCTCAGGACATGTTCGGGGGGATGCGTGCGGCCTTCAATCTCCAGCGTCTCGCGGTTCTTCAGCGTGCGCGCGTGGGCGAGAAGAATCTCCCGCCGCTCCTGACCCCGCGCGAGGTACTGGAATTCGCCACCATCGAGGGCGCGCGCTGCGCTGCGCTCGATCAGAAGGTCGGTTCGCTCACTCCGGGCAAGGACGCCGACATCGTCATGCTCCGCTATGACCGGCTCGATCTCTGGCCGCTCAACAATGCGCATTCGGCAGTGGTGAATCTGATGAACCCGGGCCATATCGATGCGGTGTTCATCGCCGGCAAAGTGAAGAAGTGGCGCGGCAGCCTCGTGGGATTCGACCTGGACCGTGTCATGCGTGAGGCCGCGGCAGCCCGTGATCGCGTGATGCGGCGCGCCGGATTCAAGATCGAGCTTGTCGGCTGAAGGGGGCGAGCATCGCGCGAGAGGACGAGAGCGTCGGCAATCTCTTTGACGGCGTTCCTCTTCGCGCCGAAGATGAGGTGTTCACCGAGCTCGTTTCTGCGCCGCATTTGCGCGTCGAACGCATCGTTTCGACAGGACAGTCAAGTGCGGGCTGGTTCGACCAGGCCTGGAGCGAATGGGTGATCGTGCTTTCAGGCGAGGCCGAGGTCGTTTTCGAGGACGAAGCCGAGCCACGGCGCCTGCAGCCCGGAGACTACGTTCTCATCGTGCCGCACCGGCGCCATCGCGTTGCATGGACGGATCCGTCGAAGCCGACCGTCTGGCTGGCGGTGCATTTTGGCGATGAGGTGTCAAGCTCAAGTTAGACGCGTGCCCGCTTGTGCCGTTGGCCCGTTAGGGTGGGATTCCTCGAGCACGTGCTCGGCCTCGGTTTTGAGGGTTTCCGAAAGCTCGAGATAGCGCAAACGGATCGCAGCTAGCGGCATCTTGGCCGCGGTCTGCGCGGCTTCCGACGCCAAGCGCAGAAAACGCGCGCGCCGCTCTTCGGGGGTTTCAATCAGAGACATGCTTACTCACTTGACGCTTTATGAGGCGCGTACCGAGCAGGAACGCTAAAACGGCGGTCCCTGTTCCGTGGCGCTCTTCAAATCCGCGTCGAGGAGCCTTTTTCTTTTTCGAGACTTTCCGCGAATTTTCGCCATTGCGCGGCAATTGCGAGATGGCCTTCGCGCACCGGACTAGGCGCAGAACGCGCGCATTTCTCGGCGTTTGCCGCAAGTTGGCGACGCGTTCTTTCGGCGCAAGTCCTGAAAAGTCGCTCAACAGCTTAGGCTACTTCTCGCGGGTGACCCCCTCTAGCTTTAGCCTCACATCACATCGTGACAAAAATCGGGCAGGCGGGAACAACGTCCGTACACGAATTTCTCAATGGCCGATGTAGCCGAACTTGCCCGAGGCGGCGTCTCCCACGCGCACCGCCGCGAGCCCGTCGGACGGCGAGAAGAGATCCGCGAAGTCGAACTGCGGATCGATCGCGATCTTGCCTTGTTTGTCGATGAAGCCGTACTTGCCGGTCTGATCGTCGCCCACGCGTATGGCGGCAAGCCCGCCCGAGAATTTGTCGGCGAAATCGAACTCGGGCCGGATCACGATCTTCCCCTGATGGTCGATGAAGCCGTATTTGCCGCTAATCTGCACGTCGGCAAGCCCATCGGAGAAGGGAAACGCCGAATCGAACTGCGGCTGGATGACGATCAATCCTTTCTTGTCGATGTAGCCCGCCTTGTCGCCGTCGCCCGTGCGCACGACGGCCAGTCCATCGGCGAAAGAGCCAGCCTGAGCGAAGCGCGGCTCGATGACGAACTTTCCTTGTTTGTCGATGTAGCCCCATTTGTCATTGACGCGGACGACCGCGAGCCCCTCGGAGAACAATCCCGCGGCGTCGAATTGCGGCTGGATGACGATCTTCCCTTGTTTGTCGACATAGCCCCATTTGCCGGTCAGGAACTCGCCGATTCGCAACGGGGCGAGCCCGTCCGAGAAGCCGAATATATCCACGACTTCGAAGGGAAGAGTCAGCACGAACGTTCCCTTCTTGTCGATGAAGCCGACTTTGGCTCCATCGCCCGCTGCCGCAAGGCCTTCGGAGAATGCGCCAGCGAAATCGAACATGGGCTCGATGACCGTCTTGCCCGTCACGTCGATGTAGCCATACCGCCCGCCCATACGAATGGCCGCCAATCCTTCGGAGAAGGGTCCTGCTTCGTCGAATTGCGGCTTGATGGCTATCCGCGCGGGACGCGCTGGGCCATTGACCGCGGGCGTCGCGGTGGCCGTTGCGGTTTGCGTGGGATTGGGACTGGCGGCCTTCTGTTCCTGCTGGCCGCAGGCTGAGAGCGCCAACGCCGCGAGAGCAAACGCACTGCATGTCCGCCGCATGGACCCTCTCCTGTGTCCCTTAAAAAACTTCGCCCGTCCGATCCAAATGGATCGAACGGGCGAAGGCAACGTCAAAAGACGGCTCGCTTATTTCGCGGCGGTCTTCAGCGGCGAAGTCGCCGGCGCCGGAAGCGAAGCGACGTAGGCCGTAATGTTGATGATGTCGTCATTCGTGAGATTGGCGACAACCGGCTTCATCAGTGTCGTCATCTCGCCATGACGCGCACCTTGCTTGATGTCCCAAAGCTGGCGCGCGAGATAGCTCGGCGAACGGGCGGCGATGCCCGGAATGGGGCCGATGCCGTTCAGGTTCTCGCCATGGCAGACGGTGCAGGCGATGGTCTTGCCGGCAGCGCCGGTGGTGACGATCTCCTTGCCCTTCGCCACTGCGCCCATCGGCACATAGGCGATGAAGCCCGAGCGCGGATTACGCAGCGTTTCGGTGGCGTTCGGATCCTCAGGCACTTCGATGATGCGGTTGCCGAGCGGCTCGGTGCCCGCTTGCGCACCGGTGAGCGGAATCCACAGACCGCCCGCGCTGCGCGCTTTGGGCGCGGTCGCCGATTCGACGACCTTGATCCACGGCGTCCAATTCATCGCCGAGAAATAGGCGCCGGCCGCACGGATCTCGTCCTCGGTCATCGCCTTGGCAAAGCCGATCATCGCCTGCGTGTTCTGTTTGCGGCGCTCGGAGCTCGTGCGCGTGCCGTCGCGCATGTCGTGCAGCTGGCGGACGATGTAGTCGTAGGGAAGAGCTGCGGGGCTTGCGTTCTCCGAGCGGCCTTTGCCGTTCGGATAATGGCAGAGCGAGCAGGCGATGATGCCGCGCGACTCGTCGCCCTTTTCGACGATGCTCGGCATCTGCGGATGGTCCTGCGGGAACCAGTCGGCGGGAGCCACGCGCGCGGGCGTGTCATTGTCTTTGCGGCCGCGAACCTGATTGAACGTGAAGTGCTTGTCCGAGCCCGGAACGCTCAACATCGATCCGTCGTCGCGAACGGGTTGCGCCGGGGCAGCGCCTTTTGGCGCCGGCGGGGGAACGGCATAGGCCCAATCCGGCCCTTGCACATCGGCGCCATAAAGCGCGCCAGCAGCGGTCATGACGGTGCCCAACAGAACCGATAGTCCAATCAATCTCTTCATCGGATCCCTCCCTAGGAATTCTGCCCTAGAGTGCCACAGCGTATGGTTTAGTAAAAGCGGGGAGAAGGCGAATCTCGTGTGAATGCACCTTGGCGGATCAAGGCTTTAGAGAGGCCATCTGGCGGAAACCGGCCGGCATATACGGGCTTCTCCCCTTCCGGTAAGCTCGTTTCAAGTCTAATGGGAGGAATCGACGTGAACGGAACGCTCAAGCAGCTGGCTATCGCCCTTCTTGCCACGACGGCCGCCATCGGCGCGGCGCAGGCGCAATCGAGCTATCCGTGCGTGAACGAGGTGCCCAACCCCTACAAGCAGGTCACGGGCTGGGAAAAGATGCCGCGGCATTGGGCCCCGACCAACAATGTCTATGTCGATGCCAAGGACAATGTCTGGGTCATGGACCGCTGCGAGGCAAAGGGCTGCATCGGCTCGACGCAATCGCCGATCTGGGAATTGTCGTCCGAAGGCGACGTGGTGAAGAATTTCGGCACCGGCATGTTCGCGTTTCCGCACACGGTGAAGCCCGATGCGGACGGCAACATCTGGGCGATCGACGGCGACGCGAAGGATGGCGTCGGCAACCAGGTGGTCAAGTTCTCTCCCGACGGCAAGGTGCTCTTGAAGCTCGGCAAGGCAGGGCAGGGCGGTACCGGGACGGACGTGTTCGACCGGCCGACGGGGATTGCCTTTGCGCCGAACGGAGACGTCTTCATCTCCGAAGGCCATGCGCCCAAGTTCGGCAATTCGCGCATTGTGAAGTTCGACAAGAATGGGAAGTTCATCAAATCGTTCGGGCACTTGGGCTCCGGCGACGGCGAGCTTAAAGGCCCCCATGTGCTCGCCTTCGACTCGCGTGGCCGCCTGTTCGTCGCCGACCGCAGCAACAGCCGCGTTGCCTTCTTCGATCAGGATGGAAAGTTCTTAGGCGCCTGGAAGCAGTTCGGACGGCCGAGCGGCATCTTCATCGACAAGAACGACATGCTCTATGTGTCGGATTCCGAATCCGAAGACGCGCCCGGCAAGGACACCAACAATCCCGGCTGCAAGCGTGGCATCCGCGGCGGAAGCGTCAAGGATGGCAAGGTGCAGTTCTACGTCCCGCCGCCGCCCGTCTCCGATCCGAAGCTGCCCCCGCCCGAAGGCGTCGCCGTCGACTCCCACGGGACGATCTACGCCGCGGCCGTGCCCGCGATGGAAGTCTACAAATACGTCAAGAAGTGAAGCACCGGGCTCTTTATCTCTCGGCTCTGCTCGCGCTCGGCTTGCCGCAAGCGGCGAGCGCGAGCGGGCTGGACGACGCGGGAGCGGCCATGATCGCCGCTCAGCACGGCGATTACGACGAAGCCATCCGCCGCTTTGGTACCGCGATCGCTGCGGGCGACCTCTCGCCGCAAAATCTCATGCTGGCGCACCACAATCGCGGCAATGCTTTCCAGGACAAGGGCGATTACCGCCAGGCGATTGCGGAATATGACAGCGCGCTCAGGCTCAAACCCGATTACGCGGGAAGCTATTACGCGCGGGGTCGCGCGCATTTCGCAATGACGCGGTTTCCAGCCGCCGCGGTCGATTTCGCGCGCGCGGTCGAGCTCGACCCGAAAGACGCCTATGCCGTTCTGTGGCTGCATCTTTCGCGCGCGAAGGGCGGCGTTGCCGACCGGGGCGAGTTCATGGCGAACGCGGAAAGCTTCGATCTTGCCAAGTGGCCCGGCGCGGTGCTCGGTCTCTACCTCGGCAGAAGGACGATCGAGCAAGTCCGCGCCGAAACACCCAAGGGCGAGGAGGATGCGCAGAAGGAACAAGCTTGCGAGGCCACGTTCTATATCGGCGAGTACCAGCTGCTGCGGCGGAATTTGGCGGGAGCAAAACCGCTGTTCGAGGAAGCGCTGAAAATCTGTTCCTACACGACGGACGAATATGACGGTGCTGCGTTCGAGCTGAAGGGCCTGAAGTGATGAGCGTCGCGACAAGCTCGCTCTGTGGTGCGGCAGTCGTGTTTACCGCTGCGCTGTTTCTTCCGGCGCTCGCCGCCGAGAAGGAAAGAATCCCGAATTTCGCGCCCGACAGCATCACCGGCTGGCTGAAACCTCCCGGCGATGAGTTCATCCAGCCGGAGTCTGGTCCTGGTCCGGTCAAGGCCGATCCGGCACATCCCTATTTCACCAACGCGCTCTTCCCCCAGGAGACGCCAAAAATCGCCGATCTCTCGAACCAGATCCTCCAGCCCTGGGTCATTGCCCAGATGAAGCGAGAAAATGACGCGGTGATGGCCGGCAAAGTCGGCTTCACCGCGCGCTCGCGCTGCTGGCCGCATGGCGTGCCGGGTTTCCTGCTTTATCCCGTGCATCCCATCTTCATCATCCAGACGGAGAAAGAGGTCATCATGACCTGGGGGCAGGACTTCCAGCTCCGCCGCATCTATCTGAACGTGCCTCATAGCGAGCACCCCAAACCCTCCTGGTACGGAGAATCCATCGGCCATTACGAAGGCGGAGACACGCTCGTCGTCGATACGATCGGCTTGAACGACAAGACCTATGTCGACAATTACCGCACGCCGCACACGACCGCGCTTCATGTCGTCGAGCGCTTCAGGATGATCGATAATGGCAATGCGCTGGAGGTTCGGGCGCGCGTCGAGGATCGGGGCGCCTTCACCATGCCCTGGACCGCCGTCCAGCGTTACAAGCGCGACCAGCGGTCTGGCGAGGTGCCCCTGCACGAAATGGTCTGCGCCGAGAACAACACCGACCATTTCAACCAGGGGCTTGCGCCAATCCCTCAAGCCGACAAGCCCGATTTTTGAAGCAAGTCGCTCACAACGATGTCCGATAATTTTTTGCGTTTCGTTCCTTCGAATCCGCAGTCGACTCCTAGTGCGGAAGCGGCTGAACAAGCTGTTCTCCTCCTAAGGTCCTTCGTGCCCAAAGCGCTGGGAGAGGTGACGGCGACGTTTCACGACAAGACAGTTTTTGTCGACGCGGGCGCGAACTTGTCTTCTGTAACTTGCCCGAACTGCGGGGCAGATGCCGACTCATGGTGGTCGGAAGCGATGGGAAAAGCACACAAAAGCTCTTTTCAGGACCTAACGGTTGTCACCCCCTGTTGCGGATTCGCTACGTCACTTAACGATCTTCGCTACGATTGGCCCTGCGGATTTGGGCGCTTTGTTCTTGAAGCAGTGAATCCAAACGTCCCCGACTTGGCACCCATGCAGGAAAGCGCGCTCGCGAATTCCCTTGGTTTCCCTATTCGAAGAATTTGGGCTCACTACTAGATGGGGCGAGTTATACTGTTTTGTCGATTTGGCCGGATTTCCTGATGTCGAAACTTGTTACGATTTGCGCTACGGCCGCTGTGCTCTGCATCAGCGCGGCGGATGCGGCGCAACGCGGTCCCGTCCTCTGGGTGCCGCCCGACTTCGCGCCGAATGCGAACGTCGGCTGGATCCGGATCGGCGGCGCCGAGTTCAAACCGCCGTTAAGCGGCGCCGGTCCCGTGATGAGCGATCCTGCACATCCCACGATCACCAATGACGACCTCCGTTTGACCGGCCGTCAGCCGACTTTTCCCGTTGCCGATCTTTCCAATCCCGTTCTCCAGGACTGGACACGGGAGAAATTGGAAAAGCGCAACGAGGAGATCCTCTCGGGCAAGCCCGGCTTCGGCCCGCAGCAGAGCTGCTGGCCGCGCGGGATCCCGGGCTTCATGCTCTATGGCGTTCAGCCGATCTATATCCTTCAGACCCCGCGCGAGGTCGTCATGATCTGGCAGGGCGACCACCAGGTCCGCCGGATACACATCGACGTGCCGCATTCGGCGAACCCAAAACCCTCCTGGTACGGAGAATCCACCGGCCGCTACGACGGGGACACGCTCGTCGTCGATACGATCGGCTTGAACGACAAGACCTACATCGACGGATTCCTCACACCGCACACCGCCAGGCTGCACGTGATCGAGCGCTGGCATCTCGTCGATGGCGGCAAGACGCTTCAAGTCGATATCCACGTCGACGATCCGGGCGCGTTCACGCTTCCGTGGAACGCAATCCAGCGCTATCGCCGCGCCGAGCCGCAAAAATCCGAGAACGTGCTCGTCGCGGCGAACGATTCGACGAGCTCGGCCGCGGTTGCGGGACCGATGCTCGAGGCGAGCTGTGCCGAGAACAATGTCTCCTATTTCGGCGGTGCGCCGCTTCCCATCCCCACCGCCGACAAGCCGGATTTCTGATAGCCATTTTCTGCTAAGACAGAGTTCGATTTCAGCACGCAGGAGAAGAGGGAATGAGGACCACCGCCATCGTTTGCTCGGCTTCGGCGTTCGCCTGCGCGCTGGCCCTCTTTCCCGCGGTTGCTGCCGACATGTCGGCTATTCCGAAT
>DASQHF010000194.1:0-5907 GCA_035632215.1 Micropepsaceae bacterium | reverse complement strand
GGCGGAGCTTCGCCGCGCGCCACCGGGCCGTGTCGCCGACTGGCACGTCGCGCCGCGCCGGCAATATGTCATCACCTTGAGCGGACACGGCGAGGTCGAGCTCATCGACGGGACCAAGATCGAGCTCGGACCCGGCAGCGTCGATCTCGCCGAAGACTTGACCGGCAAGGGCCACATCACGCGCGTCATCGGCAATGAAGACCGCGTGACCATCGCGATTCCGGTCAGCGATAAATAAACGGCTCCTGACCTAAGCGTTTGTCATCCCCGGCGAGCCGCGCGAAGCGCGGCGAGGGAAGGGGACCCAGGAGCATCTGGGTTCCCTTCCCCTCGCACGAACCGCGATGCAGTTCGCGCTCGGCCGGGAATGACAGATTGTTTTTTTATCGTTCCGTCGCCGAGCCCTTAGGCAAATTGTACTTGGCTGCACGCGCGTTGAGCTCTTCGACTTGTTCGATCTTGTCCGACATTGCCCGGTTCAAACTGCCCTTTTGCGCTTCGACCATCCGACCGGTGGCTGTCAACTCAGTCAACGCCTTGTCGACGGCGCCCAAGGCGATATTCACCACAGGTCCGGTCTGGCCCACGGTGATCCGGGCTGCCTTCATGGCGGCCGCGGTCGCCGGCAAATTCGCGCCGCCGATCACGCCGAAGAGCGGCTTCTTGATCATGTCGGCCGCCTTCACATAGTCCTGCGGTGTCGGCAGTCCTATCCAGACGAGGTCGGCACCGGCTTCGGCGTAGGCTGCCGCACGATCGAGCATCTCGGTGTAGGATTTGTTCGGAGTCGGCGCGAGGCAGCGCGCGACAAGAACCATATCCGTCCGCGCGTCGGCCGCGGCATGGATGTTGTCGATCATGCGGGCCTTGGGAAGGACACCCGGAACGGCATAGCCGGTGGCGCGGTTCAAGGGCATCCGGTCATCGAAGGCCGCGCAGGCGATGCCGCCCCTCTCCGACTGCTTAGCGAAGCGGTAGACATTCAAGGGCGTGGCGCCGAAATCGTCGACATCCGCGACGATCGGAATATCGACGTTCTGGGCGATGACGATGTCGTAGTTGATAATCTCGCCCACGGTGACGATCGCCTGGTCGGGAAGCGCGACCAATTCTTGGTTGGTGGCGCTGCTGCCGACAAACACGCCTTTGAATCCGTGAGCCTCGATCAGACGAGCCGTCATGAGATCGTACGCGTTGGCGCAGATCAGCGGCTCGGGCCCATTCATCAGCGCGCGGAAGCGCGCGCCCATCGTCCTGGGCTGCGCCTGCGGCTGAGCGGCCGCGGTCACCGGCGCGGCAGCCGCCATCAGTCCGGCCGCCAATCCCGCCGCTTGCACAAATTCGCGCCTGTTCGTGTCATTGGTCATGTGATCCCTCCCTGAGCGTGCTCCGACACTAACAGGAACAGCTCTGGTTGTGGAGCGTAAGCCTTAAGTCCGACTCCTCGGAACGCGTTCACGGACCGTACCGTTTAATCGAGTGAGAAACCGATGTCGCATCGTTACCGCATGAGGACCTTAGGCATGACCGCCGTCGTCCTTCTGCTTGCGGGTTGTGCTGCCAAGCACGACTCTCAGCGACTTTCCTGGGCAGCTACAAACCAGCTTCATTTTGTCGACGCAGTCGTCGCTGCCGACAATTACCGCGCCGCGGCCGGCAGTCTCGCCATGAAGAAATCGTCCTCGCCGGAGTTGAGAGAGTTCGGTCGCTTGCTGTGGGAGGAATCCACCGAAACCAACAGTCGGCTGAAATGGCTTCTGATGAAGACCGAACCCGGTGTCGTTCTGCCCTCAGGCGTCTTCCCCCGCGACATGTTCGTAATCGATGAGCTTATCCCCACCAATGGCGAGGAATTCGACCGGCGCTTCATCGCCCAGCAGATCGCCTCTCTCGAGCAGTCCTTGGCATTGGCGCAGGGCTATTCGCGTGCCGGAGACGATCACGACTTGAAGGACTTTGCCGAGCGAAGCGTCCCGAAAATCCAGATGCAGCTCGACCGTCTCAACGAGCTCAAGATGCGGCTCGGGTGATCCGTCTGTTTACTGGAGCGGGTCGGGCTCGTCGTTGCCGCCACCGACCGTCGTGATGGTGCGCGGATCGACGCCCTTCCCTTTTGCGAACTCCGCTTCTTGGATCCGATGTCCGTGCAGCAGTCCGGGCAAGCCGTAATTCCCCTCGATGCAGCGCGGCTCGGGATAGATCCGGTTTTCTTCGTTGCTTTGGAGCGTGAATTCCTGCTTGGCCGTCCAGGGCTGCGTCCACACGCTTGGATCGTCCACGGTCACGCTGTAGTCCATCGTCTTCGGACCGGTGCGCGTCCAGCGCTCCACCAGATGCAGATTCTGACGCGAGCCCTGGAAGTCGGTCTTGGGGGAAAAATTCGTCACGTCGATGACAAGCGTGTTGCCTTCCCAGTGCCCGCGTGAGTCGCCATACCACTGGCGGATATTGGCGGGCAGATGCGGACGCCCGTCCATGACGATGTTTCGCTGCCAGCCCTGGCCCTGGCCGACGTCGTAGAACATCGTGATGCCGCCCGGCGTCTGCACGATGCGGCGGAAGCTGATGCGATCGGCGATCGCGCCGAGCGTGCCCGCTTCCGGCAAGCCGCCCATCAAACAACGGACCGCGAGCGAGCCGTCTTCCGGATTGTTGTAGCGATTGATGGTCGCGGTGTTGAAGCGCGGCGGCGGGTCTTCGTATTTGGCCGAGGGCTTGGGAGTGTACGTGCCGCCTTTGCAATCCGCCTCCTTGTTCTTGCAGGCTTCGGTCGCCTGCAACAGCACGAGACGGAATTCGCGTTCGGCGGTCGCCATCTTCTGCGCCTCGGGCGTCATCGGCGGCAGCCGGCCGTTCTTCGGATCGACGATGCGCGACGTGCGCGTGCCGGTGCGCTTCTTGGGCGTGAACGCGTCGTTGTAGGCGCCGGCGACGTCGGCGATCGTGCCGCGCTCGGCGCGCTTGTCGCGGCCCTGCATCGCCGAACGCTGCCGGTCCAAGTCGGCGCGCTCGGCCTCGGTGAAGAATTCCTTGTCGCCGAATTTGGGCGAACGCTGGAGCGGCGTGTCGGTTTCGTCGGTCCAGATGCCCTGGAGGTCTGGTTCGCCCCAGGCGGTCTTCGGAACCTGCGCAGGCGCTTGCGCCGAGGTCGCCGTGATGACAGCAACCGACATGAGACCGCTGACAGTGATTGCGGCAAGCACAAGGGTTGTCGTGGAGCCGAGAAACCGTTGCATGGTGGTCTCCTTGTGCCGCGTGCGACAGGCTACTTTATCGAATCCTCAGCACGAAATCACCGTAGCATCACCCTCGCGCTGATCGCTTCGCTTTGAGTATCGCGGCGCCCTTGGGCGTGATCCGCACCACGGCATGGCCGTTTAAGCGCACCCGCGTGACGAGCCCGCGCTCGGTTGCCTCTTCCCACACGGGAAGCCGCGGGCAGTGCGTGTGCCAGGCTTCGATCACCTCCTCATAGGGGCGATCTTCGGCCGCGACATGTTCCAGCAGATCGACGATCAGGGCATCGACGGTGTCGCTCATCGGCGTATCCCTGCGAATTCGGCGCCTATATAGACCAACTCGTCTCGGCGTGCAGAGGCATTCTTTGAACCGCCTCGCACAAGGGAATAGACTGCGGAAATCTAAGAAACGGGAGGAGATCGATGAGGACCAGGACAATCGGCTCGCTGTTCGCGTTCGGCGCGCTCGTTTTCGCGGGCACCGCGTTCGCCCAGGATTTGGGGCCCCGCGTGCAGAAGCTCGCCGATGGCGTCTATGTCCACACCGGCAAGGGCTTCGACTCGAACAGCGGCATCATCCTGACGACCGAAGGCGTCGTCGTGGTGGACACCGGGCAGAACCCGATCGAGTCGCGCGACATCATGGCGACGGTGAAGAAGCTCACCTCGATGCCGGTGCGCCTCGTCATCGACACCGAGCCGCACGGCGATCACACCACCGGCCATTTCGTTTTCCCGGACGCCGTCGTCATCGCCGCGGCGGGCTGCGGCGAATCGATGCGCGCTGCCGAGCGCGCGGCGCCAGACCGCATCCAACGCGCGGCCGCAACCTCGCCTGAGATGAAGGCGGCGCTCGAAGGCTACAAATTCATTGCGCCGCATATCGAGTATCGCGACAAGATGGCAATCAATTTCGGCGGCAAGGAGATCCAGCTTACCTACATGAAGGGCGTTCATAGCGAGTGCGACACGGCGGTCTGGCTCCCCAAAGAACGGGTCGTGTTCTCGGCTTCCGCTTTCGTGGTCAATCAGATCAACATCCTGCGGCCCTTCGTTACCATTCCCGACATTCTCGCGGCCGGAAAAATGCTGCGCGCGCTGAACCCCGAGCACGTGGTTCCCGGTCACGGCACGCCCGGCACGACGAAGATTTTCGACGACGGCGAAAAATATTACGCGCTGCTCGAGCAACGTGTCGGCGCGCTGATGCGCCAAGGCAAATCGCTCGACGACATCAAGAAGGAAGTGAAGATGCCCGAATATGCGAGCTTCGGGAATCAGGAGCGCATGCCGACGAATGTCGATGCGGCTTACAAGGCGCTCGGCGGAAAGATTTAGTTACACGGGCCGGCGCGCGATCAAGACGCGATTGACGAAGCTGTAATAAAGTTCGCCGTTCTCGTCGCGCGCTTCGTTGATGCCCTCGATCAGCCCGAACCCGGGCCGCGAGGGCCAATCGCGCTTGGCGACGGATTCGTTCGTGTAGGTGAGCGTCGTGCCCGGCCGCACGGGCTTCAGCCATTTCAGATCGCGCACGCCCGGCGAGACGAAATTGTCCTGGGTCTTCTCCTCGCCCGCGGCAATGCGCCGCCGCCGCGCCTCCAGCATCAGCTTCATCCATACCGCGGCCGTGTGCCAGCCCGATGCGATCAGCCCGCGATAAGGACTCTTCTCGGCCGCTTCCTTGTCGATATGGAACGCTTGCGGATCGTAAGCGCGCGCGAACGCGATGATGTTCTCCTCGGTGAAGGTGTAGGAGCCGAGAACGGTTTTGACGTTGAGCGGCGCGTCTTCGAAATACATCGGCCTATCCCGAACTCGCTGACCTGCGGCCGAACATCACCGAACAGGTGAACATCATCACCCGCTCATCATCGCGCCAGAGACCGAAGCGGAGCCGCACGAAGCCTCGGTCGGGCCGCGAGGAGGGGCGCGTCTCCAAGACTTCGCCCTCGCCCCTGAGTGCATCGCCCGCGAGCACCGGTCGGCGCCACTGGATTTCCTCCACCCCTGGCGAGCCGCGCGAATCCGCGCGGGCAAAGAGCTCGTCCACGATCATCCGCATCGCGAAGGCGCAGAGATACCAGCCGCTCGCTGCAAGCCCCCCGAGAAGAGACCGCTTGGCTGCTTCCGGATCGGTGTGCTGCGGTTGCGGATCGAATTCGCGCGCGAACGTCGTCATCTCCTCGGCGCGGATGGTCCTCGAGCCGAGCGCAAACACCTGCCCGGGGCGAAAGTCCTCGAAATAAAGGAACTCGCTCATCGCGTCACACATTGAACCGGAAATGCATGACGTCGCCGTCCTGGACGACATACTCCTTGCCTTCGAGACGGAATTTCCCCGCCTCGCGCGCACCGGCCTCGCCGTTTCCGGCGATGTAATCGTCATAGGCGATCGTTTCGGCGCGGATGAAGCCTTTCTCGAAGTCCGAATGGATGACGCCCGCCGCGCGCGGTGCGCGCGCCCCTTTCTCCACCGTCCAGGCGCGCGCTTCCTTCGGGCCCGCGGTGAAAAACGTGATCAGGCCCAAGAGGTCGTATCCGGCGCGGATCAACCGGTTCAAACCCGGCTCTTTTAGCCCGAGGCTCGACAGGAACTCGTCGCGCTCTCCTTCGGGAAGCTGTGTCAGTTCTTCCTCGATCTTGGCCGAGATCGCGATTGCGCCGG
>DASQHF010000193.1:0-11674 GCA_035632215.1 Micropepsaceae bacterium | reverse complement strand
TCGTCCAGGACTCGCGCGTCATGGTCGAGATGGTGTCGGCTTCGAACACGGATGCGTTGTTGATGAGCGCGGTGAGCGGCCCGACGGATTCGTGCGCCCGCTCGATCAGGCGCTGGGTGTCGTCCTCCATCGAGAGGTCTGCGTTCAAAGCCGCCGCATGGGTGCCCGACTCGTGCAGCATCGCGACCGTCTCCTCGGCGTCGCCCTGCGAGCTGTTGTAATGGACCGCGACCGACCACCCGGCCTTGCCCAGATGCAGTGCGATGGCGCGCCCCAGGCGCTTTGCCCCGCCGGTCACGAGAACGGCACGCGTTTGTTTCATAGGGCCTCTCTACACTGCCTCCGGCTGGCTGTCGAAGCCCGTGATAGAATCTGTCGCTTAGCGTAGCCAAGGCTTGCCTTGGCGTTGCGTTCGGCATTTGTATGACAGTCAGCCGACGCTTAAGTGGATTGCATGGCCCTCGACACGCTCCATCAGACGGTGACCAAGGTCATGGACCGCGCGCAGCCCTTGGACGGGGATGCGCTCCGCCGCGACTTAGGCGCGCTGGCGCGGTCATGGACCGGCGACAAGGGCGGCTTGCGCAAGGCCGCGCTCGAAAGCGTCCGGACGGTTTTCGTAACCGCGCGCGAGCAGGTGAAGGTGCACATGGAATCGGGCGCGAGCCCGGGGCTCGCGGTCGCCCGCGCGCTCTCCGCGCTCCAGGACACGATGATCCAGGAGATCTTCGATTTCGCCGTCCGGCACATTTACCCCGCGCCCAACCCGACGACATCCGAGCGGCTCACGATTGTCGCCACCGGCGGCTATGGCCGCGGCTTCCTCGCGCCCTTCTCCGACATCGACCTCCTCTTCATCCGCCCGTTCAAGGAGACGGCTTGGGACGAGAGCGTGATCGAGTTCGTCCTGCATATGCTGTGGGATCTTGGCTTGAAAGTCGGGCATGCGACGCGTTCGATCGTGGAATGTGTGCGCCTGGCGAAGCAGGACATCACCATCCGGACCTCGCTCCTGGAAGCGCGCTACATCTGGGGCGACCGCGAGCTCTATGACGAGCTGCGCCGGAAATTCTGGAGCGACATCGCGACGGGCACCGGACAGGACTTCGTCGAAGCCAAGCTCGCCGAGCGCGACGCGCGGCATTTGCGCCAAGGCGAAAGCCGCTATCTCGTCGAGCCCAACATCAAGGACGGCAAGGGCGGACTGCGCGATCTCCAGACGCTCTATTGGATCGGCAAATATCTTTATCGCGTCGAAGATGCGAGCGATCTCGTCCACCACGGCGTCTTCACCAAGGACGAGTACAAGACGTTTCAGAAGGCCGAAGCCTTCTTGTGGACCGTCCGTTGTCAGCTGCACTATCTCACGGGTCGCGCCGAAGAGCGGCTCTCTTTCGACGTTCAGCCCGAGCTCGCCAAACGCTTCGGCTATACCGATCCCAATCTGCACCGGGCGGTCGAACGCTTCATGCGCAGCTACTTCCTGGTGGCGAAGGACGTCGGCGATCTCACCCGCATCTTCTGCGCTGCGCTCGAGGAGCAGAACCGCAAAACGCGGCCGTCATTGCGCAGACTCCTGCCGGGCTTTCTCAAGCTCCGCTCTTCCGAAGACGACTTTTATGTCGAGAACGGCCGCTTGGCCGCGCGCTCGGCGCTCTTCCGCGAGCAGCCGGTGGCGATGATCCGCTTGTTCCAGATCGCCGACGCCAAGGGCGTGGATGTCCATCCTGCGACCTTGCGAAGCGTCCACCGTCAGCTCGATCTCATCGACGACAATTTACGCAACGATCCGGTCGCGAACCGTTTGTTCCTCGATGTGCTGACCTCTCGCCGTGATCCGGAGCGCGCGCTCCGCCGCATGAACGAGGCAGGCGTCATGGGACGCTTCGTGCCGGAGTTCGGCCGCGTTGTCGCGCTGATGCAGTTCAACATGTACCACCACTATACGGTGGACGAGCATCTTCTGATGGCGGTGGGCAATCTCGCGCGCATCGAGCGCGGCGAGCTCAAGAAAGAACATCCGCTGGTCAGCGATCTCGTCAAGCGCGTGGCGTCGCGCGAAGTGCTTTACGTCGCGATCCTGATCCACGACATGGCCAAGGGACTTCCCGGCGATCATTCGGAGCTCGGCGGCGCGCTCGCCGAATCCATGTGCCCGCGCTTTGGCCTCTCGCCCGCGGATACCGCGACCGTGTCGTGGCTTGTGCGCCATCATCTGACCATGAGCGACGCGGCGCAGAAGCGTGACGTCTCCGACCCGCAGACGGTGCGGAATTTCGTCCGCGTGGTGCAGACGCCCGAACGTCTTCGGCTCCTGTCGATCTTGACCGTTGCCGATATCCGCGCGGTCGGGCCCGGCGTCTGGAACGGCTGGAAAGGCCAGCTTCTGCGCGAGCTCTATTATGAAGCCGACACGCTGATGTCGGGCGGCGATTCCACGCCCGCCCGCAGCGCGCGGATCGACGACGCGAAGGCGGAGCTCGCCAAGCGGCTCAAGGACCTCCCGGAAGAGGCGCGCAAGCACGCGCTGACACGGCACTATGACAGCTACTGGCTGGCTTTCGACGTTGACGAGCTCGAATTCCAGGCGCGCCTCATGCATGCCGCGGACACGAAGCAGGAGAAGCTCGCCGTCGGTGCCGAGGTCGATCCGTCGGACGACGTGACCGACATCGTGATCTACACCCAGGACCACCCGGGCCTGTTCTCAGGGCTTGCCGGCGCGATCTCGATGGCGAATGGCTCCATCGTCGGGGCGAAAATTTTCACCACCTCCGACGGCTACGCGCTCGATGTCTTCCGCGTGCAGGATGCGTCCGGCGGTCCGTTCGGCGACGGCGGGCGCATCGAGCGCTTGAAGGCAAGCATGGCGAGGACCTTGGCCGGGGAGATCCGGCCGCGCACGGTGCTCGCCAAGCGCGCGCCCGGACGGCGCGCCGCCGCGTTCAAGACCCGCTCCAAGGTGTTCTTCGACAATGAAGCTTCGACCGTCTCGACCGTCGTCGAGGTCGAGAGCTTGGACCGCGTCGGGCTCCTCTACGAGATCACCCGCGCCATTTTCCAGGCCGGCTTGAGCATCTCGTCCGCGGTCGTTGTGACCTATGGCGAGCTCGCGGTGGATACCTTCTATGTGCGCGATGTCTTCGGCCACAAGGTGACGCATCCCGAACGCTTGGCCGCTCTCGAGGAGCGGCTGATGAAGGCGCTCGACGGCCCTTGATGTAGGGCTCTGCCTCGGCGATAAGGCGCGGCCTTTTCGCTTCCGGGTAAGACGATGGCCGACCCCGCCAAACATTCCCAGCTCGCCTTCTCCGGCATTCAGCCGAGCGGCAAGCTCCATCTCGGCAACTATCTCGGCGCGATGAAGAATTGGGTGAAGCTCCAAGACCGCATGCCCTGCATCTATTGCGTCGTCGACATGCATGCGATCACGGTCTGGCAGGACCCGGCCGAGCTGGCCAAAGCGACGCGCGAGGTGACGGCTGCCTGCCTCGCGGTTGGGATCGATCCCAACCGCTCGATCCTCTTCAATCAATCGCAAGTTGGCGCACATGCCGAGCTCGCCTGGGTGTTCAACTGCGTCGCTCGTATCGGCTGGCTCAATCGCATGACCCAGTTCAAGGACAAGGCGGGCAAGAATCGCGAGAACGCGTCCGTCGGGCTCTTCGTCTATCCCGATCTGATGGCGGCCGACATTCTTGCCTATCGCTCGACCCATGTTCCGGTGGGCGAGGACCAGAAGCAGCACCTCGAGCTTTCGCGCGACATCGCGCAGAAGTTCAACAACGACTTCAATGCGCCCGATTTCTTCCCACTTCCCGAGCCGGTGATCACCGGGCCGGGCACCCGTGTCATGAGCTTGCGCGACGGGCAGAAGAAGATGTCGAAATCGGACGAGTCCGATTATTCGCGCATCAACTTGACCGACGATGCCGACGCGATCGCGCAGAAGATCCGCAAAGCCCGCACCGATCCCAACCCGATGCCGGCGAACCCCGACGAGCTCAAGGGCCGTCCGGAAGCGGAGAACCTGATCAACATCTATGCCGCGCTCGCGGACCATTCGCCGAACATGGTGATCGGCGAATTTGCCGGCGCGCAGTTCTCGGTGTTCAAGAATGCGCTTGCGGATTTGGCGGTGGCGAAGCTCACCCCGATCGCCGACGAGATGCGGCGGCTGTTGTCGGATGAGGCCGAGATCGATCGCGTGCTGAAGACGGGTTCGGCCCGCGCGCTGGCGATCGCCGGGCCGGTCATGAGCGAAGTTCGCAAGCTCGTAGGATTTGTCGCCTAACGCGTGAGTATCGCTAATGGCGAATGCGCAGGTTTTTGCGGTGTGGCCGGAAGCAGGTTCGCCGGTATCGGTGGCGACGTTCGCGCGCGAGGTGAATGCGCTGGCGCGAGTGAGTCTCGCGCCGCCGCCTTTCCCCGATGACGCGGCGAGAGGCGCCGGCCAGCCCATCATCGTGCTCCCGGGCTTCTGTGCTCCGGAATTCTCTACTGCTCGCCTGCGGCAATTCTTGAAGCGCCAGGGATTCGCGGTCGCGTCGTGGAATTGCGGCACCAATTACGGTCCGACCCGCACCGCTTTCGCTTACTTTGAACGGCGGCTGATGGATATGTGCGAACGCCACGGTCGGACCGTGTCGCTCGTGGGTTTAAGCCTCGGGGGCACCATGGCGCGCGAGATGGCCAAACGTCATCCCGGCTGCGTCGCGCGCATCGTCACGCTGGGGAGCCCGATCCGGATTCCGGTGCCGTCGCCTTTGGCGCCGCTGGCGCAGTTTGCGGCGTGGAGCTGGGAGCCGCGGGCGCGCGCCGATCTCCGATCCGTTGCCGAGCCGCCGCCGGTTCCGGTCACCGCGGTCGTCAGTCCCATTGATGGCGTCGTCGATTGGCGCGCTTGCGTGGCCGCAGCCGCGCCGCATGTCGAGACGGTGACCATCGAGAGTCACCACATGACCATGGGCTCCAATCCGGCCGTCCAGCGTCTCGTCGCTTCGCGATTGGCGGCGACTTAAGCAGCAAAGACGGAATGACAACCCCTATTTACACCGCGACTTTCGGATTCGTTTGCGCGCGCGCCCAGGCGAGATAGTCGGCATTGCCACCCTCGATGGGCAGCACCAGGAAGCACGGCACTGTGTACGGATGAATCGCGCGCGCTACCTCGATCGCGTCGTTCACGAGGGCGCGCCGCGTCTTAATGAAGGCCGCGACCTCCACGCTCTCCTCGCGCTTGCCTTCCCAGACATAGACGCTCGTCATCGGCGGATAGACGTTCACGCAGGCGGCAAGATTCTTGTCGATCAAAACACGCGCCGCCTTCAACGCCGCGTCCGCGTCAGGGAACGTCGAATAGAGAAAACAGAACTCGCCGTTTACCTCGATCATGGGGCTCACCAAGTCTCGCTCATCGGGATGTGGTTGGGCTGCGCGGCCACGCGCTCGAGCCAGGCAGAGACCGCGGGATAATCGCGCAAATTAAATCCACCCTCTTCGGCGCAATGCGTATACGCATAGAGCGCGATATCGGCGATCGAATAATCATCGCCCGCGAACCAGGCGTGAGCCTGGAGCCGCTTCTCCATCACCGAAAGCGCGGCGTTTCCTTTCGCGTGCCATTCGGGAACAAGCGCGCGCCTCTTCTCCAGCTCCTCCTTCGGCTCGTGACTCAGCCAGCGCCGCGCGACCGCGATTGTCGGCTCATGCTCGTATTGCTCAAAGAACATCCATTCGAGCATCTTTGCGCGGGCCCATCGATCCTTGGGGATCAGATGCGAACCTTCGGCGAGATAAATGAGGATGGCGCCCGACTCGGCCAAGCATCGGCCATCCTCGAGTTCGAGAAGCGGCACGCGGCCGTTCGGGTTCTTCTTTAGGAACTCGGGCTTTCGCGTGAGGCGTGCCTCGAGCGGATATTCCTTGAGCACGAGCGCAATCCCGAGCTGACGTGCCGCAAGCCTGACTTTGTAGGAATTTCCCGAAATGTGCATGTCGTGAAGCACAAGCATGACTTGACCCCCGAAAAAGCTACGGGCGGCGAGGGTCTCCCCGCGCCGCCCGTATCCGTAAAGATTTTCAGACCTAGGCCGACCGGAGATTCACCGCCTTTGCGCCGCGCGCATCGGGCTGGATGTCGAACGCGACCTTCTGGCCCTCGTTCAGAGTGCGCATGCCTGCCGCTTCAACCGCGGTCGCGTGCACGAACACATCCTTGCCGCCACCTTCCGGCGAAATGAAGCCATAGCCCTTCGCCGTGTTGAAAAACTTCACTGTTCCAATCGCCATGTTTGCTCCTCAATGGCTCTCTTCCGCCGAGCGATATGCTTTGGCGGTGCTTCGGGGCCATCGACTTCGGAAGTTAGGCTGTCTCGTCCAGGCGCGCTGTAGGCGGTCGGAGGCAAAACAAGCGCGCTTCGTCGAACGGACGCCGTTGCGGACGGGGAGCATATAGAAAAACCCAAGAAACTCAAGCCACAGGAAAGCTCCCGGCAAGGTTCCCATGGGAACCCCGGCCTTGGCCGGGAGTTTTCCTTACTGAAGTGCGCGCATGCACGGTGGGCCTGGGGACGCGTGCTTTAGGAGGTCTGTCATGAAAATACAGGCAATCACAGCCTTGTTGTTCGGCTCCGCGCTGGCCGCCGGCGCGGCGTGGGCGCAGAGCGATTTTGCCCCCGAGAATACTCCGGTAACGGTCGCCGGCATCGAAACCATCTGCGATGGAACCGGGCTCGATTCGCGGCAGGACGCGAGATGGAGCGCCTATCCGATGCGCCTCGAATTCGTCGGCAAGGACGGCCAGTACCTGGGCGACGAGAAGATCAGCGTCAGCGGCAATGGCGTGAATCTGTCGGTTCATTGCCCGGGGCCCTGGGTGCTGATGAAGCTGCCCGCCGGCACGTACCAGCTCAGCATGGACGTGGCCGAGGGCGGGCACCGGGACATGACCATGAAGGTCCCCGGACATGCGATCGTCCGCTTCCCGAATGCGGGCGGCGCGGAGGACCGCGTGGCTTCGAGCCAATAGGTCTAGCGCCGCCTAGAATGCGTCTCGAGCGGTGCAGCGCGCGCGGGATTAGAAAAGTCCCGCGCGCGTTCTCATTTGATCACGATCTTGCCCCTATGCGGCGTTAGCGTTGTAATTGCATCGAGTCGATTTCGAGGAGGGCGATCATGAGACCTTTGGTTGTGATCCTCTTATCCGCTATTGCAGCCCCTGCGGTTGCGCAGGACAAACCGCCTCCGCCGCCGGCATTGCCTTTCGACACCCCGGTGAGCATGCGAGCGATTGAAGTAGCCTGCACCGGCATCGGCGCGGACTCGCGCAACGATCCGCGCTGGAAGGACTTTCCCTTGAAGATAGAGCTCGTCGGAAAGGACGGGCAGTTCCTCGGCGACACGGTGGTGACGCTGATCAAGGGCGACGAGGAGCTCGCTTCCGTCAATTGCGGCGGGCCATGGATCTTGTTCCGCGTGATGCCGGGCGCCTACAGCGTGACGGCGGAGACTGAAGGCATCAAGCAGATGAGCAAGGTCACGGTGCGCGACAAAGGCCAGGCGCGCGTGGTGATGAGCTTCCCCTCGCTCGGCGGCGCGATCGCGCCACCCTGATTATTCAAGTTTGAGTCAAATCTTCCGAAATTCGCTTAAAGTTTCTCAGGGTGCCGGCGGCAGTATCGCCCTCATGAGCGATATCTTCTCGAGCGCCATCTCCGGCATCACTGCGAGTACCGCGCGCTTTCAAGCCGCGGCAAGCCGCATCGCGCAAAAGCCGGAAGCGGATCTTGCCCAAAATCTCGTCGAGGCGAAGCTCGCGTCGCTTGAGTTCAAGGCGAATGTGGCTGTCCTAAAGACGGCCGACGAGATGTGGAAATCGACGCTCGACATCCTCGCCTGACGCGCTCTAAATCTCTTCCTTTCGGAGGAGATCATGGCCGCGAAGATCACGATCTATCACAATCCGCGCTGTCAGACTTCGCGCAACGTGCTCGGGTTCATCCGGGAGAGCGGAGCCGAGCCCGAGATCATCGAATATCTGAAGACGCCCCCCAGCCGCGCCGAGCTACAGCGTCTCATTAAGCGCATGGGTGCAAACGCGCGCGAAGTCTTGCGCTGGAAGGAGCCGCTTGCGGCAGAGCTCGGCCTCGATAAGGAGAAGTCCTCGGAAAGCGCGCTCTTGGACGCGATGGCTGCGCATCCGATCCTGATCAATCGTCCGATCGTCGTTGCCGGCGACGCGGTCAAGCTCTGTCGTCCGTCTGAGACCGTGAAGGAGCTGCTCTAACGCTTCTTACGGCTTCACCGCTATCACCGACGCGTCGTCGATGCGCGAAAAGAAGATCGGCAGCTTGTGGAGCGCGACGTAGTCGTCCACTGCCTTGCGCGCGCCCTGCCAGCGGAAATAATCGTCGACGATCACGATCCCGCCGCGGACGAGCTTCGGATAAAGCCAGTCGAGCTCGGCCTTGGTCGAAGCATGCCAGTCGGTGTCGAGGCGAAGGAGAGCGATCGCGCCTTCGGGCGCGTTCTTGGGCAACGTCTCCTCGACCTTGCCCTTGATGAAATGGAGCCGCGCCTCGGGATAACCGGTGGCGGAGAGATTGGCGCGGACTTCGTCGACGCCATGACGGATCCAGGCGCCGCCGCTCCGGTCCTGCCCCTTGCGCCAGCTCTTGGCCGCACTTTCGCCGAAGCGCCCGCGGTCGACCTCGTCAGGCTCGGGCATGCCCTCGAAGGTGTCATAGAGATAAAGATCGCGATCGCTGACGCCGAGGTCTTTGAGCGTGTAGGCCATCGCCATCGTCGAGCCGCCTTTAGCGACGCCGCATTCGACAAACGATCCGGGATAGTTCTGGCCGATCACATGGCGTACCGCCGCTTCCAGGACCGCGATCCGCTCGGGCGAGGTCATGGTGTAGGGACGAACCTTCGCGACGAGTTCCTTCTGGAAGGGCGAGAGATCCAGGGGTAAAGGCGGCGCAGCTGAAAGCGCGCGAAACGGCCGTGTCAGCTCGCGCTTCAACTTGGCGCCCCAATCGACCATGCGATTCTCCTAAGGTCCGTCCTCGATAGGGGGTGAGGGGCACGGGATCAATCCCGCGATGATGCCGCCTTGCGCGCGCTTGCCTCTGTCCTCATATCTCCGGTGCTAAGGGAGCAGCGGATGAGCGACGACAGCCAAGCAACCCCGATAAGGTCCGAGACGAGCCTGCGCACGCTCGCTATCGTCGGCTACATTTTGTTCCTGATGGCGATCTTTAACGGCCTGACCGCCGTTGCCGGGGTCCTCATCGCCTACATCAAGCGCGACGAGGCGCGGGGCACGATCTGGTACAGCCACTTCGGCAATTTGATCACGGTGTTCTGGGTGATGCTGCTGGGGACGTTTGCCGGCTTCATGCTCTATGCGCTGCTGTTTCCAGTGTCGATCGGCCTCATCTTGTCCGGGCACTTCGTCTGGCCGGCGGTGTCGCTGCTCTCGTTGCCGATTGTTTTAACGCTTGCCCTGTGGCCGGTTCTGTTCGTGTGGTTCCTCTACCGGATCATCCGCGGTCTTATTCACGCGAGCGACCACTCTGCCTATTAAGCAGGCGTCCGCCGCCAATTTGTGGCCTTCTGCACAAAATTTAGGCTGTCGGCTGCGCGGGGCTCGGTCGGTTTCGACCTAGGGCATTGAATTCATAAGAACTTAACAAATGGCATGCGCCTTGCTGCGCAGCAACATGGTTCGCGTCTCGCGCAATCGCATCAACACATCCGGGGGTGACCATGGATAACATCTTGAAAAAATTCGGATTTCCTACCGTGCAGGGGGCATTAGAGGCTGAGCGCAAGGCTCAGCGCAGGGACAAAAATCGCAAGCGCAATTCGCCGTCGAAAAACCGAACGGCGTGGGGTTTGGGGCTTCGCGGGCTCGGTTTGGCGGCTTTGTTGATGGGTGGGGCGGCCGCAGCCAACGCCCAAGACATGCCACCCATGATGATGATGATGCCTCCCCCGCCGCCTGCGATGCCGGCGATGGCTGGCCCCTTGGCGGTCAACCCCAACCCGCTGACGCTTGACCTCGGTCCCTTGGGCGAGAAGGTCTACGTCACCGGCGCGGTGACAGGCTTGGCATACGTCCAGGACCAAGCCACCAAGGCCCCTGGGGTCAACGACAATACCGGAGGTTTCGACTTGGCCAACGGTCAGGTCTTTGTCCAGAAGATAGATGGGGTCTTTCAATATTTCATTCAGGCGGGCGCCTACTCCGTTCCCAACCTCGGCTTCCCTTGGGCGAAATCGAGTGTCGCCATGAACCTCCTCTGGGGCACCGTGCCGCAAGCTTTCGTCAAGCTCGCCCTGAATGATCAATTCTCCATTCAGGCTGGCAAGCTGCCGACGCTCATCGGCGACGAATACACCTTTACATTCGAGAACATGAACATTCAGCGCGGCCTCTTATGGGATGAAGAGCCCGCGGTCAGCCGGGGCGTTCAGGTCAACTTCTCGCAAGGGCCGATTTCGGTCTCGGCCTCCTTGAACGACGGATATTATTCCGATCGTTACAACTGGGCCTCCGGCTTGGTGTCATGGACCATCGATATGGAGAATACGCTTGCCTTTGCCGCGGGCGGAAACTTCGGACATACCGGGTTTGCCGGCTCCGCGACGCCGTTCCTTCAGAACAATAGTTCGATTTTCAACGTCATCTTCACGCACAGCGCGGGGCCATTGGTTATCAGCCCCTATTTCCAATACCAGCATGTCTCCAAGGACCTCGCTCACGGAATTCCTACTGACGGCTCGGCCTATGGCGGTGCTGTCCTCGCGAGCTTTTCATTCAACGACAACTGGAAGATCGCCGGGCGCGTCGAATACATCACCACGAGCGGAGATGGCGTCAATTTTCTCTATGGGCCCAAGAGCAGCGCTTTCTCGATCACCGTTACGCCTACCTTCCAGTACCATCAGTTCTTTGCACGCGCAGAGATGGGGTACGTCAGCGCTTCTGGTATCGTCCATGCTACGTCTGACGGCGAGGGCGGCTTCTTTCCCGGCACTGGTATCGGGCCGATTGGCAACGCAACGAGCCAAGTCCGGGGCATGTTCGAAACCGGCATATTGTTCTGATTGCAGCAGCGGTCGAATCGTCGATCGCAACTTTGGGGACCAATCGATCGGGGAGGGCGGCATCGCTCTCCCCGATCCGCTTTGATGGTCTGTCCAGCGGAAAATCTAGCCGCGGGTCAAAACTTTGCCTTTCGCCAGCGAGCGTCCCTGCCATATCGTAGTTCGTGCATTGGCCGATCAGCGTGCTTGATGACCTTGGCGACTGACGAGAGCGTATCCCGGCAGCCTATCCGCTCCATGCTCGCAGGGTTGCGCATCATCCTGGTGCGCCACGGCAGGCCCGCCATGCCAAGTGCCCCGCGCACGAGCCATCATGGCTTCGAACGCTATCTCGACCTCTATCAGGATGCCGGTCTCGATCCGAACAGCGCTCCGCCTGAGGAGCTCTTCGACCTCGTCAAGGGCCTGAATGCGGTGTTCACCAGCGGCGCTCCGCGGGCGAAGGATTCGGCGCGGACGCTTCTCCCCGAAGCGGAGCTGATCGCCGATCCGCTGTTCGAGGAGGCTCCCTTAACCGTTCCGCGCATCCCTTTGCTCAAAGTGAAGGTGCCGGTGTGGA